>JBJOIM010000015.1:0-17264 GCA_046047175.1 Actinomycetota bacterium | reverse complement strand
CGATGGTGGTTACGGATTCCCAGAGGAAAAGCTATGGGTAACTGTTTATCTTGATGATGATGAAGCGGCGGATATCTGGCACAGAAAAGTTGGTGTACCTAAGGATCGAATTCAACGCCGCGGAATGGCCGACAATTTCTGGTCAATGGGAGTTCCAGGCCCTTGCGGTCCATGCTCTGAAATTTATTTTGACAGGGGAGCGCAATATGGCAAAGAGGGTGGTCCCATCGCAGATGAGGATCGCTATCTAGAAATTTGGAACCTGGTCTTCATGCAAAACATACGTGGAGATGGTCCAGGTAAAGAGGGCTATCCAATTTTAGGCGAGCTACCGGCAAAGAATATTGATACGGGGCTGGGCCTAGAGCGCACAGCTGCTTTGTTACAGGGTGTAGAGAATATTTACGAGATTGACACAACGCGCCATATTTTGAATAAAGCCAGTGAGATATCAGGTGTTAAGTACGGAAAAGAAGATTCCAGCGATGTTTCCTTAAGAGTTATTGCAGATCATGCTCGAACCGCAGCTATGTTGATTGGTGATGGAGTTACGCCGGGAAATGAAGGCCGAGGCTACGTTCTACGGCGCATGATGCGCCGCACCACCCGCAACATGAGGTTACTTGGTTCTCAAGATCGAAATATGAAAGAGCTAATCGTCGCCTCAATTGAGGCTATGGGTCCTCAGTATCCGGAGTTGGTCTCAGATCAAGATCGCATTATTAAAGTTGCCATCGCCGAGGAAGAGGCGTTTCTTCAAACTTTGAAGAGCGGAACACAGATCTTTGATCAAGCCAGCTCTGCTGTGAAAAAGTCCGGGGGCAAGCAACTTTCCGGTGATGATGTATTCAAGTTACACGACACTTATGGTTTCCCTTTTGATCTTACTTTGGAAATGGCATCTGAGCAGGGACTCGCAATAGATGCCGATAGTTTTAAGCGTTTGATGAAAGAGCAACGTGACCGCGCTAAAGCGGATGCAAAGGCGAAAAAGAGCGGACATACCGATGTCTCTGAGTACCGCAAGATTGCCGAACTTGGAAAGAAGCTGGAGTTTGTTGGCTATAGTCATTTCCAGACAGAAGGTAAAGTTCTGGGAATTTTGATTGATGGAGCGGTGGCCTCGCATGCCAATGAAGGTGATGAGGTTGAAGTTATATTGGATCGAACCCCGTTTTATGCTGAAGGCGGCGGCCAACTAGCTGATGGTGGATTAATCCGTGCCCATGATGGATCTTTAATTGAGATTGATGATGTACAGGCGCCTATTCCAGGAGTTTTCGTGCATAGAGGAAGGGTGGCGCGGGGTTCATGGGAATCAGGTTGCTGAGATTGATTTAGAGAGAAGGCGCGGCATCTCAAGAGCGCACACCGCAACTCACATGGTTCATAAAGCGTTCCGTGAAATTTTGGGGGAGACCGCCACGCAAGCTGGATCAGAGAATGCTCCGGGAAGATTCCGATTTGATTTTCCATCCGCTGGAGCGGTGTCAGCAGCAACTTTGAATGAGGTTGAGGCGCGAGTAAATACTCTTTTATTGGAGGATTTAGAGGTTACTGCTCAAGAGATGTCGCAAGCAGATGCGAAAGCTATTGGAGCAATGGCGCTCTTCGGCGAGAAGTATGGCGATGTTGTACGTGTGGTTAGTGTCGGAGATTGGGCCCGTGAGCTTTGTGGCGGTACCCATGTTTCTAGATCTGGACAATTAGGTGTAGTTAAACTGCTTGGTGAATCCTCAATTGGTGCAGGTGTGAGACGTGTTGAGGCGCTAGTGGGCGTAGATGCATATTCATTCTTGGCTAGAGAGCATGTTCTCCTCAACTCCATAAACGAAATAGTAAAAGGGACCAGGATTGAGGAGCTACCCGAGCGCATCTCACAGATTGTTTCAAAGATGAAGGAAATTGAAAAAGAGTTGGCTCAGATCAAGACCAAGCAAGCGTTATCGGAGTCTGCCAATCTGTTGTCCAATGCTGAAAAGATTGGCAATTTATCAGTTATCACCCATGAATTGAGTCCAAATCTCTCAGGTGACGATTTAAGAGTTATCGCTCTCGATCTGCGAAGTAAATTGAGTAATTCAGTTGTTGCTTTAGCTAGCCAAGGGGCTGAGAAAGTGGTCTTGGTGGTTGCTGCGGATGATTCTGCTCGGGCCGCTGGAGTTAAAGCTGGAGTTTTAGTTAAAGATGCCTCAGCAATTTTAGGCGGCGGCGGAGGAGGCAAAGATGACTTTGCTCAAGGTGGCGGAGTAGATAGTAAACAGATCTCGGTTGCGCTTACCGCAATAAAAGAAGCAATTAGAAAACTGTAGTGATGCTGCCGTTGGGTCGTCGCCTGGCTGTCGATATAGGTGATGTGCGGACCGGAGTGGCTATTTCAGATGTGACGGGGATGCTTGCTTCGCCGTACTCAACTGTTTCCGGCGAAGATTACATTTCTAAGTTGGCACAGATTGTTAAGAGTGAAGAGGTTGTCGTTGTTTATTTTGGTCTGCCACTGCATCTGTCAGGTGCAGAAGGTGCAGCTGCCGCAAAGGTGAGAGTTGAAGTAGGAAAGCTGCGGCAAGAATTGGGAGATTCAGTATGGTTGCGGTTATTAGATGAGAGGCTAACAACTAAGTCGGCGAGCTCAAAGTTAACTCCCAATCAAACCAAACCAAACCGAACAAACATTGACCAATTAGCTGCTGTGGAAATTCTAGAGTTTGCTCTCAATTCGGAGCGTTTAAATAATGAATTGGCTGGTTATGAACCAATCAGTTAAAAGGATTATTAGTACTCCTGCTCTAATCAGATTAATCGGCGCCGGGATATTTATAGTGCTATTCACCTTAACTCTAAGAAGTTTAAATGGCGGTGTTGCCCAAGCTCCAGACTATTCGGAAGGCAAACCCGGTCCAGAGGTTATTGTTGAGATACTTCCGGGTGAAAGTGGTTCTGAAATTGCTGAAAAATTGGAGAACCTCGATGTGGTTAAGTCATCTTTAGCTTTTTTTCGGGCCGCGGTTGTCGATGAGAGAGCGGCTCGAATTGCTCCAGGCGAACACCTTCTAGAAACGAGAATCCCTGCCAAGCAGGCTTTGAATCAACTCCTGGATCCTAAGAGAATTCCCAATCTTATAGAGGTGCGAGATGGTGCACGTTGGATGGAGATTAGAGAATCACTCATCACCTTTGGACTATCCGCTTCCGATATTGATAAAGCCTACAAAGAGCTAAAACTTGCAGCGCCATTTTCTCAATACGGAATAGAAGGATTTCTATATCCAGCGCAATACTCTTTTAACAAAGGGGTAGCCGCTGAAGAGATAATTGGCGCAATGATTGAGAAGTTTAAATGGATCACAAGAGATATATCTTGGGAAGAAAACTCCAAATTCTCTCCCTACGATTTGATGATTATCGCCTCATTAGTTGAGAGCGAGGGGACGCCAGAGGTTTTCGGACAGGTTGCAAGGGTTATCTACAATCGAATTGAGAAAGGAATGCCTCTCCAATTTGATTCAACAGTTCATTACGCCTTAAAAACTCGGGGTGAAATAAGGGTTTCATTGAGTCAAGCAAAGGTGCAAAGTAAATACAACACCTATATTTATCTAGGACTTCCGCCTACCCCAATAGGTAGCCCAACCCTCGAGGCCATTCAAGCCGCCTTGAATCCAACACAAGGTGATTGGTTGTATTTTGTGACGGTCAAGCCAGGTGAGACTCGGTTTACGAACTCCTATGATGAATTCTTGGTCTGGAAAGCAGAGTACAAGAGGAATTTCAGGGCAGGATTATTTGAATGAGAAATACAGCTGCTGTATTGGGTTCTCCAATAGCTCACTCACTCTCACCGACCATCCATAACTATCTGTACCGTAAACACTCTTTGAAGTATGAGTACATTGCTGTTGAGGTTAAGGAGGCAGAATTCAAAGAGTGGATTAGAAGCGCATTAACTGAAACCCAGCAATGGTTCGGATTTTCGCTGACGATGCCTTTAAAGGAATCTGTCTGCGATCGCCAACTCTCTGATCTTCTGATTTTGGATGATGTAGCTAAACAAATTCAATCAGCCAACACCATTTATAGAAAAGATGGGAGTTGGCATGCTCTCAGCACTGACCTTTTGGCCTTTGAATATCTTTTGTCTAGACACTCCTTCAACTCCATCTTTATGATCGGGGCTGGTGCTACTGCACGCACAGCAATCTGCGCTCTAGAGAGAGTTTCAGTTGGAAGAGAGCTTAAGATTAAAGTTCTAAGAAGAGATAACAAGCGTGATGCAAAGTTGTTACAGGCAGCAGGAAGAGTTCAAGTTGAGTTTATGGATTGGGATGCATTCAGAGATTGGGATAGCTTTGATTTGGTGATCAACACCGTACCAAATAGTGGTGTTGTTGAGTTAACTGAGAAATTTCCTGGATCTTCGGTTCTAATGGATGCTATATACGCTCCTTGGCCGCCAGCACTTACCGCAGCACAGATGAGATTTGGCAAACCAGTTATCTCGGGGCTGGAGCTTCTAACGGCACAGGCCTTGTATCAATTTCAGCTCATGACTGGAAAGAGCTTGGATTTCGACACCACCTTCGCTGAGGTTTTGGCTCTTTTAAATCAGCGCTAGTGGCTGTGGAAAACTTCTAAGCGCTAAAAATACGGTTGTTAATTTGAGTAAGTGCTCTCTCTGCATTTCTGCTTTTGGGCGATTCGAATCGGCGTTCATGATATTCGTTTTCATAGAGTTCGTCGCAAAGATGTTTATCTAGCGATTGTCACGCTTACCCCTTGGATCAGCTCCGACGCTCTTTTAGTTGGAGTATTCAATCTAACTCTCTACCTTCTACTTTTTGTTTTCTCGCGAGGCCAAATCGGATTTGGCGATGTACGACTCTCCTTATTGATTGGTTTGTATTTAGGGGTGCAGGAGATCAGATTTTCGGAGACCCTGCTTGTCAATTTCATATCCTGGTGTCTGGCTAGCGGCTTTGTACTTTGGGGGCGACTACGTAAATTTTCGAGCGATTCGGTGCCATTTGCTCCCTTTATGTTCATATCAGTTATGGCGGCCACCTTAATTTGACACCGTGGAACGCATATAGTCTGCGATACTTGGTCAATGCGTTGGTTGACAGCTGGTGAATCTCACGGACCTGCTCTGGTTGGAGTTCTTGAAGGCATGCCGGCCTCAGTTCAGATCACTTCGCAAGATATTGATGAGGATCTCCGCCGCCGCCGATTAGGTTTTGGCCGAGGAGCCCGACAAAACTTTGAGGCGGACAAGGTCACAATCATTGGTGGAATACGTCATGGCATGACTCAAGGCGGACCAATCGCAATAGAGGTCGGAAACTCTGAGTGGCCCAAATGGGAAAAAGTCATGTCAGCCGATCATGTTGATCCAAAAGAGATCGAGAGTTTGGGAAGAAATGCTCCTCTAACGCGACCACGGCCAGGGCATGCGGATTTAGTTGGAATGCAGAAATATGATTTTTCAGATGCGCGTCCAGTTTTGGAACGTGCATCAGCCCGTGAAACAGCTGCCCGAGTTGCTTTGGGTGCAGTAGCGAGAAGTTTCTTAAGGCAAGTTGCCGGTATTGAGGTATTAAGTCATGTTGTATCAATTGGTAAAGCCTCAATTCCAGAGGATTACGATGTACCCGCCATAGATGCGCAGAGAGTTATTGATGAAGATGAGGTTCGTTGTGCTTTTCCAGATTCATCTAGGGCCATGATTGCGGAGATTAATGATGCTCATGCAAATGGCGACACGTTGGGTGGTGTAGTGGAGGTTCTCGCTTACAACCTTCCACCCGGATTGGGATCACATGTGCACTGGGATAGAAGGATTGATTCGAGATTAGCGGGAGCCTTGATGGGTATTCAAGCGATAAAGGGTGTAGAAATTGGTGATGGCTTTACAACCGCTACCCGTCGCGGCAGCCAGGCACATGATGAAATTGAAAGAGATTCTTCTGGACAAATAAGAAGACGCACTGGCCGAGCTGGTGGAACAGAAGGCGGAATGACAACTGGCGAGGTATTAAGGGTTCGCGCAGCAATGAAGCCAATCTCTACCGTGCCAAAGGCATTGGACACCATTGATACCTCAAATGGCGAAGCGGCAAAGGCGATTAATCAAAGATCAGATGTGTGCGCTGTGCCAGCGGCTGGAATAGTTGCAGAGGCGATGGTTGCACTAGTTCTGGCTGATGCAATTACTGAGAAGTTCGGCGGAGATAGTTTGGGTGAGACAAAAAGAAATATCGATAGCTATCTCAAGAATATGTCTATCAAGTAGTTTATGGAATCTATCGTGCTGATTGGTCCACCAGGTGCAGGCAAGTCCTCTATTGGTAAGAATCTGGCCAAGCGCATGAACCGAGTATTTATCGATACCGATGAGATGATTGAGAAGCGGAGTGACAAAAAGATTAGTGAAATTTTCCTGGAGGATGGCGAGCAACATTTTAGAGCACTGGAAAAAGAGGTTGTTCTAGAGGCCTTGCAGCAACCGGATTGTGTGATCTCATTAGGTGGAGGAGCGGTGCTGGATGCAGATACTCAGTCGGTCTTGAGGGAAATGAACCGCGTTGTGTATCTCGAGGTATCAATTTCAAATGCTGCACCTCGCATCGGATTCAACAGAGACCGTCCACTTTTACTGGGCAACCCAAGACAACAATGGCTCTCACTGATGGAACACCGAAAACCAATCTATGAATCACTCGCCAAATATCAAGTTTCTACTGACAACCGAAAGGTAAATGAGGTTGCTGAAATTGTGATGGAGGAACTCAACAAATGAGAACCATCAATATTTCCGCCGAACATAGTTATCAAATCCGTTTTATTGATCAACTAGAAAAACCTCTTGTCGAATTGGTGGGAGATAGAGAAGTTTGCGTTCTTACTCCAGAGAGTCTTGTCGCTCGAATTGGGAATCTTCCCAAGGAATGGGGGGTAATCACCCTCCCGGATGGTGAACTCCAAAAAAGTGGTGAGGTTTACCTCTCGGTCCTTAATCAACTTTCTGAGTTGGGGATTGGAAGATCTGGAGTTCTAATCGGTATTGGCGGCGGAGCAACAACTGACCTAGTCGGTTTTCTGGCCGCAACTTATTTGCGTGGTATTTCATGGATCGCCGTTCCCACCTCCCTTGCCGGAATGGTTGATGCTGCGATTGGTGGAAAAACTGGCATTAATCTGGCCGCTGGCAAAAATTTGGCTGGATCATTTCACTCTCCTCTTGCGGTCTTGATAAATGAGGAGTTCTTGTCGAGCTTGCCAGATCGAGATATCAACGCCGGAATGGCTGAGGTTATTAAATGTGGCTTTATCTCTGATCCCAAGATTCTCGAACTTTGTGAAGCTGATCCCGTTTTAAACCGTTCCGAACTTATTTGGCGAGCGGCCCAGGTAAAGGCAGAGGTGGTATCACAGGACTTTAAAGAATCCTTTCTTAGAGAGATCCTAAATTATGGTCACACGCTTGGGCATGCGGTTGAGAAACATAGTAACTATCAGTTAAGACATGGAGAGGCCATATCCATCGGTTTAATCTTTGCCGCGGAGCTTTCCAAAAAGAAATTAGGGCTGGATGGTGCAGTAGTAAAGCAACACACAAAGCTTCTTGAACGTTGCAATCTTCCAACGAAATATGGAAAAGATGCTTGGGATGAAATTTATCAACTAATGCAATCAGACAAGAAAAAGGGGAGTGGTGGCCTAAGGTTTGTAGGGTTAAGCGCAGTAGGGTCCCTAGATCGAATTGAAGCGGTCGATGAAGATCTGTTAAAGAGTATTTATCTAGAGGTGATTGGAGAGTAGATTATGGCTGTGCATTTGCTAGTCCTTAATGGACCTAATCTGAACCGACTAGATCTGCGGGAGAAATCCTTTTATGGTGATATCCATTATCAGGATATCTGCGCTGCAGTAGATAACGCGGCGCAAGAACTAGGTTTCTCACCCGATATCCGACAGAGCAATGACGAGGCGGAGCTTATCTCCTGGTTACATGAGGCTGCCGACAAGAAGATCCCAGTAATTTTCAATCCAGCCGCATTTACTCATTACTCATATGCGATTCGCGACGCGGTTGTTATGTTGAAGGCTCCATGCATCGAGGTACATATTTCAAATCCACTATCACGTGAAGAGTTTCGTCATACCTCCGTTGTTTCAGGAGTGGTCGCCGGAACAATCGCGGGCTTTGGCCTAGATTCATACCGTTTGGCTATTCGGGCGATGAAGGGGTTGCTGGGAAATTAGTGAAAAATAACTATGACGTGTAACCTTCGGCGTCATGGCTACCACAAATGACTTAAAAAACGGCATGACCTTGGATATCGAAGGTCAGCTTTGGAATGTTGTCGACTTCCAACACGTAAAACCAGGCAAAGGTCCAGCTTTCGTTAGAACCAAGTTAAAAAATGTTCTTTCTGGAAAAGTTGTTGAAAAGACCTTCAATGCAGGCGTAAAAGTTGATGTAGCCATTCTTGAAAAGCGCGATATGCAGTTCTTGTATAAGGATCCATCCGGTTTTGTCTTCATGGATTCAACAACTTACGACCAAATTTCGATAGCTCCTGAAACCGTTGGAGAAGCCGCGAACTATATGTTGGAAAATACCGACGCGATCGTTGCGGTCCATGAGGGAAATCCACTGTATGTTGAGTTACCTGCAAACGTGCCATTGAAAATCACCTACACAGAGCCAGGTTTGCAGGGAGACCGTTCCTCTGCAGGTTCTAAACCAGCAACTCTAGAAACCGGTATTACTATTCAAGTTCCTCTTTTCATCAAGCAAGACGAGGTAGTTCTAGTAGATACTCGTACTGGCGAATATCTAGGACGCGCAAATTAAGTGAGCGCCCGCTCGAAGGCTAGAAAAACGGCACTGGATCTGCTTTACGAAGCTGATATTCGGAAAAGTTCAGCTCAGAGTTTATTGCTGCAAAGACAGGATCAAGTTGAGTTCTTAATTCGGGATTTCACAAGGGAGCTGATCGCAGGAGTTGAAGAGCACCGCAGAAAAATCGATGAATTGATCATCACATACTCACAGGGCTGGGACATGGATCGCATGCCTGTCATCGATAGAAATATTCTCCGCCTGTCAATCTATGAGTTGCTATGGTCTAAAGATGTTCCTCCGGCTGTTGCTATAGATGAAGCGCTTGAATTGGCGCAAACCTTATCCACTGATGAATCCAGCAAGTACATTAATGGAGTTCTAAGTAAAATTAATGAGATTAAGGTTGATTTAGCGCTTTAGTATCAGCTCTCTATTTAGTAGCGCGTTATAGAGGTCGGAAGCTGTCTTTTGGGTAATTATTTGCAGTGTCTCAATGTCTGAAACTCTAATTGTTAGTATTTCACCATTCCAATCATCTCGTTTGAGGGTTAAATACGAGATAAGTGAGGTAATTTGCTCAACAAAAAGATCGGGAAATCCCTCGTAGCTGCGAAGTTTTCTAAGATCAATTCGCCAAAGATAAGGCAACTCTGATTCAGCTGCTTTCTCCGTAGAATTGAATAATTGAGAGAGTGGTACACCATAGAAATCACAGAGCTCTTGAGCCCTAGATATGCTCAGGGATCTTGAACCGCGTTCATAAGAACCAACCACAACCGCCTTCCACTTGCCTCTTGAACGTATTTCGACCTGTTTGAGGGTGAGACCTTGTTGTTGACGGATCTGTCGCAATCTCATGGCGATGGCTGGTGGGGTGGACATGCGGGGAGGCTAGCCAGGTGGCCCAACCGAGATTTAACTTTTCCACAGAGAGTTGCATCGGGTGCTAGGGTTAGCCAACCTTTAACGATCCGTCCTGTGAGGCGGCGAAGGAGCTTAAATGAGTGTTGTGTTAAATGCCGCGGAAATCGCGCGTGCTCTACGTCGTATCGCCCATGAAATACTTGAAAAAAATCACGGTTCAAGCGAGGTAATACTTCTCGGTATACCTACACGCGGGGTCGTGATCGCTCAGCGTTTAGCGCAGGAGATCTTGGGTATTGAAAAGGCCGAAGTTGCCTTGGGTACTTTGGATATAACCATGTTCCGAGATGATCTTCGGTTGCGAGCTCCTCGGCCGCTGACCCCGACCCAACTGCCAAAAACTGGGATAGATGCAAAGCATGTGGTGTTGGTTGATGATGTTTTTTTCTCAGGACGCACCGTTAGAGCGGCACTTGATGCTTTAAATGAGTTAGGCCGACCAAAAACGGTTCAGTTAGCGGTACTGATAGATCGCGGCCATCGTGAACTTCCGATTCGAGCGGATTTCGTAGGTAAAAACATTCCAACCGCTAAAGCCGAATCTGTAAAGGTAAACCTCTCTGAGATTGATGGATTTGATGAGGTAAAAATCGAAGGTAGGTCGATGTGATGCGCGACTTACTTTCAATTAATGATTTAACTAAGGATGATGCTCTGGAGATTTTAAATACTGCCGTGCAACTCTCCGCTCTATCCGATTCATCAAACCGTAAGTTCCCAACCTTGAGAGGGCGTACCGTTGTAAACCTGTTCTTTGAAGATTCAACTAGAACTCGGATCTCATTTGAGGCCGCCGCAAAGAGATTGTCTGCCGATGTTATTAATTTTTCCGCTAAAGGATCAAGTGTTAGTAAGGGCGAAAGTTTAAAGGACACCGCATTAACACTTCAGGCAATGGGTGCGGATGCGGTAATCATTAGACATGGTTCATCTGGAGCACCTGCACAACTTGCCAGAAAGCGTTGGATTGATGGAGCGGTTATTAATGCCGGAGACGGAACTCATGAACATCCGACGCAGGCCCTGCTTGATGCTTTCACTATAAGAAGACATTTAAAGAAGGATCAGGGTGATTTGGCTGGATTGAAAATTGCCGTGGTTGGCGATGTTCTTCATTCGCGGGTTGCTAGATCCAATGTTCTATTGCTCCAAAAACTAGGAGCAACTGTAGTTCTAGTAGCTCCTCCCACCTTGCTTCCAGTCGGAGTAGAGCATTGGGGTGCTCAAGTAAGTTTCGCAATCGATGAGGTCATAGCCGAATGCGATGCGGTCATGATGCTGCGGGTCCAGAAGGAAAGAATGGAGGACTTATTCTTCCCGTCGGAACGTGAATACGCCCGCAACTTTGGATTAAACGCGGCGCGCATTGCTGCGATGAAGGAGTCGGCGATAGTTATGCATCCGGGTCCTATGAATCGAGGCCTAGAAATTACCGCCGAAGGTGCTGACTCTAAGAGATCGGTGATTGTGGAGCAGGTCGCCAACGGCGTTAGTGTGCGCATGGCGGTTCTATATCTGCTAATTGGAGGCGCTACTTCACGAGATCTCGCGCTCCAGATCGGAGAACAATCATGAACTCATGGTTAATCAAAAATGCTCTTGATTTGCAGGGTAAAGATGTTGAGCTCGCAATTTCCGATGGTCAAGTAGTTGATAAAAGCGGTCTTCATCAAACATATTCAGAGTTAGATGCAAAGGGTTTAACCCTGATGCCTGGCTTAGTGGATCTCCACACCCATTTAAGAGAGCCGGGGCGAGAGGATGCGGAAACTGTTTTAACTGCAAGTCAGGCCGCAGTTGCTGGTGGTTACACAGTGATCTCAGCTATGCCAAATACCTTGCCAGTTGCTGATACTGCAGGTGTAGTAGAGCAGGTATATCGATTAGGAAAAACCCACGGGCTTTGTGATGTTTTTCCGATTGGCGCGGTTACTGTCGGACAAAAAGGTGAACAACTGGCTGAATTAGTTGCCATGAATCAATCTGAGGCTCGGGTGAGAATATTCAGTGATGATGGTTATTGCGTAGCTGATCCACTTGTTATGCGTCGCGCTCTGGAGTACGTGAAGCTATTTGATGGTGTCGTGGCGCAGCATGCGCAGGATCCGCGATTAACTGAAAATGCGCAAATGAATGAGGGTGAGGTTTCCGCACGGTTAGGTTTAAAGGGTTGGCCTGCAGTAGCTGAAGAGGCAATTATCGCGCGCGATATTTTGCTTGCGGAACATGTAAAAAGCAGATTGCATATTTGCCATCTGACCACCGCTGGAGGGATCGAGCTGGTGAGACAAGCAAAGTTGCGTGGCGTTAAAGTTACTGCAGAGGTTACCCCACACCATTTATTACTAACTGATGAGATGGCTGCCACCTATGACGCCACTTACAAAGTTAATCCACCGTTGCGAACTGAAAGTGATGTTCAAGCGCTCAGGAGAGGTTTGGCGGATGGCACAATTGATATTGTCGCAACCGATCATGCACCCCACCCGCAGGAAAATAAAGATTGTGAGTGGAGCGCTGCCGCCTTCGGAATGTTGGGCTTAGAAACCGCCTTCTCAATCTGTTATCTAGCAATGGTTAAATCCGGATTGATGAGCGTCGCTGATTTGTGGCAGCGAATGTCTATCGCACCTGCAAAGCTAGCCAGATATGAAAACCACGGAGAGTTAACTGTGGGGCGAACAGCCAACTTTGTTTTGGTAGATCTAAATAAAACTTGGAAGGTTGACGCTGGCGAATTGAAATCTAAGAGCAAAAACACACCCTACAATGGCATGGAGTTACCTGCGGTCGTGGAGAAAACCTTCCATAATAGCGTGCTGGTTTACGATCGAGATCATCAGGGACGGGAGGGCGCGTGAGCGTTGCTTATCTAGTCCTAGATGATGGCCGGATTTTTGAAGGAGAGTCTTGGGCTTGCACAGGGGAAGCTTTTGGCGAAGCCGTCTTTTCAACAGGAATGACTGGATATCAAGAGACTCTTACCGACCCTTCTTACTATAAACAGGTTGTAGTGATGACCGCTCCTCACATCGGAAATACCGGAATGAACTCGGAGGATGACGAGTCGCGCCGGATTTGGGTAAGCGGGTTTGTGGTCCGCAATCCATCGCCGACTGTTTCTAATTGGCGTTCGCAGAGAAGTTTGGAAGATGACTTGATTAAAAATCAGGTAGTAGGAATTAGTGGTGTTGATACCAGAGCGCTGACGCTGCATCTGCGGGATAGAGGTGCCATGCGAGTGGGAATCTTCTCTGATACCAAACTATCTCGAGAAGAGATGGTTGTGAAGGTAAGAAACAGCGAACAGATGTCGGGCGCTTATCTGGTCGATGATGTCACCACTACAGATAGTTACGTTGTTCCTGCTGTTGGAGCAAGAAAATTTAAGGTTGCAGCGTTAGATTTGGGGATAAAGGCGGCCACCCCGCGAAATATGTCCCAGCGCGGCATAGAGGTTCACATGTTGCCTGCGACCACAACCTTCGCAGAGTTAAGGGCCAACCACTTCGATGGTCTTTTCCTTTCAAATGGTCCGGGTGATCCTTCAACTATGGATTCCGTGGTGCAGCTAGTTAGAAGTGCGCTGGAAGAGTCATTCCCAGTATTTGGAATTTGTTTTGGTCACCAGATTTTAGGTCGCGCATTAGGTTTTGATACATATAAATTGCGTTTCGGACATCGCGGGATTAATCAACCAGTACTTAACAAAGAGAAGAATCGAGTCGAGATAACCGCTCAAAATCATGGCTTCGCTGTAGAGGCTCCTACGGATGGCATTTTTACGACTGTGTACGGTCCAGGAATGGTGACCCACGTTTGTCTAAATGATGGAGTGGTAGAAGGGTTGAAGTTGATTGATCGCCCTGCCTTCTCCGTTCAGTATCACCCAGAGGCAGCTGCCGGACCACATGATGCAAACTATCTCTTTGATGATTTCTTGAAAGTGTTGGAAGAGAATGCCTAAAGATAAATCAATAGATAGCGTCCTAGTAATTGGTAGTGGTCCGATCGTTATCGGACAAGCGTGCGAATTTGATTACTCTGGAACTCAAGCCTGTCGAGTTTTAAAGGCAGAGGGAATCAGGGTCATTCTCGTGAACTCGAATCCGGCAACAATCATGACTGACCCAGAGTTTGCAGATGCAACATATATCGAACCAATAACCCCGGAGTTTCTCGAACAAGTAATCGCCAAAGAGAAACCGTCAGCAATACTGGCAACACTTGGAGGACAAACCGCGCTAAATGCCGCAATATCCTTATATGAAGCAGGTATTTTGGAAAAATACAACACCAAACTTATTGGAGCTGATGTTGCCGCAATTCGCAGGGGAGAGAACCGCGAAGAGTTTCGGGCTATTGTGGAGAAGGTTGGAGGCGAATCGGCAAAGTCAATCATCTGTCACACTATGGATGAATGCCTGTCCGCGGCCGAAGTTTTAAACTATCCAGTTGTGGTTAGACCATCTTTTACTATGGGTGGTTTAGGTAGCGGTATCGCTTATTCCAAAGCTGAGTTAGAGCAAATAGCTGGAGCTGGGTTGAGATTTAGTCCTGTAAATGAGGTTTTACTTGAGGAATCAATTATCGGCTGGAAGGAGTATGAGCTTGAGGTGATGCGGGACAATCATGACAATGTTGTGATTGTTTGCAGTATCGAGAACATTGATCCTATGGGAGTGCACACTGGTGATTCCATAACTGTTGCACCTGCGCTCACATTGACCGATGTTGAATTCCAGAGGTTAAGAGATTTGAGCATCGACATCATCCGCGAAGTTGGAGTAGCAACCGGCGGATGCAATATTCAATTTGCGGTAAATCCAAAGAATGGCCGCATCGTTGTAATTGAGATGAATCCACGGGTTTCTCGAAGTAGTGCGCTCGCCTCAAAAGCGACTGGATTTCCTATCGCGAAAATCGCCACAAAATTAGCTATTGGCTACTCTTTGGATGAGATTCCGAATGACATTACAAAGCAAACCCCAGCTTCCTTTGAGCCCACATTGGATTACATAGTTGTAAAAATCCCACGATTTGCTTTTGAAAAGTTCACAGAGGCAGATCCACGACTCACTACTACTATGAAGAGCGTTGGAGAGGCCATGGCTTTCGGCCGCTCTTTTCCAGAGGCTTTGCAAAAAGCGATGCGTTCTTTGGAAAAGAAGGAGTCCGCATTTAGATGGAACTTCTCGGATACTAGAGAGGAGTTACTTTCAAAGATTGGGGTTCCCACCGAAAATCGACTGATACAGGTGCAGCGAGCGTTAGCTCTAGGAGTAAGCATTGAGCAGGTACACGATATATCTGGAATCGACCCCTGGTTCTTACAGCAAATCGCATTGATAAATGAAATGGCCTTTGAGTTAAGGGCCGCTGCTGAACTGGATTCTGCGCTGTTGTATTCGGCGAAGAGGTTGGGTTTTTCAGACTTTCAGATTGCGGAGTTACGCGGTCAAAACGCGCAAGATATTTATAGACAACGCCATCGTCTTGAGGTTTTACCGGTATATAAAACGGTAGATACCTGCGCTGGAGAGTTTGAAGCCTTCACTCCATATCATTACTCAACTTATGATTTAGAGAGTGAAGTCAAACCTCGAACCCGACCTGCGGTGCTAATTCTAGGTAGCGGTCCTAATCGTATCGGTCAAGGAATTGAGTTTGATTACTCATGCGTGCACGCTTGCTTTGCTTTAAGTAAAGCGGGCTTCGACACAATTATGGTGAACTGCAACCCAGAAACGGTATCCACTGATTACGACACCTCAGATCGACTTTATTTTGAACCTTTGACTTTGGAGGATGTTCTAGAGATATATGAGGCGGAGTTAAAGGCTGGTCCGGTCGCCGGTGTAATTGTTCAATTAGGTGGACAAACCCCGCTCGGCTTAGCCGCAGGTTTGAAAGAGGCTGGAGTGCCAATTCTGGGAACTGCACCTGAGGCGATTGCTTTAGCTGAAGATCGTGGAAAGTTTGGCGAAATTTTGAATGCCACTAATTTGAAGGCACCGGCCTTTGGAACAGCGTTTTCCTATCAAGAGGCGCTGGAGGTGGCACAAAGAATCGGTTATCCCGTCTTGGTCCGGCCATCCTTCGTATTGGGTGGAAGAGGTATGCAGATTGTTTATGATGATTCATCACTCTCTGAATACATTGAAATTGCTACCAAGATTAATCCGGAACATCCTGTGCTGATCGATAAGTTCTTAGATGATGCGATTGAGGTCGATGTTGATGCGGTTTTTGACGGTGTTGACCTGTATCTGGCGGGAATAATGGAACATGTTGAGGAGGCGGGCGTTCACTCAGGCGATTCAGCCTGCGTAATTCCGGCGCAGTCCTTATCGCCTGATATTTTAAAGGAAATCGAGAGTGCGACTTTGAAGTTGGCACAGGCGGTTGGCGTTAGAGGATTGATAAATATTCAATTCGCGGTTTCAAAAAGTCAATTATTTGTCATTGAAGCTAACCCCCGCGCGTCTAGAACCGTTCCCTTCGTTAGCAAGGCCACAGGTGTACAGGTTGCTAAGGCGGCAGCCTTGATTGCAGGTGGGAGAAGCATTGCCGATTTGAAGGTTGAGGGGATTTTGCCTTCCAATAACGTCGGTATTGCGACAGGCATATCAGTGAAAGAGGCGGTACTGCCTTGGAATCGCTTTAGAAGAGTTGATGGTCAGGGCGTGGATTCTGTTCTCGGACCGGAGATGAAATCAACTGGTGAGGTAATGGGTATTGCAAATAGTTTCGGAGCAGCTTTTGCTAAGAGTCAGATTGCAGCCTTCGGTCCACTTCCCAGGCAAGGCTCAATCTTTATCTCTTTGTCAGATAAAGACAAGAGTAATTCAATTACGGCGGTCAAAGAGTTGGCAGAGTTAGGTTTTAAAATTTACGCCACTGTCGGTACCCATAACCTTTTGAACTCCAACGGAGTGGAGACTGAGTTAGTTGCAAAACATGCAGATAAATCAGAGAACCCCGATTCAATCTCGGCTGTGGATTTAATCAATAAAGGTGAGATCTCATTAGTGATAAACACTCCTTTTGGTCGTGGAGCGCAAAGAGATGGCAGATTAATCCGTACGGCTGCGGTACAGAGAGCTGTACCCTGCATAACCACCGTTCCGGGATTGAAGGCTGCCGTTGAAGGAATTCGGGCGTTACAACATGGTGGACTCACCGCTAAAGCTATTCAAGAGTGGCACCAGTTATGACCAGCATTAACAAGAAGGCACAACAACGTTCGGTTGAGATTATCTCCAATAAAAAAGTTGGTGCTTATCATCACATTGTCTTTGCGGTCGGCGATATGGCTACCTTTGCCAAACCGGGTAATTTCGTGGCAATTTCCGTTGGTGGCAGCAACTCATCAATGATTTTGCGTCGTGCTTTTGCTATATATCGATCAAGCGACCGTGGGCAATATGGCGGAACAATTGAATTAGTTGTTGCTCCTCATGGTCAGGGTAGTAAATGGCTTACTGGGTTACAG
>JBJOIM010000014.1:0-16160 GCA_046047175.1 Actinomycetota bacterium | reverse complement strand
CCTTGTGATTCAACCATGGGCAAACGCTACCAATACGGTACCGAGATAACTCAATCAAGCATCTAGAGTTGAGTTATGAAGATAGCTGTCTATTGCGCATCATCAACCGCGGTATCTCCAGAGAATCTCCAATTAGGTTTTAATTTGGGAGCGGCAATTGCCCGACAGGGTCATGAGTTGGTTTGGGGCGGTGGGGCGATCTCTGTTATGGGAGAGGTAGCCAAAGGTGCCCGCCAATTTGGCGGTAAGACCATTGGGGTCATTCCAGAGAGATTGATGAAGGTTGAGTTCATAGATCATGACTCGAGCGAGATTCATGTTGTTGCTGATATGAGAGAGCGTAAAGGATTGATAGAAAAATTATCAGATGGATTTATCGCTCTACCTGGTGGAATTGGAACCCTAGAAGAGTTTTTTGAGATTTGGGTGGCACGTTATCTAGGCTTTCACAATAAGCCGATTGCAGTGCTTGACCCTGCAAGTGTTTATCAAACATTGCGCACGGCGCTAGATGATTTGACCAATAAGAATTTCATGAAGCCAGGACAACATGAGTTAGTCGAATGGTGTACCGAAATCGAGCAGGCGCTGCATCATGTAGGCGGGACAACCCAGTTAGCTCGATAAATTTCAACTAAAGCTAAAACAGGAGAGTAAAATGTTAGAAGAGTTTAGAGTTACCGTGACTGTTAATGGATATATTGACAAGGTTTGGGAAAAGTTAGTTGATTGGAAATCTCAAGGCGAATGGATGATGTTAACCAAAGTTAACTCTAGCGTTGATAACGGTGGAGCCTCTGGAGTAGGAACAGAAATCTCAGCCTTCACCGGGTTTGGAAAGTTTGGCGTGTTAGACAAAATGCGGGTTACCCAATGGGAGCCGCCAAAATTTTGCGCAGTTGATCATTACGGCAAATGGATTAAGGGTGTCGGGGAGTTTCGTTTGACTCAAATTTCACAGGACAAAGTTAGATTTGATTGGTATGAAAAGATTGCGGCCCCAAAGTTGGTGTTGGCTTTGCTCAAGCCCGGCATAATCCTTGCTGTTACCTATTCCCTCAGGAAGTTCGCACGTAGCTGCGCCACGAGTTAGCTACCTGTTTCCACGCCAGCCAGTAACCTTAAGGTTGTGGAAACGCCGACATTGGCAGAGTTAATCGACTCGCTACCTGAAGAGGAGCGGGTGGTATTGACCCTGCATTACATGCGCCAACTTTCCACCGCTGAAATTGCAGGCAAAATTGGGGTACCGGAAGGTGCTGTGAGCGCAGTTCTGGCGTCAGGCAGAGCGCGATTGAGCTCGGCTTTCAATTTCCCCTTAGGTAGCTAGATACGAGATAATTCGAACCTTGCAGAGAGTTAGCGCAAGCTAATCTAGAGAAAGGGCCCCACCAATGGCAGCCATGAAACCCCGCACTGGCGATGGACCAATGGAAGTTACCAAGGAGGCCCGCAGCCTAGTTATGCGCATTCCATTAGAAGGTGGCGGAAGACTGGTAGTCGAGCTAAATCAAGAAGAAGCTCGAAACTTGGCTGATGTACTAAACGCCTCGATTGCACTTCTAAAGAAGTGATCCGACCGATTCCGAAACTCGGATCGGTCAAGAATCCGAAACAACTCTCGGAGCAGTTTTTTAAAGGTTTCACCCATGTCGCACTACCTTTAATTTCAAAAGATGGCGATCTGCAGGTCGATAAAAGCAAAAAAGATATTAAATCTTTAGAAGAAATATTTAATATTTCATTTAACAACGAAATCAAGAAACATGGAGCTGGTATCACCGGCAAAGCTGGTGAGTTAATTGATATTCCAGTTTTAGAGGATGAAGTAAAGAGAATTATTTTGGTTGCAGTTGGCAATCGCTCAGAGAGTGAAATTCGAAAGGCAGCGACCGCTTTAGGACGTAAGGTAAGAGCAAGTAAGGCAAATTTGATTTCCTTGTTAGCGGAAAATGATAAAGAAGCGCAGGTTCATTACCTAGGTACTGCTCTTGCAACCTATTCCTGGAGCCAGAAAAGTTCTCCAAAGCCAGATACACCAGAGATTAATTTGCTAGGGGATTTTGCTCCAGTTTGTGAGCGTTCCTATGTGTTACTTGAAGCTACTTGGAAAGCTAGAGATCTAATCCACACTCCATCAAATATTAAATCTCCCAGCTGGATGGCGGAACAAGCCAAGAAGTTTGCCAAAAACAATGCCTTGTCTGTGAAGGTTATGTCCGGCAAAGAGTTGTCAGAGTTTGGCGGTCTTCGTGCGGTAGGAAACTCAAGTCAGAAAAACCCACCAAGATTTGTGGAGGTTTCATATAAGCCACGCGGAGTTAAGAATCCACTTCATGTCGTGCTGGTAGGCAAGGGAATTACCTTTGATACTGGTGGAGTTTCATTAAAACGCCCGTATGACACTATGACTGCGATGAAAAGCGATATGTCTGGTGCTGCCGCGGTTTTAATGACCACTATTGCAGCCGCAGAGTTAAAACTACCCGTGCGGGTTACCACCTTATTGATGCTGGCCGAAAATGCACTTTCTGGTACATCGCAAAGACCTTCTGATGTCATTACCCATTACGGTGGAACAACGGTAGAGGTAATAAATACTGATGCGGAAGGCCGACTAGTTTTGGCAGATGGCTTGGCTTACGCTGACAAAAATTTAGATCCTGATTACTTAATCGATGTTGCAACATTAACTGGGGCTGCGACGCTTGGATTGAGCCGTTTTTACGGGGCGATGTATACCCGGGATAAAAAGTTGGCTAACCAACTTTCAGCTCTAAGTGATTTCACTGGAGATCGCATTTGGCACATGCCACTAGTTGATGATTACGATGTTGCATTAACAAGCGATATAGCTGATTACAATCACACTGCGGATAAATTTAAATTTCAAGGTGGTTCCGTTACCGCCGCGCTATTCCTTGAGAAGTTCGTCGGAAAACGTAAGTGGGCGCATTTAGATATTGCTGGACCGGCCCGTTCAGAGGTTGATGCTGGGGAAAATGTTAAAGGTGGAACCGGCTACGGAGTCCGTTTGCTGACGGAATGGATTGCCGGACTGTGATTCCGGAGATTGGTGACAAGGCTTTTACAGAGAAGCTTTTGGCAAACCGTGGTGATATGAAGCCTTACGCAAACTCTTTTGTGCCAGAAACTGAAATAATGCAAAGAGCGCGGGCACGTGGCGTGGATATCGGAACATATGACACAACTCCGGCCGTTGGCTCTTTACTTCGATACTTAACTCACTTGATTGGCGCCCATGCCATAGTTGAAGTGGGAACAGGTGCTGGCGTAAGCGGATTGTGGATCTTTCAGAGTTTGGCGCAAAAAGGTTTGCTGACCTCAATCGATGATGAAGTGGAAAATGCAAAACTTGCAAAGCAAGCATTTGATGAAGCTGGTATTAACGCCTCTCGCTACCGTTTAATTACTGGAAATAGCCGTGAAATAGTGGGCAAATTGGCGGATAGTCTTTATGACATATTTGTTTTGCGAGGCAGTTCAGATTTACTTGAGAGCATTGAGAACGCTTATCGCTCACTTCGTCCCGGTGGAGTTTTAGTTATTGATCGAGCTCTTCTTGCCGGCAAGGTAGCTGATCCAACCCAACGTGATCCAGAGACCATTGCCTACAAAGAGGCAATAAAGGTCATTAAAGAGTCGCCAAATCAATGGCTACCGATTTTGTTGCCGGTGGGCGATGGGGTCCTCATCGCTACAAAAGTTGAAACATTAGGATAGGTAGATGTTTGGAATTGGCATGGGGGAGTTTCTCGGACTTGTCGTCCTTGGGCTATTCCTAGTTGGCCCTGACAAACTTCCCAACGCAGCTCGAGATTTCGCTCGATTTTTACACAAGGTACGCAACTTCACTTCATACGCCTCAAAGGAGTTGAAGGAGAACCTCGGACCAGGCTTTGAAGATTTAGATGTAACAGATCTGACCCCGAAGAACTTGGCAAAGAAGGTTATTGGCAACGCGATGGATGACGTTAAAGGCGAGGTAAAACCTGTTGTCGGCGAGATTAAACGCCAAAGTAAGGATATTAAAGAGGTTGCCAAAATAGATCCGGACTTATTGTGACCTCAGCTGTAATTCAAGAGATTAATGCTGCACTAGCAACGGTTTCAGACCCAGAGCTACATCGACCACTGCCAGATTTGGGTATGGTAGAAAAGGTTGATTTTTCTGATGGCAAGGCTGAGATAAAAATTCTTCTGACTATCTCTGGCTGTCCCATGCGTGATCGTCTGCAAAAAGATGTCACTGAAGCGGTACTGAAAGTTTCAGCGGTAAATCAAGTTTCCCTTGAGTTTGGTGTTATGAATGAAGCGCAAAGAGATAACGTAAAGAAATTACTGCGCGGCGGAAGAGAGAAATTTATTCCATTTGCCCAGCCCGATTCATTAACTCGAGTCTGGGGCATCTCCTCAGGTAAAGGTGGAGTTGGAAAATCATCCGTTACGGTAAATCTTGCGGCCGCACTTTCCACACGTGGATTTAAAGTAGGTGTGTTAGATGCTGATGTCTATGGACATTCAATTCCAAGGTTGTTCGGCATCGAAGGACAGAGACCAACCGCTATCGATCAAACATTTATCCCAATCGAAGTGAATGGCATCAAAGTGGTCTCCATCGAGATGTTTAAACCGGATCGAGCTGATCCAGTTGCCTACCGCGGGCCTTTGCTACATAGAGTTTTGGAGCAATTGCTAAGCGATGCTTACTGGGGCGATTTGGATTTTCTACTTCTAGATCTACCTCCAGGTACCGGCGATATTGCTATCTCTCTTGGTCAGTTAATCCCAGCCTCAGAAATTGTTGTTGTAACTACACCTCAAATTGCAGCCGCTGAAGTTGCTGAACGAGCAGGAAGAATTGCCCACCAACTCAAACAGCACATCATTGGGGTAATTGAGAATATGTCTGCGTACAACGATGCAAATACTGGCGCGAAAGTTGCGCTCTTTGGATCAGGGGGCGGAGAAGAGACCGCTAATCGACTCAGTACCTTGGTGGGCGCACAGGTGCCTTTGGTTGGAGAGATTCCATTTGAGATGCAACTACGAGAAGGTGGCGACTCGGGCAAACCTATAGTTTGGCAAGATCCAGATTCACCGGCGGCTCAAGAGTTTTTCAAAATTGTTGATGCGTTAGCGCCAAGGAAGAAATCACTTCTTGGTGTTCGACTAGGTGTTAGTACCTGATTTTTCCTCCAGTAACTCCTTAATCTCAGCTACTAACTCCTTACGCATCGCAGCAATCTCTCGAACCATGAACTCGGTAACGGCCAAGTTGCGTTCATCTCTCGCTCTATCCTCTTGAGAGGTAACTCGATCACGATCAGCTTGACGATTTTGCGCCAAGAGAATTAAAGGAGCGGCATAAGATGCTTGGAGTGAAAGCAGCAGAGTTAGGAAAATAAAAGGGTAGTTATCAAATCTAAGATCAGTAGGCCCAAGTGTGTTCCATAAGACCCATGCGGTCACAAAAACCGTCATATAAACCAGGAACCTGGCGGTTCCGATAAATCTGGCAAACTTTTCAGAGATCTGTCCAAAGGTTTCAGGATCATAATTAGGACGCAGGGCGCGACGTGATTCCCTTGGAGTCTCTAATCTAGAAATACGAGCCATTACATTCCCTCCCTTTACGCGCTGCGCCAGTTGGCCGGTAATAGGTGATCAAGTACATCATCAACGGTTACCGCTCCCAATAATCTTTCATTTTCATCAACCACTGGAGCTGCAATCAAGTTGTAATTAGCTAAGTGCTTGACAACATCATTTAACGAGGAGTCCGGAGAAATAGCGTTGGTTTCCTTTTCAGCAACTATTCCTAGGGTTAAAGCCGGAGGTTCGCGAAGTAAGCGCTGTACATGAACTACTCCAACCAATCTGCCAGTTGGGGTTTCAAGCGGAGCTCGACAAACAAAGACCTGCGCTGCTGAAGAAGGAGCTAAATCCTTGTTTCTTACAGCGGCTAACGCCTCTGCAACGGTTGAATCGGTGCTCAAGATGACGGGATCTGTTGTCATCATGCCGCCTGCAGAGAAATCTTCATACTCCATGAGGCGACGTACATCTTGCGCCTCATCCTCCTCCATCAGATTGAGAAGCGACTCTGCCTTCTCTGCACCAACCTCACGCAAAACATCGGCCGCATCATCCGGTGCCATTTCACTCAATACATCAGCGACTAATTCACCTTCCAGTTGTGACACTAACGCAACACGATCAGCATCATCCATCTCCTCTAAAACATCAGCTAATTTTTCATCATCCATCGTGCGAGCGATTTCAGTCTGACGTTCAACATCCAACTCATGCAGTGCGGCTGCTACCTCTTGCGCCGGCAATAGATTTATATCCTCTTGGACAGCTGCCAAATTGACTGCGTGATGTGCGGAATCAAACTCGACATCTGACCAATTAACGGTAGTGCTGATTCCACGACGGAAGGTTCCAGCCCGCTTCAAGACATGAATATAGGAGGCATACCAATCTTTGTTTTCTTTACGCTCCATGCCAATATCTTCTATAACCACAGTTTTGCCAGATTCCAGTAAACGTGTGGGGTGATCTAATAAGGTTTCTAGTAATAGCAATTCGCCATGACGTTGTTGATATCTGCGAATATTTAAAGACCCGGTGATGAATACTCCACCATCATCAATTGAGGTAATGCGTGTGATAGGAATAAAAATCTTGCGACGTTGGGGAACTTCTACAATGAATCCGAGAATTCTCGGCGCCAGGTTGTCCTGTCTGATAGATGCAACGGCATCACGGATCTTGCCGACTCTTTCAGCGTTGGGATCAAATACTGGAGTACCGGCCAGCTTGGCCAGAAATATCCGTGTTAACTCTGCTTGGCGCATCAGGTACCTCCATGGGTAAAGGCTAGCCGATAGTAGGTTTGTGCCATGACCACCTCGAATTCGGGAAAGTCTCTTTCGAGTAATTTCCATACTCAACTTCCGGTTGGCCGCGATATCCCACTATTAATTTTGGGAATTATCGGCATAGGGACCTCGGGGCCAGTTATCGCCCTAAGTACTATGCCGATTTTGGCCCTGATTTTTTGGCGCAATTTAGGTGGCTCGCTTTTGATGCTGCCATTTGCATTACGAAAAGCAGAGTGGAGTGATGTCAAAAATCGTGAGGCTATTAAGTGGTCTGCCCTAGCCGGTGTTGTGCTTGCCTTTCACTTCATAGGCTTCTTTATCGCTATGCGTTTTACCAGCGTTGCGGCAGGAACCGCTCTAACCGCATTACAACCGATTTTTGCTGCGTATTTTGTTAAGCGAACCGGAGGTCACATCCCGCGCCAAGCGTGGCTAGGAATGGTAACAAGTTTTGTTGGCGTATTGATTATCACTGGTGTTGATTTTCAAATATCAAGACGAGCTTTTCTAGGAGATTTAGCGGCTATTGCCTGTGCTGCATTAGCTGCGCTGTATGTCATGTTGGGAGCGAAAGCGCAGCGTCAACTCACCACATCCACATATACCTCAATCTGCTATTTTGTTTGTGCCGCAACAACTCTTCCGATTGCAATCTTTTCAAGCACAGAGTTAATCGGCTTTTCGGCAAGAGAGTGGTGGCTACTACTTGCTCTAATTGGTGGTGCTCAGATTCTGGGACATACGATGTTTAACTTGGTGCTAAAGCGGGTTTCTCCAGCTGTGGTTTCTCTGATCGTGTTTTTCGAAGTTCCGGTTGGTGCGGTGTTGGCTTATTGGTGGCTGGATCAATTACCACCCGCAGGAACAATTCCTGGCCTGGTTCTTTTGTTGATTGGTTGCGGAATATTCGTATTGCGAAGTAAAGCGGAGGATAAGCGGTAGCCTTGTTCACGTGTTGATTGATCTACATACCCACACCAATGCCAGCGATGGAACTGATTCTCCATCGCAGTTAATTGATAAGGCGATCAACAAAAGAATTGATGTGCTTGCACTTACCGATCACGACACAATACGTGGTTGGGCTGAAGCCTCATCAGCGCTACTTAATCACCCCTCAAACTCCAGTATGCAGCTGGTATTGGGTTCGGAAATCTCCTGTCAAGATGAGAATGGCATCAGCATTCACATGTTGGGTCTGCTATTTGATGGGAATTACCAACCTTTAATTCAAGAGCTGGAAAAGACCCGCGAGAACAGACTGTCTCGCATGGAGAAGATAGTTGACAGGTTAAATGAGGCTGGAATTGAGATCACTTTGGCGGAGGTTTATGCCCAAAAGAGAGATGATGCCACCCTTGGTCGTCCTCATTTAGCTGATGCATTAGTAGCACGGGGACATGTTGCTTCTAGAGAGGAAGCATTTGCCGCTTTGTTACACAACAAATCCAAGTACTACATAAATCATTACTCGCCATCTCCAATCGATGCCATTAAATTAATTAAGGCCGCTGGGGGAGTTGCTATTATTGCCCATCCACTTGCCTCTCAAAGAGGTAGAACCATAAGTCTGGATTTGTTTGACCAATTAATTGCCGCAGGTTTAGATGGAGTTGAAGTTGATCATCGAGATCACTCTGAATTAGAAAAGAGTGAGCTATTGAGACTGGCAATCGAACGAGATTTAATTGTCACAGGCTCTAGCGATTATCACGGCACCGGTAAAATGAATCAACTTGCTGAAAACACCACAAATCCTGCTCATTGGGAGGCTTTGGAAGCCAGAGCAAATGCCAGAAGGGTTATCTCCAGATGAATGATGTAACAACAATTACCTTCGGGTTGCAGGCTTTTGTTACCTTACTTGTAATTCTTGATCCGCCAGGAGCAACTCCAGTTTTTCTTGGGGTTTTGGGAAATCGTAGCCGAGCGGAGCGCACCTTATTAGCATGGCAAGCAGCTGCTACCTCGTTGTTTGTAATTACTATATTTGCACTTTTCGGGCAGTTTATTGTGGGTTACTTGGATATCTCAATGCCCGCCCTTAAAGGCGCTGGTGGATTGCTATTGCTTTTGGTCTCACTTGAGTTACTAAAAGGCAATGATCACAAAGATGATGAGGGTGCAAAGAAGAATCTGGCTCTAGTTCCATTGGGCACCCCACTTCTCGCAGGCCCGGGCGCAATCGTTACCATCATGCTTTTTGCTCAGGAGGTGGAAAGCACCTCCATGACCCTGGCCCTGTCTTTAGCTGTTATTGGAGCGCATTTAATTATTGGGCTAACTCTTATGTTCTCCACCCATGTTGTCTCCCTGATTAAAGAGTCAGGTGTGATGTTGCTTGCCAAGGTAGCCGGACTTTTAACCGCGGCGATTGCTTTCGAGATGCTAATGACAGGAATTAAGGAATTATTCTCGGTGTGACCGAGGGATATTTCACTTCAAACTCCGTAACTTGGCGGGTTCACTCCGATACCGCCATGTTTGTAGGTGGAATCAGAGCACTTCTAGAGCAGGCTCTGCATCCCAAAGCGATGGCTGGAGTAGCTGCTCATTCCAATTTCCGTGAGGATGCTTGGGGTCGACTGCAACGCACCGGAGATTATGTTGGAACTCTAACCTTTGGCAGCAAGTCCGAAGCAGATAAATTAGCTGCGCGAGTTCGAAGAGTTCATGAGATGCTAAAGGTTGATGAACCAGAGTTACTGCTTTGGGTGCACATGGCGATGGTCGATGCTTTTCTAGACACTGCATTGCGTTCTGGATTGAATCTCTCAAAAATGGAGCAAGATCTTTATGTTGATGAAATGATTGTCTTTGCAGAGTTAGTTGGAATAGAAAATCGGTTAGTTCCTAGATCTGTACAAGAGATGGACAACTACTTCCAAGAAATAATGCCCAAGCTGTCTGCATCCGATGATGCAAAGAGAGCTGCCTTATTTATTGCATTGCCACCTCTGCCACCATTACTTAGATTTGGTACCCCAATTGCGCCACTTTGGGGTGGAATTACCTCATTGGCGGCTGCGGCATTACCGCGATGGGCTCGAAAGTTATATGGCTGGCCAACTGTTCCTGGCCAAGACAATGCAACAGATCTGGCTTTGAAGGCCACAAGAAAGGCTCTGCTATTTCTTCCTGAATCACTCAGACAACCTCAAAATTTCAAGATTGAGAGAGTTAAGGATCAAAGTTCATCATGAAGTTAATTCTCGTTACAAATCTAGCTGGTGGAGTGGGAAAAACAACTTCTGCTTTGGCATTTGCTGTTGCTGCAACTGAATACGGAAAGAAGGTTTTGATAATTGATGCAGACCCCAATGCTGCTTTGACCTTTATAAATGGCATTGAAAACCCTCGGGTTACAACTAAGGAGTTTTTATCCGTGGAGTACCCGCTGGAAACAGCTTTGATACGCACGGGGGAGCGGGTTTCATTACTGTCATCATCTTCTCGACTAAGTAACCTCGAATTAGAAAAATTAATGTCGCCGGAGAGATTCCGGGAAGTGACCAAGGATTTTGATTTGGTAATAATCGATACCGCTTCGGCTCCAGATCACCTTTTGCAGTATTTCGCTCAATTGGCTGACTTAGTGGTTATCCCCACGACTCTTGAGATCTTGCCAATCCGGGGCGCACTGCACGCGAAAGAGTTTGTAATTGCCGGTGGATTCCAGAAGAAACCTCATCTATTAATTACGATGCAGCTTAACTCTGAGAGTTTGGAGATTCCTGAGTATTTGGCAGAGGATTTTGAAATTCTTGAACCAGCTTTATCCCGAGATGCGACTGTGAGTGAGTCACAGGCCGGCGGAAAATCCTTTTTAACCACTGGAAATCACAGTGAAGTTGCAGCGCTTTATAGAGAAGTTACTTATACGTTGTTGGAGAAATTAGAGCTGTTCTAAGCGCCGGCAAATCCGACGCGACGCTCAGAGATATCACCAATTTCAACTGAACCAATCTTGTTGGCTGGAACAACGTATTGGCGGCCACGAGTATCTGTGAGAATGAGTGGTTGAGCGGCATCTAAAGCTTTGGTAATTAAAGCAACCACCTCTTCACGATCAGCTGCGGTTTCAATGGTTAACTCTCGGACTTGATCGGCAACTGAGATGCGAACCTCAGATTTTGCGCTCTCGCCTTTGCCGGCTGCACTCTTCTTTGTTGTCATAGACCCATCCTAAAGATTATGTGAAATTTGCGCGATTTAAAGCACTAACTCTGTTTCGGGAATCCAGATATACCGCGCCACATGAGATTGGTGACCATAGCTGAGGCCTGATCTCGATCGATTTTGCCATCTTTTTCTAGCCAGTGACGGGCAGTTATCTGAACGCAACCGATCAGACCAATAGCCAACATCATCGATTCCTCTTTTGGTAAGCCGGTATCAATGGAAATGACAGCGCTAACTGCTGCGGCACAGTCATAAGTCATGCGGTTTAGCCGTTGCCTAACTTGCGGCTCAACATTCATATCACTTTCGAAAAGTAATCTGAAGGCTCCGCCTTCTGAATCAATAAAACCAAAGTAAGCATCAACCGTTGCTTTAACGCGATTCTTGTTTTCCTTGGTAGAGGCAATTGCTTTCTGAATCGCAAAAACCAGAGAATCAATATGCACATCTAAGACCGCTAAATAAAGATCTAGCTTCGAAGGAAAGTGTTGATAAAGAACAGGTTTACTAACCTCTGCACGATCTGCGATGTCATCCATTGATGCAGCATGGAAGCCTGAGACTGTGAAAACCTCAAGTGCGGCAGATAGCAGAAGGGCGCGCCGCTCATCCCTTGGCAATCGTGCGCGGCCATCTAATCTTTCAGAAGTGCTCATCGGCTTCATCGTACGAGATTGAATGGGAATTAACTAATAGGAACCAGTACGCTTTGTTCCCATAATGGAAAATCTTCGACTTCTGCTGGTACACGCTCACCCCGATGATGAAACCATCAACAACGGTGCCACGATGGCGCTCTATGTTGAGCGTGGAGCGAAAGTTACGCTCGTGACCTGCACGAGAGGTGAAGAGGGTGAGGTTTTAGTTCCAGAACTGGCACACCTGGCTAGTAATCAAGAGGACAAACTTGGTAAACATCGCGAAGGCGAACTTGCTGATGCAATGGCGGTATTGGGAGTAAAAGATTTTCGCTTTTTAGGTGCGCCACACAAAACCTATAGAGACAGCGGAATGATGGACACGGAACCCAATAAGCGCTCCGATAATTTTTGGAATGCTGATTTAGAAGAAGCCGCTGCGCACCTGGTGGAGATAATTCTTGAGGTAAAGCCACAGGTAATGGTTACCTACGATGAAATTGGTGGATATGGACATCCCGATCACATACAGGCCCACAGAGTTGCTATGCGCGCTGCAGAGTTAGCTAGGACTAAAGGATGGGAGATCCAAAAAATCTACTGGAACACTATTCCGAAATCGGTTATTGAACAGGGAATAGAGGCGATGAAAGGCACGGGCAACCAGTTCTTTGGCGTTGATAAAGCGGAGGATTTTCCATTTGCCCAACCTGATGATGTAGTAACAACGGTAATTGACGCGGAAAAATATGCGGAGCAAAAAATGCAGGCGATGAAGGCGCATCCAACTCAAATATCAGTTGATGGACCCTTCTTTGCGCTTTCGGATAACTTGGGTTTCAAGGTGTGGGGACAGGAGTTTTACCGCTTGGTTTATGGAGAGAAAGGGCAGGATCTCAATGCTGATGGCCGCGAGATTGATCTCTTCTCCGGAATCTCTGCTTCAGGTAATTAAATATGAGATTTTTATTGAACCTACTATTTGGTGCATTAGTTGGAGTTTCGGGAACTTTTCTGCATAACTCTTACCGCCCTGCCGGATTACTAATCTCCATTTTTGCGCTTTTGCTGGGTCTGAAAATGGTTACCAACATGAACCGGAGTAAGGGCTCTCAAATAGCTTTTATCTTGGGCTGGCTTGCGGTAATTGTCCGCGCCTCAACTTTAGGTAATGGGGGAGAGGTTTTAATTGAAGCTAACCTCTATGGCAATACTCTGGTATTTGGTGGAATTTTAATTTGTTTTATTACCTTAATTCGTAAAATTAAAATCTGATCCACTTCCAACTTTGGCCCGCGCTGGTATCTCTTACCTCAATACCATTTTCGAGTAGTATCTCTCTAAGCTCATCGCTTCTAGCGAATTCCTTAGCATCTCTCGCTGCAACTCTCTCCTCAAGAAGTTTTCTGAGCTCCACGCTTAACTCTCTAGTCGGAAGCTGTAGCAGTTTTAGCCCAAATAACTCATCAACTGACTCAAAAATGTAGACCCTTTCACTATCCTCTAACTCAAATTCTTTCTCCACCGCTCGTAGTTTCAGCATGGCTCTAGGGGTATCAAGATCATTTAGAAAATCCTGCAACATTGCCTCAACCAGCTCTTTAGCGCGGCTGGTTTCGGTTGCGCCAACAACCCTCCATTGTTGATACTTTTCACGCCAACGTTGCAGTGTCGCATAGGCGGCATTGATTGAAGCCCAAGAAAGATCCATCTGGCTGCGGTAGCGGTTCTCCAAAAAGCAAAATCTAACGGCTAGCGGATCGATTCCTTTTTGTATTACATCACTAACTAAAACCACATTCCCTGCACTCTTGGACATTTTGCGCCCTTCAAAAAGAAGATGCTCCCCGTGAAGCCAAAGTGAAACCGCTTCTGAGTCGCCAGAACTCTCTTGCACTAGAGGGTTTGATTGAGCACGTTCATTTTCATGATGTGGAAAACGAAGATCAATGCCACCGATATGGAGATCAACATGTCCATTTAAATAATGTAATGACATAGCGGAACATTCGATGTGCCATCCCGGGAACCCCATTCCCCAAGGGGTATTCCAAATCATCTCGGTTCGGTTGCCAGCAGCTTTCCAAAGCGCCCAATCCGCATGAAATCTCTTAGCACCACCTTCGCTGTACTCATATCTGTGTCCTGGCTTTAGAGCATCCAGGCGATTACCACTCAACTCTCCATAGCTGGCAAATTTGGCGGCGGAGAAGTAAACCGAATTATCATCTCCAACATAGGCATAATCCATCGCAATCAGTTTCTTAATATGCTCAATCATTAAATCAATACATTCACTAGCACGGGGATATTTATCTGCAGGCAAGATATTAAGTGCTGCTAGATCGGTGTGAAATCTGGCCTCGTAATCCCTAGCAATCGCAAATGGGTCGCGTTTTTCTAATTTTGATTGGGACAACATTTTGTCCTCTTCAAAATCATCACTCATGTGCCCGACATCGGTAATGTTTTGAATCAACTTGACCTTATGTCCGGAAAACTCCAAGACTCGTTTTACCAAATCTCCCAATAGAAATGTTCTTAAATTTCCAACATGAGCATCTCTGTAAACCGTCGGACCACAGCAATAAATGCGAATGCTTTCGCCGTCAGAACTGCTTACCCCAGCCATCTGCCTCGTTAGGGTGTCATAAATACTAAGCGTCCGGGGCTCCGTCATCTCGCGCTTCATACCCGCCTATTCTGTAGGATATGGGCCGTTGAGTCACCAAGGCCATTCCAGAATGCCCATCAAGAGTTTGAGGAGTAGAACATGACTTATGTGATTGCGCTTCCATGTGTGGATGTAAAGGACAAGTCATGTATCGAAGAGTGTCCAGTCGATTGCATCTACGAAGGCGATCGCATGATGTATATCCAGCCTGATGAGTGTGTGGATTGCGGGGCTTGCGAGCCGGTATGCCCAGTTGAGGCTATTTATTATGAAGATGATGTTCCCTCCCAATGGAGTGATTACAAAGAGGTAAATGCAGAGTTCTTTGATGAAGTCGGATCTCCTGGTGGTGCCAGCAAGGTAGGGCCGATTTCAAAGGATCATCCCAAACTCCTTCAAATTCAAAAGAAGCCGGCTGAATAAGGGGTTTTTATCAAGCTTCCTGATTTTCCTTGGGATGCTCTAGCTCCATACGGGCAAAGAGCACGCTCCCACCCGCAAGGAATCATTGATTTATCGCAAGGCACCCCGGTTGATCCAACTCCAGAGTTCATTCAAGAAGCGCTTAGAGCCAACTCCAATTCTCCGAGCTATCCAGTAACTACTGGAGCTGCAGAGTTAAGAACAGAGTTGCATCGTTACTGTAGCGAGGTTCTGGGTGCTACTGGAGAGTTTGATGTTTTACCGACTATTGGCTCAAAAGAGATCGTAGCGTTGCTGCCGTTTTTACTTCAGGCGAAAAGAGTTTTGATTCCCGAGATTGCCTATCCCACTTATCGAGTTGGCGGTATTTTGGCAGGCGCTGAGGTAGTTGAGGTAGATATAGATGCTTCTAATTGGCCCTTGGATGGCATTGATTTGGCATGGATCAACTCGCCTTCAAATCCAACTGGCAGAGTGCATAATGATGCAGAGTTAATGGCTGCAATCGAGTGGTCACGAAAATCTGGTTCAGTGCTTGCTAGCGATGAATGCTATCTCTCTTTCCCAGATACCAAGCAGGGCCGATCGGTGTTATCACTGGCTTCGGGAGATAACAAAGGCATATTGGCGATTCACTCATTATCAAAACGTTCAAATCTCGCCGGTTACCGAGGATCATTTATCGCAGGTGATGCCAAACTCATAAAACAATTGTTAGAAATCAGAAAACATATGGGGATGATGGTTCCCCTTCCTGTGCAGTTAGCAACCGCTGCAGCTTTAAAGGACGAAACCCATGTTCAGCAACAAGCAGAGCGTTACAAAAAACGTCGTGCCGTTCTGCGACAAACACTTGAGGGTTTGGGGTTTAAAGTTGAGTTTTCAGAGGCTGGGCTATATCTGTGGTGCAGTCGTGGTGAAGAGGATTGGCAAACCGTTGCATGGTTTGCTGATCGGGGGGTGCTGGTAACTCCGGGAAGTTTCTATGGAGATAAAGGTGCACGCCATGTTCGTATTGCACTCACTGCAACTGATGAAAAAATAAATGAAGCTGCGAAACGTTTGAGTGCCTGATAATGGTCACTAAAGGTATTTTGCTAGTTGGCGGAAAGGGCACCCGTCTAGCGCCACTTACCAACAGCACACCAAAGCCGATGTTGCGAGTAGCAGGAAAGCCAGTTACTGAGCATCAGATTGTTAAAGCGCGCAACTCGGGCATTAAAGAGTTGGTCCTAGCAACCTCATATTTAGCAGAGGTTTTTGAGCCATATTTTGGGGATGGATCAAGGTTTGGAATCTCAATTACATATGCAGTTGAAGAGGTCCCGCTCG
>JBJOIM010000013.1:0-16923 GCA_046047175.1 Actinomycetota bacterium | reverse complement strand
CGTTCATGCTTTTTTCTCAATTGAAGCTCTAGCGCCTCCGCGGCTTCATCAAAGGCTGCCAAGTCATTAAATCCCTCGCCTTCGGCGCGGAATAGAGGACCTGCGCCATGGGTAGTGAGCGTTACTCGATGGGACTTTCTTCCAAAGTGAGGATTTGATTCATGTCTGACATCGACATCAATGCGGTCAATCGGAATATTGAAACGGGTCAATCGATCCAGTCTTTCCTTGCTGATTTCACTGAAATCAATTGCTAAGCCATCACCATGGTTATGAACAATTATCTGCATCTCTACTCCTAAAGCTACTTACCTCTAAGGATTTTGACTCCGATAGCTTTCGAGAAAGACAGTACTCTCAAGGAGAGTGGAACTCAATGGAGATTTTTAAGATTTATAGAGGGAGTAAAACCAACGCCAGGGTGATGCTGAGGGCCAATCCAGCCGCTTGCAACAGAATCGACAGCGCGGTCTTCCTATCGGCCTTACGGTCCTCTGGATTTTGGACACGCGACAAATCTCCCAACTTACCCAGATTGAAAGTTCCCATAAAACCATAAGCTAAACAGAACTTTCTTCTGGATTGAATAAGCCCGATCGAGAAAACCATCAGCGGAATAAACATGCCCCAACGCGCGGAGGCGGGCGCGTCGCTACCAACTAAACCAATAAATGTTGAAATAGAAAGAATTAGTCCGAGAATTGCCACTAGTTGGCGACGTTTGATCTCTTCTTTTCCAAGATTGCAGCTACCTGGGATGTAAACCGGAGTATTGGCTTGGCTCACTAGAAAGCCTCTTCCAACTCTTCTTCACGATCTTCATCATCATTCCATACCGCTTGTGCTTCATCCTGTTTTTCTACCCAGGACAAGAATGAGAGAACTCCTTTGAAAGCCACCGCCAACAAAGCTACAAATGCAGTTATTCTGCGCATCGCTTTAATCACAATGTTAAGCCTACGCCAGTTGAGCAAAACTTTCCAAGGCGGCCATCGCCGCATTATGACCAGCTATGCCAGACACTCCACCCCCACGAACCGCTCCTGAGCCAGCGATAAATATCCGCTTTGACTCTGTTTCAACGCCCCATTTCCTGTCATCCTCCTCCGCTTTCCAAGGAAATTGGAGATTGCCATGGAAAATGTTGCCCCGCGGTAGGCCAAGTGCAAGCTCAAGTTCTTGTGGGGTTTTAGCCTCAATACATGGATTGCCGTCGCTGTCTTTTGCCAAGTAATCCTGAATTGGTTTCTCTAGATACTCATTGAGTGAATCCAAAACTCTTTTTACCGCAATCTCTTTGACCGCATCATGATCTTTATCAAATAGAGAAGCTGGTAAGTGCAAAGCAAATAGAGTTAAGGTGTGAAAACCCTGTTTAACCAGGCTTTCATCCATGATCGATGGATCTGTAATTGTGTGGCAATACATCTCGGCAGGTATCTCATTTGGCACTTTGCCTTCCAAGGCTTGCTCATAAGCTCTCTCTAATTGATGAAAGCTTTCGTTAATTCTAAATGTGCCGGCGAAAGCCTTCCTCGGGTCAATCCCACTCCTCAGCTTAGGAAGCTCTCGTAAAACCATATTTACCTTTAACTGTGAACCGTCAAGAAGCTCCGGAGCAGGAACTCCCGCAATCTTCTCAAGTACTTTTGGCGCACAGTTTGCTAGCAGCACTTGGCTGGTGAAACTTTCGCCCGCTTTTGTTACTACCTCTACAGATTTAGTGTTTTCTATTACCGACACCACTTCGGTCTCTGTTTTTATCGAAACTCCCAACTCTTCACAACGTCTCTTTAGTTCGGCGACCAAAGCACCCATTCCGCCTTTAGGAACCTTCCACTCTCCAGTCCCATTTCCGACTAGATGATAGAGAAAGCATATGTTGGCAGCATGGTTATCCGCGCTGGTGAACGTGCCGATTAATCCATCAGTTAAAACTATTCCCTTAACTAGATCATCATAAAAGTTGTCATGCAGGGTCTGGCCCAAGGTATTTTCAACCAACTCCACCCAGGTTAGAGGGTCGACCATTTCCTGCACTTCTGAAGCCATAGGAAGTGGCTGCAAAAAAGTCGGAGCTAAAACACCTGCGAACTCTTGAACTGCTGAGTAGAAATTGATCCAAGCTTGCGCCTCATCGCGACCACCGGTTAACAACTCCATTGATTCATGGCTTTCCTGATCAAAGACTCGATTAATTAATAATCCCTGGTCTGTTTCATCATAATAAGGAGCATAAGTGGAAACGGATCGACTCAAACATTCAAAATTGAGTGACAAATCCGTAATTATCTGATCTGGAAGCAAAGCCACTAAATAGGAATAACGGGAAAGCTTTGCATCAACTCCTTTAAAGGCAGAGATACTGGTTGTGGCCCCACCAACATAATCACTTTTCTCGAGTATCAGAACCCGCTTGCCGGCCTTTGCCAGATAACAAGCCGCTACCAAACCGTTGTGACCACTTCCAATAACGATCGCGTCGTAATCCGTTTTCACAATCTTCTGCCCTGTTTCTTTTAACTTTTATAGGCTTTTTTGAATTCGATGGAAAGCCTCTGTAATAATCTCTGGGCTGGTTCCAAAATTCAGACGGGCAAAGCTCGTATGTTTTGGACCATACATAACTCCACCATTTATAGCCAACTTGCCCCGTTCCAGAATAGTCTTTGTGGGATCCTCACCCAAACCAAGATTTGAAAGATCTAACCAAGCAAGATAACCAAAATCTGGAATTCGATAGCCAATTGCCGGTAATTGGGAATCAATTAGCCCTCTAACTAGATTCCGATTCTCATTCAAAGTAGCAATTACTCCATCAAGCCAAGCCGATGAGTCTCTAAAAGCCGCCGTTGCCGCGACCGCGCCGAAAAGTGAGGCGCGAAAAGCTACTGAAATCGGCATGGAATTGATTTTCTCTTTTAGCTCTTGAGAGCTAGTAATGATCAATGCACATTTCAACCCAGCCAAGTTAAATCCTTTGCTGGCGCTGGTTACGGTAATCCCTATTTCGCGAGCCGCATCGCTGACCGCTAGAAATGGAGTAAAAGAGTTTGGCTCATAAGTAAGTGGGCCGTGAATTTCATCGCTAATTATTTTGACTTGATACTTAACTGCTAAATCAGCAAGTTTTGCCAAAATCTCCTTAGAAAAGATAACACCGACGGGATTATGGGGATGACAAAGAATGTGAACCTTGATCCCTTTTTGATACTCACGCTCTATCCCATCTAGATCAAGATAATAATTCAGGTTACTCTCCGTGAGTGGAACATCAACCAAGGTTGCTTTTACCTCAGCAACCCAACGCCACATGTTGTCGTAAACGGGAGAGTTAAGCATCACTCGATCTCCCGGATTAATGAGTGTGCGGATTACCTCTACTGTTCCTACCCCGACATCAGTAGCAATTCTCATCTGTGAAACATCGACATTCCAGTTCCATCTTTGTTTAGCGAAACCTGCAAAGGCATCGAACATCTCCGGAAACGGCCCTAGATATCCGGTATCCGATCTTTCAATCATGTCTCTTAAGGAAAGTTTTATTGGTTCTGCGATTGGGAAATCCATCTCTGCAACTGGAAGAGGCAGTACATCAGATGGAAACTGTCGCCACTTAACACTTTTTCGATTTCGTAGATCTTGCAGAGACATAGCACTTATCGAACTAACACTGGCCGAATTGGTCATAACCAGCAGTATGCCACTTCAGGGCGATAACTTTAAGTAACTTTGAATGGTTATCCTTTAACGGATCCAGCTAACAATCCCCGCACAAAATACCGTTGCAGGGCAAAGAAAACAGCGACTGGAACAAGTATCGACACAAATGCGCCAGCAGTTAGTAGTTCCCAATCCCCTCCTCGAGTTCCTGTCATCTCAGCCAACCTCACCATGAGCGGGGCGATTTCTCGCTTTCCTCCACCAAATGTCAAAGCCACCAACAGGTCATTCCACACCCAAAGGAATTGAAATATGGCAAATGAGGCAATCGCCGGAATACTCAGTGGTAAAACTATCTGACGAAAGAGCTTGAAGTAGTCGGCTCCATCGACTCGTGCCGCCTCAATCAACTCTCGAGGTAATTGGGCGATGAAGTTATGTAGCAAGAAAATTGCTAAGGGAAGTCCAAACATTGTGTGAGCCAACCAAATAGGAATAAAGGTTCCAGTTATGCCAAAACTTGGAATGACCGTAACGCTACCTATGTGTAAACCACCTGAGAAGAGCTGCAAAAGCGGGATGAGAGACATCTGAAGTGGGATGACCTGCAGCGCAAATATTGAGAAAAAGATGAAGTTGCGACCTTTGAAGTCAAACCAAGCGATTGCGTAGGCAGCAAAAATGGCGATGGTGATTGGAATTATTGTTGAAGGAACCACGATTGCAAAGGTATTCAAAAAATACTGACTTAAAGGTGGGGTTGCTCCTCTACCTTCAAATAAAACTCGTGAGTAGTTCTCTAGTGTGAACTCTGGTTTCGTGAGTACCGTCCACCAGCCTGAAGTATTTATGCCGGTACTAGGTCTAAATGAGGTTACAAACAATCCGAAGGTGGGAATAGTCCAAATCGTCGCCAATAAAATCGCAGCAAAGCTTGCCCAAGGGCTGGATAGATGTGTCTTAACACTCTCGATATCTCTTACTTTTTTCCGCTTTAGGATATTTGTCATCGCTCTGCTCTCTCTCGACGCAGATGGACAACGTTATAAGCCACCAAAGGAAGCACTCCGATAAACAGGATTATCGCCAAAGCGCTACCAGTTCCATAATTAAGGGCTCTAAAAGACTGGTTATACATTTCATTTGCAATAACACTGGTTTTAAAGTTTCCACCAGTCATGGTTCGAATTATGTCGAAAACCTTCAAGGCGCCAATTGTGATGGTGCTTAGAACTACGATGATGGTGCCCCGAATCATGGGAACGGTAACCTTGCTAAAACGCTTCCAACCACTCGCCCCATCCAACATCGATGCTTCCAGAATTTCATCAGGGATGGCCTTTATGGCAGCGGATAAAACCACCATGGCAAAGCCGGTTTGTATCCAAACAAAAACGATTATTAATAAAAATGTGTTTAAGGGGGAGGTAAGAATCCAGTTGGTAGGCACAAAACCCAACCACTCTGCAATCTGACTTAATAAACCAATTTCCGCTACTCGATCATTGGGTTGAAATTGATAAACGAACTTCCAGATAATTCCTGCTCCCACAAAGGAAATTGCCATTGGCATAAATATCAATGATTTCACTAGCCCCGGGCGACGCATGCGATCAGTTAAAACCGCGATAGTTAATCCAAAGCCCGTTGAAGCAAGCGGTGCCACCACCATCCAGATGCCGGTATTTTTCAAAACCTCAAGTATTTCCGGCTGGGTAAAAGCCCAATGATAATTCTCCAAACCTACAAAGTTATCCCCTCTCGCATCTCGAAATGAGAGGTAAAGGGTGCGAAGAGCTGGACCAATTAACCCAATGAAAAGAAAAACTAATGCAGGTGTTAAAAATAGCAGATATTTCACATACCGTTGAACTTTTTCTGAGGCACGTTCGGCCAGCCAAAATGCCAACATGACAAGCAGGGCAAAAATCAAAACAGTCAGAACTAAACCAGTTAATTTGGAGAAAGCCTGCTCGAGTTGGGTTTGCCTAGCTACTACTTCAAGCATTCCAACCCCTCCGAAATCTCGTTCTGAATCAGATTTTCCTATGTAGAAATCTACTTTGCAAAAGAGGTGCGGTGAAATTACACCGCACCTCTTTCTAATTTAGTTAATCAACTATTACTAGCTGACTTTCTAATCGTTAGGACTTAGGCCATGACTTCTCGATTGCATCAAGAACAGCCTTGTCAGACTTGTTCTCAGCAACCCAAGCGGTCATTTCCTTCCAGAATGAACCAGCACCAACTGCGGCTGGCATCGCATCTGATCCATCGAAGCGGAATGTAGTTGCGCTCTTCAGGATCTCAACAGCATTCTTGTTTACAGGATCTGCCACATTTGCAACATCAAGACCCTTGTTAGCTGAGAACCAGCCACCAAGTGCGGCCTTCTTGTTGTTCCACTCTGGCGAAGTTAGATATAGCTGAACAGCCTGAGTTGCTCCGCTGTCATTGAACGCACCTACGAACTCGCCGCCACCTAGAGCAGGACGCTGGTCGGCGGTTACGCCTGGGAAGTAGAAGGTTGTAATTCCACCCTCTACATCAGTGTCCTCTGGGGTAACGATTGTTGCGCCGTAATCAGCAGAAAGAATTCCACCGATGAATGAGGCTTGACGGTGCATTGCGCAAGATCCATCAACTAGTCCAGCTCCACCTTCTTGGAAGGTTGTTGTAGCAATAGCTGAAACATTTCCAACATACTTTGGATTCTTTAGGATTTTTCCAGCTTCCTTTAGAACCGCAGCAACTTTGGCATCGTTGAATGGCATGGTGTGATTTACCCAGGCATCATAGGTAGCTGCATCGTTTACACGAAGCATCAAATCTTCCATCCAGTCAGTTCCTACCCAGCCTGTTGCATCGCCTGAACCAAAACCAACGCACCATGGTTGAACCTTGCCCTCAGATGCAATCTGATCCGAGAGTGCAAGTAGCTCGCTCCAAGTAGTTGGGATAGTCCAACCGTTGTCAGCAAAAGTCTTTGGTGAGTACCAAACAAATGACTTAACGTTTGCACCTAGTGGTGCTGCATAGAAGGTACCGTCAACCGTTCCGTATGCCTTCCAATCTGCGCCGTAATACTCATCAGCAGCTTCAGATACATCATCAGAAGCAGGAACCATCTTTCCGGTTGCCACCATTGCTTTTAGCAAGCCTGGTTGTGGGAAGACTGCTAAATCAGGAGCTGTTCCACCTTCAACACGAACTGGAAGTTGAGCTTCGAACTCTGCAGTTCCATTCCAGTTGATTGTGATGCCGGTGCACTCTTCAAACTCAGCAAAAGATTCCTGATAAATCTCTGCCTCTGGACTGCGGATTGAAGAATAGATTTCAATCTCAGATCCATCATGTCCCTGGTATGCCTCATACGCATCGCAATTAGCTCCACTAGCAGAATCATCTGAACTTGAACATCCGCTAAGGATTAGAGTTAACGCAGCAAAGGCTGATGTCGCCAAAACAAATCGACGACGCCGCAAAGTTGCGGTCATATAGTTTTCCCCTTTCGAAAGGACTATAAAAATCCTCAGATTGCTCTGAGGAATCCCGCACAGTCTTCTCTCAGCCTCGAATTTGGGCAAGGGTTAAGCCATGTAAAAACACTGCAAATGATTAACGGTTTGATTAACTACAAACGATTTCAGTGGGGTTACCTATCGGGCTACCGAACTCTTTTGACCCAGGTGGTGCTGTTAGGCGGCAGCGAAAGACCCCCTGGCCCTGGAGCCAAATCGTTGGGGACCGAGCAGAGAATGATCTCAAAGGCCTTAAAGGACTCCGGCAGGGATACCTGTTGGGCTTGTCCCGAGGTATTTGAATAAATCACATACTCGCTTCCTCGAGTAAAACCAATAACCTCCTTTGATCTCGTCAGCCAATGGAAATCTGAATCTGCGAAGAGTTTTCGCAGCCGAAGAGATTTTTGATAAAGCTTTAAAAATGAAAGGTTGTTTTCTTCGGTAGATCCCGCTTGTTTATCAACTGATTTATCTTTCCAATCACTTGGAATTGGTAGCCATGGCTTCCCTGAGGTAAATCCAAACTCGCTTTGGTTTGAATTCCAAGGCAAAGGAACTCTGGCGCCATCACGACCTTTGTCTACGCCATTGGTTCTAAAGAAAACAGGATCTTGTCGATCTTGATCTGACAATGTTGCATCAGGAAGTCCTAACTCCTCACCCTGAAAAACATAAACACCTCCAGGTAGTGCGTGGGTAAGCAGCGCAATTGCACGTGCTTTTCGCTCTCCTGACTCTGCTCCCCCCATTCGACTGACCAAGCGAGGTGAATCATGATTAGAAAGCACCCAGGTCGGTGGAGCTGCAACTGCAGCGACCTCCTGCAAAGTTTTATCTACAGCGTTTGCTAAAAAATTCGCATCCCATTCAGCTATTAAGAAATCAAAATTGAATATTTGATGCAGTTCATCTGGTCTCACATAGAGAGTTGCTCTGGAACTCGGATGTACCCATGCCTCCGCGACACTCATTCGATAATGGGGGTATGAATCAAAAATCTTGCGCCACTTTCGATAAATTTCATGAACTCCATCCCGATCAAAAAAAGGTACATCAGAGAGCAGTGATTCTCTTTGCTCTCGTGGCATGTCGCTGACATCAAGTCGCAAGGCTCGGGTAAGACCTTCGGGATCTCGATGATCCTGCAAAATCTCATCTTTAACTAAGCCATGTGCAACATCAATCCGAAAACCATCTACCCCTTTATCAAGCCAGAATCTCAAACTCTCTTCGAAGTCCTTATGTACATCCTCGTTTTTCCAATTTAGATCGGCTTGTGTTGAATCAAATAGATGTAGGTACCACTGACCAGGTCTACCATCTAACTCTGTAACCCGACTCCAAGCCGGTCCGCCAAAAATCGAGCACCAATTATTTGGCGGGATTTCTCCTTCATCGCCTCGCCCATCAAAAAAATGAAAACGGTCTCGCTCTTTAGAACCAGGTTTGGAATTTAGCGCTGCTTTAAACCAAACGTGCTCGGTTGAAAAGTGATTTGGAACGATATCTACAATTACTCGTAATCCGAGCTTGTGGGACTCTTCAATTAGTGCATCGGCATCAGACATTTTGCCAAATCTTGGATCGACATCTCTTGGGTTTGAAACATCATATCCACCGTCTTTATTTGGCGATGTGTAGAACGGGCTCAGCCAAATCGCATCAACTCCCAACTCTTTCAAGTAAGGCAATCGTGAAATAACTCCGGGAAGATCTCCCTCTCCATCACCATTGGAATCCTGAAAAGATCTTGGATAGATCTGATAGATAGCGGCCTCCTGCCACCACAACAAAGATTTTCTGTTCACTGGATGCACCTTGTTACTCTTAATTATCTAACCTGCGAGTCGAGTCTCTAACTACCAATGTAGTCGGCAAAGTTAAAGAGTGAGATTCACTCTTCGGAGATTTCAGTCGCTCCATTATTGACCACGCCGCCATTTCACCCATCAATTGAACTGGTTGCTCAATCGTGGTTAAGTCGGAAAACTCAGCCATTTCATGGCCATCAAAGCCGATTATTGAGATGTCATCGGGCACCTTCAAACCATTTCTTCGAATTGCCTGCAGTGCTCCCAACGCCATTTCATCTGATTGAGCAAAGATTGCTGTTGGACGATCTGGTCGGGCCAATAAATCATCCATTGCCCTACTAGCGCCATACATAGTGAAATCGCCATAGACCTCGCGTGATGGTTTCCACTCTAAACCACTCTCAGCTAATACCTGCATAAAACCATTTCTACGATCTTGCGGAACGCTGAATCCAAAAGGATCATCTGGGCGTCCGGAGATTAAACCGATTTTTTTATGGCCAAGATTTACGAGGTGTTGAGTTGCGGTTCGGGCGCCAGCAACATCATCAATTGCAACACTTGAACAATCCGCGTGATGCATTCCTACTAATGCAATTGGAATTCCAAGTCCCAGCATCGATTCAAACTCTTCTTCCGTGGGTGGCAAGCTGATAACAACCAAAGCATCAACTCGTCCTTTCAACAATTGATGTTGAAATAACCTTTCCCTTCCCTTCATTTGAGAGAAGTTGTAGAGCAATAGATCAAGGCCAGCTTCACGTAATGCCTGCTCGGCACCGTTGATAACTTGGGCGAAGTACCACCGGGAAATGTAAGGAGCTACAACTCCAACTGAGTTGGTTCGGCCAAAAATAGATTTGGCGGTTGATTGTGGAATCGCATAATTCAATTTTTCGGCAGCATTCAAAATCTTGTTTCGAGTCTCAGGATTAACATGATGCAAACCTCGCAGTGCTCGAGATACGGTTGCTATGGAAACCCCAGCTTCTGCGGCGACCTCTTTAATGCCAATTTTTCCGTTACTCACCACTCACCTCCATCCCTGCAAAAGCTTTTTTTAATGCTGCAACCGACTGCAAGTGGCTAAAAATAGACTGCAAAACTGAAAAAGACTAGAGCCTTCTGAAAATTAACACTGCTAGCCTGCGGTTTATGTCTCAGAGGTCACCTAGCGCGCGGAAGATCGCCTCCCACATTATTCAAGTAAACCCCAGATTTGAGGCGGTAATTGAGCGCTCTGGGTTATGCACTATCGGTACTAAAGTTGATAAACGCTCAACTGCCGGATCAAACTCAAATAAAAGACGAGAATCCAACTTTGCTTCCCTGGCCTCATCAATTCTCTCCCAACAGCTCTCTACTAAAGCTGCTGCAACAATCATCGGTCGAGTAGAGGAAATTTGCGGGGGTACCTTACAAGCCAAGAAGTTAGCTGAAGTTTCTGCTGCAAAATTGCGAGCAGCGGGCTGCTCCAATTCAAAAGCTCGCGCGATTAGAGAGTTAGCTCAAGCCAGCACTGAGAATCAGATTCCTATGAAGAGCCTGCATCGTTTAAGTGATCAGGAGATCATGGAACATCTTTTGCCGATGTATGGAATCGGTAAATGGACCGTAGAGATGTTTCTGATGTTTCAACTCGAGAGAGTTGATGTTTGGCCTGTCGGAGATTTAGGGGTTCGAAGGGGTTGGGAGCGCATTCATCGCATGCGCGATGAAATTACTCCAGAGGCGTTATCCAAAAAAGGAGAGTCATACTCTCCATATCGCAGCCACGTCGCTTGGTATTGCTGGCGGGCTAATGAGGTTTTACCTGCCAAGAGTTAGATAGCGAAATGCGCTATTTATTCTTGGGCTCCAAAACCAAAGCAACTGAGTTTATGCACCAACGCTGATCAGTTGGAACCGCATATCCCTCACCTTCAAATACATGTCCAAGATGTGAGCCACATGCGGCACAACGCACCTCTGTGCGAATCCGAGGCGCAAGTGAACGGTCCTCTAGAAGGATTACCGCATCATCCTTTGTTGGCGCATAAAAAGAGGGCCAACCACAGCCGGAATGGAACTTTTCATCACTTCTAAATAGCTCAGCGTTACATGCTTTACATTTATAGACACCGATAGTTTCAGTTTCATAATACTGGCCAGTGAATGCGACCTCAGTCCCGGCTTTGCGCAAAACTTCATAAGACAGAGAATCTAACTCCTCCTGCAACTTTCCATCATCAACCTGAACTGGAAATGGTTTGCCTGTTAGAGGGTTGATTTTTGGCAAATCTGCACCTGGTTGCATCTTCTCTCCTCTCCTTATTTTGCTATTTTGGGAAATGGCACTCCAGTGGAGGAATGACAGTCGTATCCATTTGGATTTTTCTCTAAATATCTCTGGTGGTACTCCTCGGCCAGCCAATAAGTGTGTGGCGCAGCATCTTGAATCTCAGTGACAATCTCGCCATAACCTAGTTTCTTTAACTCATCGTTATAGAGCTCGCGGGTATTAACTGCGGCAATCATCTGTTCCTCAGTTGTTGTGAAGATTGCACTGCGATATTGGGTACCTACGTCTCCCCCCTGCTTATTGAGTGAGGTTGGATCATGCATGGTCCAAAACTCCTCCAGCAATCTCTCAAAAGATATTTGCGAGGAATCAAAAACAACCTCAACGGTTTCGGCATGATTGGTTGTGCCGGTGCAAACCTGTTCATAGTTGGGCGATGGTCTTGTTCCCCCCATATATCCAACTGAGGTCGAGACGACGCCCGGCATATTCCAGAATCTTCTTTCGGCGCCCCAGAAGCACCCGGTGGCGAAATAGGCTCTCTGCTTCATTTGCGAATCTTCGCATGAACAAACACTGATAATCTTGTCGAAAGCGCCCCCGTAGCTCAGGGGATAGAGCACCGCCCTCCGGAGGCGGGTGCACAGGTTCGAATCCTGTCGGGGGCACTCATCAATGGCGTAATTCACCCTTAAATTTCTCAAAATTCCCTCACAATCCCTTGAGTTAAAAACTTTCACGCGGGAGAATTGCTCAGTAATTAAGCCCATTCGGGCATCAAGCTCAAACGTTTGATTTCGTTTGCTTGCTGTCTGCTGTTCATGAAAGAGGAAATATGACAATGGATTGGCGTCATCGCGCTGCTTGCCGCGATGAGGATCCTGAGTTGTTCTTCCCGGTTGGAAATACTGGGCCAGCAATCGCACAAATTGAAGAGGCTAAAAAAGTTTGTGTGCGCTGTGAAGTTCGTGAACCATGCTTACAGTGGGCGTTAGAGAGCGGTCAAGATTCTGGTGTTTGGGGCGGATTGTCTGAAGATGAAAGAAGAGCTATGAAACGACGTGCAGCGCGAAACCGTGCCCGTCTCATGGAGAACCAACCAAACGATTAACTCCTCAGCGATTAATTGGAAACTTGATTCGGAACTCAGTTCCTTTTTCCAATTGAACCAGCTCTAAAGAACCTGCTAATTCATTTTGGGTAAGGGTTTGCACAATCTGCAACCCTAAATTCACCTCATCAAAAGTGAAACCCTTTGGGACGCCAACCCCATCATCAATAATCGCTACCTGCATAAACTGAGCATCTCGCACAACGTGAACCTCTACCTTTGAACCCTCAGCAGAGACCCCATGTTCTAATGCGTTATGAACTAATTCGGTAACAACCAAAGCCAAGGGGGTCGCAACAAGAGCCGGTACTAAACCAAACTCCCCTACTTTAGAAATTATGATTTGGTTTGGTCTAGTACTTAATTCGACAGCGCTCTGCAAAATCTTATTAATCACCTCATCAAACTGGACCGAGTTTTGGGCGGTGTTTGAAAGGGTTTCATGAACCAAAGCAATAGAAGCTACGCGCCGCACCGCCTCTTCAATTGCAGCGCTCGCAGCACTATCTTCAATTCTTCTGGCCTGCAATCTAAGTAAAGCTGAAACCGTCTGAAGATTATTCTTCACTCGATGATGGATCTCTCGAATAGTGGCATCTTTGCTGATTAATGCACGATCTTTTCTACGCAGTTCGGTGACATTGTGGACCAACACCACAGCTCCGATGCGTTTTTCACCTTCGGTGAGTGGAATTGCTAGGAGATCAACAACTCCCCCTGAATTTTCAAATTCAGCACGACGCAAAGTGCGACCGCTCATAGTCACTTGCCAATTTTCTTCACGGGGTTGCAGACCCTCGCTCTTTAGGGTCAATGAGTCAAGGACCTCACCCAACTTGTGACCTTCTAAATCTCTCTCCCATCCAATTCTGCTAAATGCTGAGCGAGCATTTGGGCTGGCAAAAATTACTGAACCTTCAACATCTAGTCTTACTAATCCATCGCCAACTCTAGGTGCGGCTTCAGCCAAATAAACTGAATCTTTGACTGGAAAGTTGCCCTCCGCAATCATGCGATAAATATGATTTGCAATCTCCCGATAATTTAACTCCAGACGAGATGGAGTGCGCATCGTCTCTAAGTTGCGGTGTCGGGATATAACAGCAATTACCCTTTTTTGAAAGAGTACTGGAATCGTTTCCTCTTTAATTCTCAATTCACCAAATTGCTGTGGTTCTGTTTCTCTAATGATTTCGCCGGTTGATAAAGAGTGATCCAAGTTTGGCCTCATGCCCCACGCGACCTCTTCGCCGATTACATCATGGGTAAAAACAGTTGCGGCGGTCATGGGACGGATTTGAGCGATCGCTTTATGTCCTTCTGGCCAACTCTTCTCATCACTTCTTTTCGGAATCCAAAGCACCAAATCCGCAAAGGAGATATCTGCCAAGAGCTGCCACTCTGCAACCAACTCCCCTAGCCGCGCGACATCCTGCGCAGAGAGTGCATTTGAACCCTCAACAAGATGACGAAAAGGCATGAGCAGAGCGTACTCAAAGTTATTTGTTCAGATATACCGCTAGTTCCTGGTACGCCCGTCGCAGGGCACTTCGGGGAGAAACCTCGATGACTGAGGCGAATCTTCCTTGTGCACGATCCATAAGCGAGTAATCAGCAGGAATTAAAAAGCTCCTTTGACCGGAGCTAAATTCATTTACCTTCTTTTGGAAACTTCGCTTTATGCCCTGCTGTCTAGAGGATGAGCCTACTTTGTTTAAAACAAAGGTAACTTTCATATTGGGCATGAAAGATTGAAGTTGTAGATGAAACCTCTCCATTTGTTGCAGGGCATGGCTCTCGGGCCCCGTCACAAAAACTAACTCCCGGCAACAATGCATGTATTCAGCAAAGATTCTGCCGGACGCTCTTCTATCGCTTAAACTCACTTCAATATCGGGAGCACTTCCCATATCTAAAATATTTAGAGTTTCACCCAGTAATTTAGGCGATCCCTCAAACTCTTCAAAATTATGCTCCGCAACAGTTAGTCGATCATTCAACTTCACCATATGCTGATTTCTTTTCATGCCTAATAAGTGAAGCAAGTCCCTGCGCAGCGGGTTAACATCGTTAAGGAGAACTTCACGAGAGGTGGATAGCTCGGCTGCAATGTTGATTGCTACTGAGGTAATGCCTGGTGATGCCCAGCTACCAGTAAATCCAATTGCATCTCCTATCGAGCGGGAGATGTGGCTCTGCTTCACCTCTTCAACGCTACGCAGCCTTTCGTAAGCCAATTCAAACAATAACCCTGGACTCGGTGCACTATCCCCGTTTAGAACCAAGCAGGAGATGTTTTCAGAGAGGTATCTCTTAAGCTCCCCAAACTTAGAGATAAAGCTCTCATCAATAACTAATAGATACCGCTGCTCAACCTGGCAACTTTTCAAATTAGCCTCAAGATCACCTTCTGTTAAGGCCCGAAAGTGAAGTTCAAACTCTCTCTGAGTCAAACTCTCTATAACCGCATCTTCAACTTGGAAGTTTGAGATCGCGGTGATTAATCTAATTTTCATAGGGTTTTTACGAGAACAAAATCATATTTGGCAATTGCTGAGACCAGTTCATTTACTAATTGCACTGGAACTAACAAGGTAACCGCTATTTCGCCACCTAGTTTCCCAGACTCTGAATCGATGCCTGAAATCCCCACAGAAGAAAGCAGTAAAGCCGCCTTTGATTTGAGGCTCTCTTGGATGAGTGCGGTTTGCTGCTTGGGCACTGCATAGACATCAACTATTTGACCGGTTTTGATTTGGTATGGAAGTCGGTTGATTGGAATAGAGATAGGCACCTCTCTCAAATCAGATATTGGTTCGGTAGTAACGGCATAAGCGGGAATCAACTCCTCAGCTCCGATTGGGCGAATTACATAACTTCCAAGTATCGAGTTCATGCCATCAAGGTAGAACTGGGCGTTATTAGGCATAAGTACCTGTGTCTGCTTAATATCCTCATCTTTAATTAAGGAGCCGGGCGCTAAATCCTTGGTTGCGCTCCATACGGTGACCATGCGATTTGTTGAGCTCGAGAGAAGATAGGCAGAAACAAATGATGTGCAGATCAGCAAAATACCAAAAGCCAGTCTTAGATTGAAGTTAACTTTGAACTGAGCGATGGATCTTAATTGGTTCAATGATTTGTCATTTTTGATTTTTTGCTTCATGGCAGATAGATACACCGCTTAACACAGTGAGAGATTTGTTATCCACAGGTATCTCCGTAGCCCCTTACCTAACTCATACTTAAGTATGAGGTGAATGAAACTGTGCTGGGCCAATCTGTGCCGATGAAAAATGACCAAATCACTTTGGAAACCACCTTGCAAAATACCTTGGATGATTTCATCCCGCATCCCACTTTGCAGTTCTTTATCAATTCAGAGAGCGAAATTGGCAAGTATCATCGCTCTAACAAGCTTTATCTAGTTCCCACTACCCATGGTGAGAGCTATGACCCAGATTTCGCTCCAAATCCATCTCCGCTTGCCGATCTTCCTAACTTAGAGCGTTGGACTTTGACCTATGTAGTTAGCGCCATCGAGATAATGGCGGGACGGCGTCCAGTACAACAACTCTCCCGATCCACCCATCGCTTTACCTACAACTCTTTATTACGAAACATAGGTTCAGTCTCAGAGTTGCCAAAGATTAGAAGTATTCATAGAAATCAACCTATTGAGGGCGTAGTAGAGCTCACCGCAATCCTGAGCTTTAAAGATCGAGTCCGAGCACTGATTGCAAGATTTGAAGGTGTAGATAGGAAATGGCTTTGTACCGAGCTCGAACTGTTATGAGGCCCCGTGACAGCGTTTGTATTTCTTACCTGAACCACATGGACATGGTGCATTTCTTGATGTTGCACCATCGCCTGATGCGCCACTTGCAGTAGCAACTCCACCGGTTTCACTCGGAGCGGAGTAGCGCAGCGCCTGATTTTGAGTCGGCTGAGACACACCCTTTGAAACCAACCATCTCCTCTTTAATGGCATCCATCATCGCGGAGAACAGTTCGTAACCCTCTTTTTGATACTCAACCAAAGGATCGCGTTGTGCCATGGCGCGCAGGCCGATTCCCTCTTGGAGGTAATCCATTTCATATAGATGTTCGCGCCACTTGCGATCAAGCACCGAAAGCAAAATCTTGCGCTCTAAATCCCTGGTCACTTCAGAGCCCAGCTCCTGCTCTCTTTTTTCATAGGCAGCAAAGATGTCATCGATGATTCGTTGTGCTAAATAATCTGAATCCAAGCCGGTACGTCCACCTGCATCGTTCTCCAACTCTTGATAAGTGAACGAAATTGGATAAGTTGATTTGAGTACTGTCCAAAGTTGTTCGAGATCCCATTCCTCTGGAAAGCCTTCGCTGGTTGCAGCAGAAACATATCCCCGTATGGTGTCTTCAATAAATGTAACAACCTGCTCCTTTATATCTGCGCCTTCCAGCACCTCACGACGTTCCCGATAGATGACCTCGCGTTGACGATTCATGACATCGTCATATTTCAAAACATTTTTACGCATCTCGAAG
>JBJOIM010000012.1:0-16570 GCA_046047175.1 Actinomycetota bacterium | reverse complement strand
ATGAATTTCATGAGATCAACGAGACGGTTTGAATAACCCCACTCATTGTCATACCAACCGGCAACCTTGGCTTGATTACCAATTACCTTAGTGATGCCACCGTCAAAGATGCAGGAGTGCGAATCGGTAACGATGTCGGTGGAAACAATTGGATCCTCTGTGTAATACAGGATTCCCTTTAGTGGACCTTCTGCAGCTTTCTTCATCGCGGCATTGATCTCAGCGGCTGTAGTTTCCTTAGCGAGCTCAACTGTTAAGTCGGTTATTGATCCGGTGGGAGTAGGAACACGCAACGCATATCCATCCAACTTGCCCTTCAACTCAGGAAGAACCAATCCGATGGCCTTGGCTGCTCCGGTTGAGGTTGGGATGATGTTTGTTGCAGCAGCTCTGGCGCGACGTAGATCTTTGTGAGGGAAATCCAAAATCACTTGATCATTTGTATAAGCGTGAACGGTAGTCATAAAGCCACGCACAATGCCAAAATTTTCATGCAATACCTTTGCCATTGGTGCCAGGCAGTTAGTGGTACATGAAGCGTTAGAAATGATGTTGTGTTTTGCTGGGTCATATGCAGAATCATTTACACCCAATACCAATGTGACATCTTCATCTGTAGCAGGCGCTGAGATAACTACCTTCTTGGCTCCGCCCACCATGTGTTTTGCAGCATCAGATGCCTTTGTGAACCGACCAGTTGATTCAATTACGATGTCGGCGCCTACCGATCCCCACTGCAATGCCGCTGGATCCTTTTCAGCAAATACCTTGAACTTCTTGCCACCTACAGTAATTGAGCTGTCATCATGGGAAACCGGATGATTTAGTCGACCAAGAATGGAGTCGTACTTAAGAAGATGAGCCAAGGTTGCGATATCAGTTAGGTCATTAACGGCAACAATTTCGATATCCGCATTTGATGCTAACGCGGCACGAAAGAAGTTGCGTCCGATACGTCCAAAACCATTGATTCCTACTTTAACCACAGTAATCACGCTCCATGAGATGCACAGTAAAAGGCATCAATCGAAATTTATTGTTTGCCACGACCTTGTGGACTCGAGGGAAATACTATCAGTCGAGTTAATTGAGCAGGTCAGGCGAGAGCCCGGCCTCGGTATCTGGAATTCCCAGCTCCGCTGCACGCTTATCCGCCATCGCCAGCAATCTACGGATCCTTCCAGCGATAGCATCTTTGGTCATGGGTGGAGTTGAAAGAGAACCTAACTCCTCCAGACTGGCCTGCCCATGGGTAATCCGAAGTTGGCCCGCTTCACGAAGATGATCAGGAATCTCCTCGCCCAAAATCTCCATCGCACGTTGTACACGCGCAGATGCAGCAACAGCTGCTCTTGCAGAACGGCGTAGGTTTGCATCATCAAAATTTGCCAAGCGATTAGCGGTGGCACGCACCTCTCGGCGCATCCTTCTTTCCTCCCAGGCCATCACACTTTCATGTGCTCCAAGTCTGGTTAAGAGAACACCGATTGCATCACCATCGCGAATTACAACCCGATCAACCCCGCGAACTTCTCGCGCCTTTGCGGTGATATTCAAACGTCGAGCCGCTCCAACTAAAGCAAGTGCCGCCTCTGGTCCAGGACAGGTAATCTCAAGAGCAGATGATCTGCCCGGTTCGGTCAGTGAACCATGCGCTAAAAATGCACCACGCCAAGCTGCTTCTGCATCACAGATTCCAGCTGAAACAACCTGTGGCGGCAATCCACGGACGGGACGACCATGAGAATCAACTAAACCAGTCTGTCTTGCTAACGCATCACCATCTTTTATAACACGTACTAAATATCGACTTCCTTTTCGTAATCCGCCAGCGCTAATTACCGCTAAATCTGATTCATGACCGTAAATATCGGCAATATCTTTTCTAATTCTTCTCGCCGCCTGAGCGGTATCTAACTCGATTTCAACCATGATTTTGCCGGCGGAAATATGCAGGCCGCCCGCAAACCTGAGAATTGCGGATACCTCTGCCTTACGACAACAAGGCTTTGAGATTGAGAGTCGACTTAACTCATCTTTTACTGAGGCGGTCATTGCCATGAGCGTTATCTAAGCATCTCCGAAGCAAAAATGTGGCTGAAAGCAGAAAATAATTTTGCAGGATCATGATGTTTGCTGCCCGGATTTAATGCGAGATCGGCCACAATAACCCGGCCACCCATATCGGCAACTAAATCCGCTAACTCATCTAACGCCCCATTTTGCTTGGCAATCGATTCATCTATCAAAGCAATATCGCATCTAAGCTCTGGGGCAAATCTTCTCAAAACACGAAGATGCTCAGCTGGTGAGTTGCCAGCGAACTCATCCCCTGAGTGAAAGTTTGATGCATCAAGATTCAAAATCAATACTTTCTTTGCCTTTGATTCCATCAGTGCGGTTAGTTGCTGCTTGACTAGAACGTGGGGCAAAACACTGGAAAACCATGATCCTGGTCCAATTGTTATGAAATCAGCCTCAGCAATTGCGCGCAAACCTTCTTTAGTAGCCGTTGGATTTTCAGGAATCAGTCTCAGCTCCTCCAATGCTCCTTTACTTACAGCGACCTCAGTCTGTCCACGAACAACATGTTGTCCTTCCCAATTTCTGAACACACCTTCTATATCAAGAGGCTCTAACGCCATCGGTAATACACGGCCAACAACCTTTAGAAGTTCGCCAACCCGATCCAATCCTTGTATCGGATCTCCATCTCTATCCCACAACGCCGTGAGTAATAGATTTCCTAATGCATGTCCATCTAAAGAGCCATCGGAGGTGAATCGATACTGCATTATCTCCGCCCAATTACGACCCCATTCATCATCGCCACAAAGTGCGGCCAAAGCCATCCGTAAATCTCCCGGTGGTAAAGATTTGAACTCTTCCCGCAATCTGCCACTGGAGCCACCATTGTCAGCAACTGTGACAATCGCTGTGATCTCAGAGGATATTTTTCTTAGCGCGGATAAAGTCGCCGCCAAACCATGTCCGCCGCCAAGTGCGACAACTTTGGTTTGGAAGGAATTTTCCGTCATCAGCGCTCGCGACCCAAATCTCTATGTATGGCATGGGCAGAAACCGAGTGTTCGCTGTCGACTAAAGATCCATTAATTCTTTTTGCTAACTCCTCTGCAACCGCAACGCTGCGATGTTTTCCGCCAGTACATCCCACCGCAAGAGTTATGTACCTCTTACCCTCACGCAGGTAACCACGGCTGATGCTTTGAAACAATGCAACATATCGATCCAAAAACTCACCTACTGTGTCGGCGCTAAGTACCGCTTTGCTTACTTCAGAGTCCAATCCATTTTTTGGTCGTAACTCAGGGTCCCAGTGCGGGTTCGGAATGAAGCGACAATCCATAACCAGGTCGGCATCAACCGGCAATCCATATTTGTATCCAAAGGAAAGTACATTCACCTTCAAGGAGGCGCTAGCCTCAGTTGAAAACAACTCAGAAATCTTCTTTTCAAGTTGATGAACATTTAGCTGAGAGCTATCTACCACCAAATCTGCTCCAGAGCGCAGATCTCGCAACTTCTCTCTTTCCCGCTCGATGCCATCAACGATTCGATCATTTCCCTGTAGAGGATGTGGTCTGCGCGATGATTCAAAACGTTGGACTAAAACCTCATCGGAAGCATCTACAAAGATTATTTTGCGGGCAATTCCACGTTCCGCTAAATCGGCCAGAGAGCGGTTTAGATCATCAAATAGCTGTCTGCCTCTTACATCAATCACCACCGCTATTTTGTCAGCGGTTCTTTCAGTAGTGTCAAAAACCGAACTTAGTAATGATGGTGGCAAATTATCTATTACATACCAGCCATGGTCCTCCATGGAGTGAGCAACCGTAGAACGACCCGCTCCGCTCATGCCAGTGATAATTACCATCTCACGGTTCATGGCTACATCCTCTACTACCTGTCAAGTATCTCTCCCGTAGCGGTATCAACATGAGTTTGTGATTCCACGGCAGACAGGGCGTTTATTATCGATTCTGCGGTCTTAACTCCAATACCCGGAAGTTGCGCAATCTCCTCAAGTGTTGCCTTCTTAAGTGCCGCCACCGATCCAAAGTGATCTAGTAGTGCTTGACGGCGAACTTCGCCAAGAGCTGGAATTTCATCAAGCAAAGACTCCACCATAAGGCGAGACCTCTTGGAGCGATGAAAGGTAATTGCAAATCGGTGCGCTTCATCTCTGATTCTTTGTACCAAATAGAGCGCTTCACTATGACGTGGCAGGATTACGGGATAGCTTTGATCTGGAAACCAAATCTCCTCCAGTCTTTTAGCTAATCCCACTAAAGTTATATCTGTTATTCCGAGCTCTGCGAAGGCTCGAGCTGCAGCATTTACCTGTCCCCTGCCACCATCAACAATTACAAGCTGGGGCGGATAAGCAAATTTAGGCCTTTCGCCTCCACTTAACTCAATCTCTGTTAAATCTAAATCCTTCTCCGCCAAATACCTTTTAAATCTGCGGGTGATGACATGATGCATGGCGCGGGTATCATCAAATTTCTGTTGGTCATCAATACCAAATCTGCGGTACTCGCTCTTTTTTGATTGCCCATCCTCGAATACCACCATTGAAGCCACCACTGAAGTGCCTTGAATATTAGAGATATCAAAACATTCAATTCGCAAGGGAAGCTCATCCATTCCCAGAGCATTTGCTAAATCCTCTAACGCCCGACCGCTAACTGCAGCATCATTTGACCGTTTGCTAAGGAACTGAACAAGAGAGTGATGGGCATTGCGCTTTACCGTATCGAGCAACTCGGATTTCTCGCCCCGTTCCGGCCTTCTAACCATTACCCGATAGGAGAAAGTATTTGAAAGAAACTCTGATAATCCATCACCATCTACCTCTAAATTGACCAGCACCTCTTTTGCCGGTTCAAACTCGCTATAGATCTGATTCAATGTGACATCCAGTAGCTGAGTATCCTCTGGAATATTTGCCAGATCGATTACCCAAGATTTGCTGCCAATAACTCGCCCTTCTCTGACTCTAAAAATCGAAGCAGCAGCGTGGGTTATATCCTGATGAAGGGCCACGAAATCAGAGTTAATAGAGTCTGAGATTGCCGCATCTGTTGACTCTGAGGCACGCTCCAGTGCCGCTAGCTGATCTCTTAACTTTCCCGCCTTTTCAAACTCTTCTGCAGCGGCCGCAGCCTGCATCTCTCTTCTCAACTCTTCTGTAATGTCGGCAGAACCCTTGGACATGAAATCCACTAATCGACCTGCTATCTCTTTATGCTCTGAAGTTGAAACGCGTTGCACACAAGGGGCGGCACATTTTCCGATATCGCCCAATAGACAGGGACGGTTAACACGTCTTGCTCTTTCAAAGTTGGTGTTAGAACAGGAGCGCACAGGGAAAAGCTTGAGCAATACATCAAAAGTGGTTCGTAGCGCCCAGGCGTGAGCAAAGGGGCCAAAGTAAACAACGCCCTTTCGTTTGGAGCGTCTAGTGATAAATATTCTGGGGAACTCTTCATCAATAGTGATTGCCAAATATGGATAGGACTTGTCATCCTTAAACTGCACATTGAAGGCCGGGTCAAACTCTTTAATCCAGGTAAATTCAAGTTGCAGCGCCTCAACCTCGGTGCGTACTACTGTCCAATCCACACGATTAGCTGCGTGAACCATTCGAGTGGTCTTCTCGCCCAGATTCTTTTGAAAGTAGGAGTTGAGGCGGTTCTTTAATGACCTAGCCTTACCGACATAGATAACCTGATTTGCCTCATTGAAAAAACGATAAACCCCAGGTTCATCTGGGATATTGCTAGGACGATAAGAGGCGGGATCTGCCATAGCTATTTCTTTAGCGCTTCAGCCAAAAACTTTCCTGTATAACTACTTTTAACTTTTGCTACCACTTCTGGAGTACCTTCTGCGACCAAAGTGCCACCGCCCGAACCGCCCTCTGGTCCAAGATCAATAATCCAGTCGGCACATTTGATTACATCCATGTTGTGCTCAATCACCACAACTGTATTTCCGGTATCAACCAGGCGCTGCAAAACCATTAGTAGTTTGCGGACATCCTCAAAATGTAGACCTGTGGTCGGCTCATCCAAGACATAGATAGTGCGTCCAGTCGAACGGCGTTGTAGCTCTGTAGCCAACTTAACGCGTTGCGCCTCACCTCCCGATAAAGTAGGTGCAGATTGGCCAAGTCGAACATAACCTAAACCAACATCACATAGTGTCTTTAGATAGCGATGAATTGCCGGAATCGATTCAAAGAAATCGGTTGCTTTTTCTATCGGCATATCTAGAACTTCAGCAATCGTCTTGCCTTTGTAATGAACCTCCAGCGTCTCTCGGTTATATCTTGCGCCATGACATACCTCGCAAGGCACGTAAACATCTGGCAGGAAGTTCATTTCAATGGTGATGGTCCCGTCGCCAGCGCAATTTTCGCAACGTCCACCCTTCACATTGAAAGAAAAACGGCCTTGCTGGTATCCCCGAACCTTTGCCTCACTAGTCTCGGCAAATAGCGCGCGGATTTTGTCAAAGACCCCAGTGTAAGTAGCTGGATTCGAGCGTGGAGTTCGGCCAATTGGTGATTGGTCTACATGTACAACTTTGTCTAGGTGATCAACTCCCGTAATTGTCCTGTGTCTTCCTGGAACTACCCGTGCCCCATTCAATTTGTTGGCTAGCACCGAGTACAAAATGTCATTTACTAAGGTTGATTTACCAGAGCCGCTAACCCCAGTGACCGCAACAAAAGCGCCTAATGGAATATTCACATCTAAGTTTTTTAAGTTATTTTCTCTGGCATCTTTTATGGTCAAAGAGCGTTTAGGATTTATCTCTCGGCGTGATTTAGGAATCGCGATTTCGCTTCGCCCTGATATATAGGCACCGGTAATGGAGCGCTTCGAATCGACCAAAGCTTGATAATCCCCGGAGACGACAATCTCGCCGCCGTGTTCACCGGCGCCTGGCCCAATATCTACAATCCAATCCGCGGTACGGATTGTCTCTTCATCATGCTCCACAACAATCAAGGTGTTACCCAGATCGCGTAGGTGAGTTAAGGTTTCAATCAATCTCTTGTTATCTCTTTGGTGTAATCCAATGCTTGGCTCATCCAATACATACAAAACGCCTACTAGGCCTGAGCCGATTTGGGTAGCCAATCTAATGCGCTGCGCCTCTCCACCCGAGAGGGTGGCAGCAGGTCGTGCCAAAGTTAGATACTCAAGCCCGACATCAAGAAGAAAACCTAGACGAGCGTGGACCTCTTTCATGACCCGCTCTGCAATTTTCGCCTCGCGCGCAGCTAACTTCAATCCCTTTAAAAATTTTGCGCAATCTTCAATAGAGAGCTCGCAGATTTCAGCGATATTTTTCTCACCTAAAGTTACCGCCAATACCTCTGGCTTTAATCGGGTTCCCTTACAGGCCGGACATGGGGTTTCCCGCATAAAAGCTTCATACTTTTCCCGACTGTAATCACTATCGGTTTCTGCATGTCTGCGTTCGATAAATGGCTTAACACCCTCGAAACCAGTTGAGTAGTTTCTTACTCGGCCATAACGGTTTTTGTACTTAACATGGACCTCATACTCATATCCGTTTAGGATCGCGTCCTTGGCTTTTTGAGAGAGTTTCACCCAAGGGGTCTTCAATGAGAACTTCACATCAGCGGCTAATGCCTCTAATAAATTAAGAAAGTAATCAGCTGATTGACCACCTGACCAGGGTGCGATTGCACCATCTTCGATTGAGAGTGAGTCATCTGGAATTACCAGCTCTTCATCAACCTCAAGCTTTGAACCTATACCTGTGCACTCTGGGCAAGCACCAAATGGCGAGTTAAAGGAGAAGGATCTGGGCTCCATCTCTTGAAATGACAGACCGCAATCATGACAGGCTAGAAGTTCGCTATAAGTGCGCTCCTTCTCCCCCGTCTTCACATCGACAAACTCCAAAGTCACAAGTCCGCTCGCCAACTTCAATGCGGTTTCGATTGAATCTGTCAGCCTCTGCTTTCCCTCAGGCTTTGCGGTTAATCGATCAACCACCACCTCAATGGTGTGCTTTTCCTGTTTCTTTAATTTAGGTGGTTCAGATAGAGATACCGTAACCCCATCAACTCGGGCACGGGAATAACCTTGAGCAACTAAATCCTTAAATAGATCAACGAACTCACCTTTGCGGGCCCGAATCATCGGAGCTAAAACTTGGAACTTGGTTTCACTTGGAAGTTCGAGGATTTGATCAACGATATTTTGTGGCGTCTGTTTAGTGATTGCTTTTCCGCACTCAGGACAATGGGGTTTTCCAGCTCGGGCAAATAACAACCTTAAATAATCGTAAACCTCAGTAATTGTTCCTACGGTTGAACGTGGATTTCTATTGGTTGACTTTTGATCTATCGATACCGCGGGTGAAAGACCCTCAATAAAATCAACATCTGGCTTGTCCATCTGCCCCAAAAACTGCCGTGCGTAAGCTGATAGAGACTCGACATATCTTCTTTGCCCTTCGGCAAAGATCGTGTCAAAGGCCAACGAAGACTTGCCTGAACCTGATAAGCCGGTAAAAACAATCATGGCGTTGCGAGGTAAATCTAAAGACACATTCTTGAGATTGTGTTCGCGGGCGCCGCGTACGATCAAACGTTCCGCGCTCATTACATTCCCGCCTCTTCCATTGCTCGTAACTCTCGTTTTAACTCTTTAATTTCATCTCTCAACCTTGCGGCAAGTTCGAATTGCAACTCAGCTGCGGCATTTCTCATCTGCTCAGTCAGAGAATCAATCAGTCCCAGTAGCTCGGTGCGAGGTAAGGCTACGAGGGATTTGGCATGTACGCCAACCGGGGTTTCAGTGACGGCGCGTCGCTTTGAACCGGCCAATAACGAATCTGTGTCATCACTTTCCTGTGCAATCAAATCTGTTATGTCGGCAATCTTCTTGCGCAATGGTTGCGGATCGATTCCATGAGCGGTGTTATATGCCACCTGTTTCGCTCTGCGGCGATTTGTCTCATCAATAGCCCGAGCCATCGAATCAGTAATATTGTCGGCGTACATGTGAACCTCGCCAGATACATTTCGAGCTGCGCGGCCAATCGTTTGAATTAAAGATCTTGTTGAACGCAAGAAACCTTCCTTGTCCGCATCCAAAATAGCCACCAAGGAAACCTCTGGTAGATCTAGACCTTCACGCAAAAGATTAATTCCAATTAAGACGTCGTACTCGCCAAGACGTAGTTCGCGAAGCAGTTCCACGCGACGCAGTGTGTCTACCTCAGAGTGAAGGTATCTGACTCGAATACCCGCCTCAGTGAAAAAGTCCGTTAAATCCTCAGCCATCTTCTTGGTAAGGGTGGTAACCAGCACTCGCTCATTTCTTTCAGCGCGCAACTTAATTTCTTGCATCAAATCATCAATCTGATTCTTGATTGGTTTCAATACAATCTTTGGGTCAACTAAACCAGTTGGTCTAATAACCTGCTCAACAAACTCTCCCCCGGTTTTGTCCATCTCATAGGGACCAGGTGTTGCCGATAGGTAAACTTTTTGCGGGGTGCGCTCCAGAAACTCTTGGAAGGTAAGCGGTCGATTATCTAGAGCGCTCGGCAAACGAAAGCCATGTTCTACTAAGGTGCGTTTTCTAGAAGCATCGCCCTCATACATCGCGCCAATCTGTGGAACTGTAATGTGCGACTCATCAATAACGCAGAGAAAATCCTCTGGAAAATAATCTAGTAAACAGTTGGGTGGAGAGCCTTGCGCTCTGCCATCGATATGTCGAGAGTAGTTTTCAATTCCCGAACAAAACCCCAGCTGCAGCATCATCTCGATATCGAACTGAGTTCGCATCCGTAATCTTTGCGCTTCTAAGAGCTTATTTTGCTTCTCTAGCTCCTTAAGCCGTACAGCCAACTCCGCTTCGATATCAGAAATTGCTCGCTTCATAGTGTCGGGTCCCGCTGAGTAATGCGTAGCTGGGAAGATGAATACCTCTTTAACATCACTCACTATTTCGCCAGTTAAAGGATGCAAGGTAGTCAAGCGCTCAATCTCGTCGCCAAACATTTCTATACGGATCGCCAGCTCTTCATAGACGGGAATGATTTCAACTGTATCCCCCCGCACTCTAAAGGTCCCTCTTTCGAAGGCCATGTCATTTCTCTTATATTGAATATCAACAAACTTTCGGAGTAGAACATTGCGATCTATTGAGTCTCCGACTGAAATGTTAATCATTCGATCGATGTACTCCTGTGGAGTTCCCAGGCCATAAATACAGGAAACGGTGGCAACTACTACAACATCCCGCCTAGTTAAAAGTGAGTAAGTAGCGGAATAACGCAATCTCTCAACTTCGGAGTTGATCGAGGAGTCCTTTTCAATAAAGGTATCGGTTTGCGGAACATAAGCCTCGGGTTGGTAGTAGTCGTAATATGAAACAAAGTACTCAACCGCGTTGTTGGGAAGTAACTCACGAAATTCATTGGCCAACTGAGCGGCCAAAGTTTTGTTTGGCGCTAAAACTAGTGTCGGACGCTGCACCTGTTCAATCAACCATGCGGTGGTCGCCGACTTTCCGGTGCCGGTAGCTCCGAGCAGAACAATGTCTGACTCGCCTGCATTTACCCGTGAGGCAAGCTCTCTAATCGCCTCGGGCTGATCTCCAGCAGGTTGAAAATCACTAATGACTTGAAAAGGCTTATCCGCCCTAGGTGTTGAGGTAACAGCTCTGACCATTAATTACCGGCCTTAGGCTTCAATTGACCGAACCACAGATCTTCAACTTTTGATTTCAAATCATCCAAAGACCCATCATTCACAACAACTGCATGAGCGATGCCGGCTCTTTGCTCATCACTAGCCTGAGCTGCGATTCTTTTGTCAATCTCGTACTGTTTCATGCCACGCTGTATCAAGCGTTCTGTGCGCAGCTTTATAGGGGTTTGTACCGCAATCACAAAATCAAAACGCTTGGCACCATCTGTTTCAAAGAGCAGTGGAATCTCATTTACAACAACGGAATCTGCCGGGACAGATTTCATAATCTCTTCAGCAGCTTCGCGCACCAAGGGATGAACAATCCCCTCTAACTTCTTGCGTAAATCTGGCTGCGCGAAAACTAATTCAGCTAGCTTTGCTCTATCAATTTCACCAGCGGTCAAAATCTCATCGCCAAAAGCCGCTAAAACCTGGTCATATCCAGGCGAACCTCTTTCAATTACATACCGAGCCAATTCATCCGAATCGATTAGAACAGCACCAAGTTCTTGCAGAATTTCACCGACTGCACTCTTGCCGGAACCAATTCCACCTGTGACCGCTACTTTCAGCACAACTTAAAGCCTACCGATAAAAAGAAAACTGGGCCCCGGTTAACCGAGGCCCAGAATTTTTCTTGTAAGTTTTTACTCTGCAGTCTCAGGCTGAGAAGCCGCAGCGGCTGCATCAGCGGCTTGCGCCTCTGCCTTCTGCTTCTTGTGTGCCATGAATCGTGCTTGAGCTTCTGCGTACTGACGCTCCCACTCTTCACGTTGTGCTTCATATCCTGGCTTCCACTCCTGAGTTTCAGGATCAAAACCTTCTGGATAGATGAAGTTTCCATTCTCATCATAACGAGCTGGCATGCCGTATTGAGTTGGATCAAATGCTTCGACCTCAACATCATGTCCTTCATTGGCTTGCTTCAATGAAAGTGAGATACGACGACGCTCTAGATCGATGTCAATAATCTTTACAAATAGTTGATCGCCAACTTGAACAACCTGCTCTGGAATCTCGACATGGCGCTCTGCCAACTCAGAGATGTGAACCAGGCCTTCAATGCCATCAAATACCCGGATAAATGCACCGAATGGAACAAGCTTTGTAACTTCACCTGGAACCACTTGATTGATGGTGTGGGTGCGGGCAAATGCCTGCCATGGATCTTCTTGAGTTGCCTTGAGAGAGAGTGAAACACGCTCGCGCTCAAAATCTACCTCAAGAACTTCGACAGTTACCTCATCGCCAACCGCTACAACCTCACCTGGGTGATCGATGTGCTTCCATGACAATTCAGAAACATGTACAAGTCCGTCAACTCCACCTAAATCAACAAAGGCTCCGAAGTTAACAATTGAGGAAACAACTCCGGCACGAACCTGACCCTTTTGAAGTTGATTCAAGAAGGTGGTGCGGGATTCAGATTGTGTTTGCTCTAGGTATGCACGGCGAGACAAGACTACGTTGTTACGGTTCTTATCTAGTTCGATGATGCGAGCTTCGACCTGCTTGCCAATATATGGCGAAAGGTCACGTACACGACGCATCTCAACTAGTGATGCTGGTAAGAAGCCACGTAATCCGATATCAACAATCAGACCGCCCTTAACTACCTCAATAACAGTTCCAACAACAACTTCATCACGCTCTTTCTTTCCTTCAATTTCGCCCCATGCCTTTTCATACTGGGCACGCTTCTTGGAAAGAATTAAACGTCCTTCTTTATCTTCCTTCTGTAAAACAAGTGCTTCTACTCGATCGCCAACTTTCACCAATTCACTTGGATCTAGGTCATGACGGATAGAGAGTTCGCGGGATGGAATTACACCTTCTGTTTTGTAGCCAATATCTAGAAGGACTTCATCGCGATCAACCTGGACAACGACGCCAGATACTAAATCTCCATCGTTAAAGTTTTTGATTGTGCCTTCAATTGCGGCGAGAAAATCTTCTGCTGATCCAATATCGTTTAAAGAAATTTGAGTTGACAAGGTACTCCGTGGGGAATTGTTCTAGTAGGGCACGCTCGAGCACCGACTCCGATTTCTTCAAATCTGGGTTCATCCTGCTAGGTCTGAGGATTTACAGGTCCTTCAAGCGCGGAGCGCAAGGCTACTTTCCGGAGGGCTTCAGGGTCAATTTGAGCCTCAATGGGCGGCTAGATCCCAGCTCTTACCAAACCCGACATTTACATCTAGCGGCGCTTTGAGCGGGTATGCATTACCCATTTCGCGACGCACCAACTGCTCCATGGTTTGGTGCTCCCCTTCAGCTATCTCAAATATCAACTCATCATGCACCTGAAGCAGAAGACGGGATTTCAATCCTTGCTGATTGATCGCATGTTCAACGTTCAGCATCGCTACCTTAATTATGTCCGCTGCTGAACCTTGAATTGGTGCGTTTAAAGCCATGCGCTCTGCAATCTCTCGCCGTTGGCGATTTTCATGATTCAAATCTGGCAAATACCGTCGCCGACCTAAAATAGTTTCGGTATATCCCAATTCTCTAGCCTTAACCACAACCTGTTTCAAGTAATCCTGAATTCCGCCAAATCTTTCAAAGTACTTTGCCATCAATGCACTGGCATCGCCCGGTGAGATATCTAGTTGCTGCGCTAGTCCAAATGAGGACAATCCGTAAGCCAATCCATAAGACATAGCCTTGATCTGGCGACGCATATCGGCATCAACATCAGAAACCTTCACACCAAACACTTGAGCTGCCACTGTTGAGTGAAGATCTTCCCCCGTGCGAAACGCTTCCAGCAGCTCTTTGTCATCAGATAGATGCGCCATTATTCGCATCTCAATTTGGCTGTAATCAGCGGTTAAAAGATCGACAAAAGGTTTTTGAGCAACAAAACAATCTCTTATCTTGCGTCCCTCTTCAGTGCGCACCGGGATGTTTTGCAGATTGGGATCAGTTGAGGATAGTCGACCTGTTGCGGTCGTAGTTTGCTGGAAGGTGCTATGAATCCGTTGATCGCTATCTATCGCCGACAGTAAACCTTCTACCGTTGTACGCAACTTTCCTACTTCGCGGACTCTTAGTAGCGCCTCCAAAACTGGGTGCTTAGTGGTTTCGTATAGCCACTCCAGTGATTCAGCATCGGTGCTAAAACCGGTTTTGATTCTCTTTGTTTTAGGCAGCTTCAACTCCTCAAACAGAACGGTCTGCAACTGCTTTGGTGAAGCGACATTAAACTCGTGGCCTACTGACTGATAGGCCGTAGCGATTGAACCCTTCTCCTCTTTTTCAAAGAAATCATGAAGCTTCTTTAACGCGGTCGCATCCACTCCGATACCAACCGCCTCCATCTGAGCCAGCGCGTGCATGGTCGGAATTTCTAAATCTTGATAAAGCTGCAAGGCGTTGTGTTTTTCTAACTCGGCCGTAAGTACATTCCAAAGCTGTTGCATGTAAGCCGGCGGCTCTGGATTCCACCCTTCCGAGAATAAATCGCTCTGCACATCCGCAAACTCCACACCAATATATCTGCGCAAGACCGACTCGAGATCTAGATCCCTAGCTCCGGGATTAAGCAAATAGGCGGCAACTTCTGTATCGATTGCAACTTGGGATAAGACCCCGTTACGGATGAGCTCTTTTGCTCCGTGCACCATCCAACTACTAAAAGCATTTAGCGCATCTGCGACCTCTTCGATTTGAGTAACAAAAACCGTGCCTTCGGCAAAGGAGGCTGAAATTGAGCTTTGAGAAAATCTGGCCGGCACTACTTGATTTGCGGCTTTTAGGGCCGTCAAAAACTCCTTTGCTCCAACCTCTTTGACGACAACATTCTGTCTTGGAACTTCAACGGTTTCTGCAGATGCGTAAAGAGACTTAATTCGCTCCTTCAAAGCCTTAATCTCTAATTGATCAAATAACTTAGTGGTGTGCGCTTTATCTATTCCACTCCATTCCAAATCATTAAGGGGAATCGCCAAAGGCAGATCGTGGCGCAGTTGCGTTAATTCTCGATTTGTTATTACTGATGGAAGTGCAGAACGAAGAGCCTCTCCGGCTTTCCCGGGAACTTCATCCACTTTTGCAATCAGCTCTTTAAGTGAACCAAACTCCTGAATCCATTTAGTAGCGGTCTTCTCCCCGACTCCAGGGATTGAAGGAAGATTGTCACTTGGGTCGCCACGCAGCGCTGCGAAATCTGGGTACTGAACTGGAGTCAATCCATATTTCTCAAACACGGCCTCTGGCGTCATACGAGCTAACTCTGTTACACCTTTTTTGGGATATAGAACCGTTACATCCTTCTTTACCAATTGGAAGGAGTCCCTGTCCCCGGTACAAATCAAGATCTCAGCATCTGCAGAGAATTTATCTACAAATGTCGCGATGATGTCATCAGCCTCGTAGCCCTCTAATTCAAAGTGTGGGATCTGAAATGCATCCAGAAGTTCATTTATGAAAGATATTTGGGATCGAAACTCATCAGGGGTGCTGGCGCGATTTGCTTTGTATTCAGGAAATTTCTCAGTTCGAAAGGTTTTCCTTGAGACATCAAAGGCAGTAGCTATATGAGTCGGTTTTTCATCTCTAATTAAGTTAATGATCATTGAGGCAAAACCGTAAATCGCATTGGTATGTTGCCCGGTTGATGTGGCGAAGTTTTCAACCGGCAAGGCGTAAAAAGCCCGGTAGGCCAGAGAGTGGCCATCTAGCAGTAGCAACTTTGCCTTCTTCACCCGTAAATCCTAGAGATTGATGCCTACAATTACCCGCATGACAGACTTCATGCAGATCCTTAATGAACGTGGCCGTGGCGACTTAGACAAAAAAATGGGAATTGAAATCATCGAAGCCTCTCCCGAGCGTCTCGTCGCAACCATGCCAGTCGCAGGAAATACCCAGCCCTTTGGATTATTACATGGAGGTGCCAATGTGGTGTTGGCTGAAAGTCTGGGATCCGTTGGCACTCACTTACATGCTGGGCCCGCTCGAAGAATTGTGGGTATTGAGATCAACGCCAGTCATCACAAATCTGCAACCTCTGGTGCTGTAACAGGAGTTGCCACAGCGGTTACATTGGGCAAAACCCTTTGCACCTATAACGTTGAAATTACAAATGACAAAGGTGAGAAAACCTGCACCGCAAGAATTACCTGTTTAATTCTCGCAGAGCGTTGATTAATCGAGCTCGTGAGCTCCGGTACCAAGGTAAGCGGATTTAACATGCGGATCATTTAGTAGATCCTTGCCCTTAGCCTCTTTTGTAATCGAACCTGTTTCAAGAACATATGCCCGATCAGATCTAGAGAGAGCTTGTTGCGCATTCTGCTCAACCAAGAGGATTGTCACGCCGAGTTTATTAATTTGAGTAATGATGCGGAATATGTTGGCAATCATCTGAGGTGCAAGACCCATAGATGGCTCATCCAGCAACAAAACCTTTGGTTTTGCCATTAGCGCTCTGCCAATAGCCAACATTTGTTGCTCTCCGCCAGAAAGTGTTCCACCGGCTTGAGTCATACGTTCTTTCAATCTTGGGAAGAGTCCGTAAACCATTTCAAGGTCTTCCTGCATCTCACTCTTCTTTGATTTCAAATGATAAGTACCCAATTCAAGGTTTTCCAGAACTGTCAGCCCAGGAAAAATTCCGCGACCTTCAGGTGCTTGAGAAATTCCTAGATGTACGCGTTGGTGCGCCTTATGGCCCAGAATGTTCTCGCCATCATAGGTAATGCTTCCTGCGGTTGGATTCAATATTCCAGAAATAGTCTTCAGTAGCGTGGTCTTTCCAGCACCATTAGCGCCAATTAAAGAGACAAT
>JBJOIM010000011.1:0-17434 GCA_046047175.1 Actinomycetota bacterium | reverse complement strand
GGCTCAAACTCATACATCGGCAATAGACCTGCAGGTGCTGGTCCATCAGATTCAACAACCTCTAATGGCAACATCCGCTTGTTCATTGCGATCTGAGTAATCATTGACTTGAACTCGGTATAAACAATGTGTAGTTCATCCACTCCATCAATATCAACCTGCGCATCTTTGATAAATGCTGCAATTAACTCATCTGAGATGGTCTTTGCATGTGCATAGGTTGGATTGTCGGAGAAACCGGTCCAGGAGTTCTTAATGGCGCGGTTACGAAACTTGAAGTAATTAACCGCCTTGCGGCCAACAAGATAAGTATCAACCTCTAGGCCACGCTGCTTAAGAGTCACAATTAATCCATCAGCCTCTTTAATTGCGCTAGATGAATATGCACCGGCCATACCGCGATCTGATGTGATGATCAGAACCGCAGCACGCTTTGGATTTGCCGACTCTGTGGTCAGTGGATGATTGGTATTTGAAAATGTGGCAACTGCGCTCACCGCACGGGTTAATTCATTCGCGTACGGGGTCGATGCAGAAACTCGTTGTTGCGCCTTGACGATACGCGATGCGGAGATGAGCTCCATAGCACGCGTGATCTTCTTGGTCGCTTTAACCGAGCGAATGCGTCGACGATAGATGCGGAGTTGGGCGCCCATGGATTACTTCTTGTACTTCGTAATCTGCTCGGTGCCGTCGCTACCTTCAGCTTCAGCAGGTGCTTCATTAACCGCCTTGGCGACCGATGAAACAAACTGTGATTTGAAGGAGTTGATGGCTGCGGTCATTTTCGCCACTGTGTCATCGCTAAGTTCTTTGGTTTCAGCAATTACATCAAAGATGCCCTTGTGTTCCCGTCCTACATAATCCAAGAACTCTGATTCGAAACGACGAATATCTTGAACCGCGACGGAATCAAGCTGGCCGGTTGTACCCGCCCAGATTGAAACCACCATGCGCTCTAGTGAGAATGGTGTGTACTGAGTCTGCTTTAGCAGCTCTACTAGTCGCGCACCGCGCTCTAGCTGTGCCTTAGATGCAGCATCAAGATCTGAACCGAAAGCTGCGAAAGCTTCAAGCTCGCGGAACTGAGCCAAATCAAGACGTAGACGACCTGCGATCTTCTTCATCGCTTTGGTTTGTGCAGATCCACCCACACGTGAAACTGAGATACCTACGTTGATAGCAGGACGTACGCCTGAGTTAAATAGATCGGTCTCGAGGAAGCACTGTCCATCGGTAATTGAAATTACGTTGGTAGGAATGAATGCGGAAACGTCATTACCTTTTGTTTCGATGATTGGTAGTCCGGTCATTGAACCGCCGCCCATTTCATCAGAAAGCTTTGCGCAACGCTCTAGCAGACGTGAGTGTAAATAAAACACATCTCCTGGATAAGCCTCACGTCCTGGTGGACGACGTAGCAACAAGGAAACTGAACGATATGCCTCAGCCTGCTTGGAGAGATCATCAAAAACGATGAGCACATGGCCACCGTTGTACATCCAGTGCTGACCAATCGCAGAACCGGTGTAAGGGGCTAGATACTTGAAACCTGCTGGATCAGAGGCTGGTGCTGCAACAATTGTTGTGTACTCCATCGCGCCAGCTTCTTCCAAGGCAGCTCTAACTGATGCGATGGTCGAACCTTTTTGTCCGATCGCAACATAAATACATTTAACCTGCTTCTTCTTATCGCCACTCTTCCAGTTTTCGCGCTGGTTAATGATGGTGTCAATTGCAACCGCGGTCTTACCAGTCTGACGGTCACCGATGATTAGCTGACGCTGTCCGCGGCCGATTGCGGTCATAGCGTCGATAGCTTTAATACCGGTTGCTAGCGGCTCCTTAACTGGTTGACGTTGCACAACAGTTGGGGCCTGAAGCTCTAGAGCACGAGTTGCCTCTGCTTTAATTTCACCCTTGCCATCAATTGGTCGACCCAGTGGATCAACCACGCGACCAAGGAAGCCATCGCCAACTGGTACGGAGAGAATTTCACCGGTACGACGAACAGTGGTTCCTTCTTCAATTCCATTGAATTCGCCGAGAATAACCACACCGATTTCGCGCACATCAAGGTTTAGCGCTAGACCTAATGTTCCATTCTCAAACTTAAGCAGCTCATTTGTCATTGTTGAAGGAAGACCTTCAACACGTGCAATTCCATCGCCCGCCTCAACAACGGTTCCGATTTCATCGCGCGCCGCAACACCTGGATCGTATGACTTAACGAAGTTCGCTAAGGCATCACGAATCTCTTCGGGTCGGATCGTGAGTTCCGCCATGATTACTCTCCCTATACTGCGAGCGCTCTGCCCGCGTCGGCCAAACGATTGACGATTGTGGCGTCAATCAATTCATCTGCAAATCGGATGGATACTCCACCCAAAACTGTTGGATCAATCTCCACGTTCAAGCGAACTGGCTGACCAATCTTCTTTGACAAAGTTGTAACTAACTTTTCCTTCTGTGCATCTGTCAGCCCTACTGCAGTGCGGACATGAGCAATGACTCGATCTCTTCTGGCTGCGGTTGCTGCCGCATAGAAAGCGATAGTCCCTTCGATATTTCTACCTCTTAGACCACCTACCAAGTGGTCCAGGATTTTGGAGGTTGATGCAGCGATCTTTCCACCAAAAATCTTGGCAACCAGATCTCTTTTGCCCTCAACAGAGTACTTGGTTGAGTTGAGTGCTTGGCGTAGCTCTCCATCACTCACGACAATGCGAGAAAATGCAAAGAGCTCCTCTTCCAACCGATCCAATTCATTTGCCTGGTTAGCAGCTGAGGCTTCAGCTTCAACAGCCAACTGCTCAACTACATCTCCGAAATTCGATGGGCTCGACCAACGAAGCGCGGAAAGCTCTGAAACTAGTTTCAAAGCAGCGGCGGAGATTGATTTTCCAAATAGATCTGAGACCAACCTTGCCTTTGCCTCAGCATCGCGGGAGCCATCTGTAATGGCGCGACGCAATGGCGTTGAGGAGTCAAGGGCAGCAACTACTGCAAATAGATCTTTAGCCAGAAAAGAGGAGTCACCGGCTGATAACGACTTAAGTTGGTTATCAAGCGATGCTCGTGCGGCGGCTAATGATTGACGGCTCGCGCCACCAAGTGCAGCAAGTGCAGTTGTCATAACTACTTACTCTTCTCCAGATCTGATAGGAATCGATCAACGATTCTTGATTGACGGACCTGGTCATCTAAGGCTTCTCCGACAATCTTGGATGCTAATTCAGTTGCAAGTGCCCCAACCTCATTACGAAGTGAGTTAACCGCTTGCTGACGCTCTGCCTCAATAGCGGCTTGAGCTGAAGCGGTGATGCGTGCAGCTTCTTCTTGCGCCTTCGCTCTCATCTCTTCGATGATCGCTGCTCCCTGAACCCGAGCCTCTTCACGGATGCTCTGAGCTTCGCCGCGAGCATCTGCGAGTTGAGATTTGTATTGGTTCAAGGCAGCTTCGGCTTCCCGTTGCGCGCGTTCCGCACGCTCCATTCCACCTTGAATCGCATCGGTACGTTCTGCAAACGCTTTTTCAAAGCGTGGCACAACGGCACGGCGCAAGACCATGTAGAGCAGAGAGAAGGCGATAAAGCCAACGATGATTTCTGCGGTATGCGGGATTAGAGGGTTTAGCTCTTCTCCTGCTGCCAATTCAATCGAACGCATAATTTAAATTATTTGATCGACTAGAGAACGAACGCTAGAACTAGGCCGAATAGAGCAAGCGCTTCAGCAAGAGCGAAGCCAAGAAATGCGATTGGCTGTAGAACGCTACGTGCTTCTGGCTGGCGAGCAACGCCATTGATGTAAGCGGCGAAGATCAAACCGGTTGCAATACCAGGTCCAATCGCTGCGAGGCCAAAACCGACCAGGTTGAGTGTGCCTTCCATGTTTCTTACCTTTCCTTCTTTATTTAGCTACACGACAACCGAGCGTTATCGTGAGTAAAGCTGTATTAGTGCTCGTCTGCCAAAGCTCCTGCTATGTAGAGAGCGGTCAAAAGAGTAAAGATGTAGGCCTGAAGGCACTGCACCATAAACTCAAAAAATGTGAGAGCAATTCCGATTACAAAGGAGAATGGGCTAACTAATTTCAATCCAATTACGCCCTGCAGCAGATGCTCGCCACCCAAAATGAAGACAAGAAGCAGCAAGTGGCCAGCGAACATATTTGCAAATAGACGCAGGCTCAAAGTCATTGGTCGAACCAAGAAGTAGGTTGCCAATTCAAGTGGTGTAATCAAAATGTAAGCCGGCTTTGGAATTCCTGGCAAGAACATGATCTCTTTCATGTACTTGAAGAAACCTTGTTTACGAATTCCGACATAATGGAAAATAAAGAAGGTAAAAGCAGCTAGGACATAAGGGAAAGAAATACGGGACATTGTTGGGAATTGGATAAGTGGAACAATGCCAAAGATGTTGTTGACCAAAATGAAGGTAAATAATGTGAACAAATAAGGAACGAAGCGCATGAATTCATGGCCGATTACCTCGCGACCCAAATCATTGCGAACAAATCCATAGATGGATTCACCTGCGAATTGGAGTTTGGATGGGACCACCGCTGCTTTTCGAGAAGAGAGAATGAAAAAGACTGAGATTAAAAGGACTGATAAGAAGACCAAAAGAATCGGCTTGGTTGCAAACTCGTTACCTTCAATAAATGGAGGTAGGTTGAAGTCGCCCGCATCGGGAGGATTAAAACCCTCTTCCTTGCCAACCTCTGCTGCGTAGCTAACCAGCACCACTCAACTCCTTGAAGATTCAAGCATTACGGATGATTTTCGCGGGGAAAGACGGCGTAACCCTATTAGGTGGCTGGAAAGATGTGAAATCGAAATCAGTCGGCTTAGGTAACCTGGCTAACAAAAAAACCAGCTCAGATGATGGCTCGAGAAAGTGGCACTAGAAAGCGGCCCTAGAAAACGCCTTTCAGCCTCAACCCCTACCTCCGGCCGAACCTAAGCCAGATTAGGTAAAGCGCCGAGCCCATGCCGAGTAAGAGACCGCCCAGCAGGAAGTAACCGGTGCCCAACCAGCTATCCAAACCCCAGCCAATTCCGCCCCAAATCAATAACCCGGAGAGCATGTAACCAAAAATGGTCCAAAAGGCGTTGTCCTCGCTTGGCCCCTTAGGGAGATTCTCGCTCATATCTTTACTCTCCTTCTCTGCCTACTTCTCTGCCCCCACCTTGGGTCTGAATCTTTGAATCTATTGAGCCCTGATTAGGCAATGGTAGATGTAGCCGCAGTTTAAAGAAAGCGCGCGTTTCTCCGATTAGCCAGCCTCCCGCAATCGTAAGCGCGCTTACCCCAAATGCGGTTCTATTTACCTGATCCTCCTGCGTCAATCTTGTCACCGCGATTAAAAGACCGGCTATTAAGAGCAGCTTTGTGAAATAGGAGAACATGGCCAGCGCCATGGTGGCGATTGGATCTACATTCTTAGTCAGCTTGCCCACATATAAAGAGACAGAAAAAAATATGACAACTGTGAAACTTGCCAACAAGCTGCCGAAGAATCCATCGCTACCGGTGGAAATGGTTGAGACCAAGATTGAAACAAGCGTCAACCAAAGCGCAGGCTGCAATGCGCCACGCCAAAGTTGAGAGTTTGAATCAACAGCAACTGAGTTGTATTTGGATTTTTTTATTTTCATCTCACTACGTTTCTCTCACGAAACTTATTAAGCAAACCTTTGTTGATTAAGATTGCCGAAAGCAAAAGAATTACTCCAACTAAAACAGCACCCCACAAGGGTATAAATGCTGAGAGCATCGCAGGTAGAGCCAGCATTGCAGTCGCTAAATACAAAATGATGTTGGTGCGTTGTTGAGAGTTACCCCATGACATCAACTTGTGATGGAGATGTTCTTTGTCTGGCGCAAAGGGAGACTTACCACGCCTAATACGACGTAAAACAGCCAATCCAAGATCAAGCAATGGCACCGCTAGAACCGCAAATGGCAACAGTAGAGGGAGCGCCGCTGGACCAATGTTTTCAGAGAAAACCGCATTGGCATCGATTTGTCCCATCAAAGTGATGGCAGCCGCTGCTAAAACTAATCCCAAGAACATGGAGCCGGAATCCCCCATAAAAATCCGTGCTGGATGAAGGTTGTGTGGCAAAAAGCCGATGCAGCTGCCGATCACTATCGCAGTGACCAAAGATGGTGCGCCCGCACGGCTAAATCCATTTTCTACCGCTAACAGATAGGAAAAGCCGAAAAATGCCGCAGCAGAGATTGCGACGATTCCCGTAGCAAGTCCATCTAATCCATCAACAAAGTTGACCGCATTAATAATAATTATGACTACTAGAACCGTAAGAAGTTGGCCTATGTTGGTTGGCAAAACGATAATTCCATCTATGGGCAACCACAGGATTTGAATTCCAAAATACAACAAAATGGCAGCTGCTAATCCTTGTCCTGCCAATTTAGTGACCGCATCCAATTCAAAACGATCATCAATCATTCCGATTAACAGCACGAAAGTGGCCGCTAGGAAAATCCCAAGAAGTTCTCGGCTATATGCCTTACCAACTAACGCTAAATTTTCAACAATTAATAGGGTTAAACCCATGGAGAGCCACATCGCTACCCCGCCCCAGCGGGCTGTAGTTTCGGTGTGAACATCTCGCTCACGCACCTTTGCAACCGCATTCTGTCTCAATGCAAAGCTGCGTACAAGCGGAGTTAACATGTAAGTTAAAACTGCAGCGATTAAAAGGGTAAGTAAGTACTCGCGCATTACCGTGGATAAACCGGGAACTTCGCGGTTAACTCATAAACCTCTTGGCGAATTGAATTTGCTTTCCCATCATCATCGCCTTCTTTAATTGCACGCGCAATTAGGTTGGCAATTTCTGACATCTCGGGCAATCCCATTCCCTGGGTGGTTGTTGCAGGTGTACCAACGCGAATTCCGCTGGTGACCGCAGGGGTTTCTGGATCATATGGAATAGCGTTCTTATTTAGCGAAATTCCAGCTTTTCCACATCTCTCATCGGCAACCTTGCCATTTACGCCAGTAGATCGGATATCAATCAATGCCAAGTGGGTTTCTGTGCCACCAGAGACCGCGCGCATGCCCTCTTTCTCAAGAGCTGCGGCGAGAGCTTTAGCATTTTCAATGACCTTCTTCGCATAACTTTGATACTCAGGTGTAGCGCACTCCTTCAGAGCGACCGCTTTTCCAGCTACCGCGCTCATGATTGGACCGCCTTGCATGCCTGGAAACACCGCTTTATCAACCGCTGCTGCGTGCTCGGCTTTGGAGAGAATCATTCCGCCACGTGGTCCTCGCAAAACTTTATGGGTAGTAAATGAAACGACATCGGCGTAAGGAACGGGAGAAGGAATCGCCTTTCCAGCAACTAGACCGATGAAGTGAGCCGCATCAACCCACATGATCGCGCCAACCTCATCGCAGATTTCACGGATTCTTTTGAAATCAATCAGACTGGGATAAGCGGTAGCGCCAGAACAAATCATCTTTGGTTTGACTCGGAGTGCGGTATCGCGTAATTCATCGTAATCAATTAGTTCATTGTCTTGACGAACTCCGTACGACTCAACGTTAAACCACTTACCAGAAAAATTAACCTTTGATCCATGGGTTAAGTGGCCACCATGTGGCAATGACATCGCCAAAACAGTATCGCCGGGTTTAGTAAATGCTTGATACACGGCAATGTTGGCGCTGGCGCCAGAGTGTGGTTGGAGATTTGCGTGTTCAGCGCCGAACAACTCCTTAGCCCGGTCAATTCCAATAACCTCAACCTTGTCTACCTCTTCACAGCCACCGTAATAACGACGACCGGGATAACCTTCGGCATACTTGTTTGAAAGTGTGGAACCAAGTGTTGCCAAAACCGCAGGTGAGGTGAAGTTTTCACTGGCGATTAACTGAAGGCTTTTTCGTTGTCTATCCAACTCAGATAAAACAACTGCAGCGATCTCTGGATCTTGTTGTTGCAATTGGTTGAAATCAGGACCAAAGAAGCTCTCAGACATGGCTGAAATCCTAGGCGGGAACCGCGATGTTTGGGGTTATGGCTCTCAAATCGGCGAGTGAGATTGCTCCTGCTCTAAGCAAAATCAGACCATCATCTTTTGCTGAGAGCACCGTAGAGGCAGCCCCTTCTGGCAACTCACCAGCATCAAACAAAGCAGCGTAATCCCCATCTAAAGCCGGGAAAAATGTGGATTTTCTAGGAGCGGGTCGGCCAGAGAGTGCCGCAGCACCAATCGCAAGTGGTCCCGATGCCAAAGCAACCTCACGCAAAAAATCAGCGGCTGGAACGCGAATGGCAATTTCATCCAAGGTTCTTTCATCTCCCAAATTCCAAACCAATCCCTGCGCAGGCGGAAGGTTTACTGTTAATAAACCAGGCCAAAACTTTTCGCATACTGCATTTACAGTTTCGCCAAACTCTCTAGTGATTCCTTTTACTGTTTTTATATCTCCGACTATAACTTGAGCCGCAACTCCACGGGCATCCTGGCGTAACAAATGAAGCTTTTTTACCGCCGCATGATTGAAGGCGTCGGCAACAAAAACATAGGCATGCTCTAATGGCGCGATCAATAATTTGCCATCACGTAGCGCTGCAACAGCCCGTTCAATCAACTCCTTGTAATCCACTTCGCCATCGAGCAGTGAATATCGCTCAGCCATCACCGCTCCTCTCTGCGTGCAGTAATCCAACGTGGTCTGTTGTTTAAATCAGTGTAGTGAGAAATCTCAGAGTAATCCGCGCTAAGTTTTTGCTCAAGTGCCGAACTCTGATTCTCGAAATGTTCCATAATTAGCAAACCCCCACCCTTCAACAATCGAGTAGCGGCAGCAATGAATTGAATTGGGGCTTCCATGCCATTCACGGAACCGCCAAATAAAGCCTCATTAGGTTCATTTTGTCTGACTAGATCCGGCAGAACGGTCTCATTCGGAATATAAGGCGGATTGGCTACAACAATGTTGCACTTAACGCCTTGTAGTGCGTTTGAGACATCATCATGAATAACCCGAACATCAACCTCATGTCGAGAAATGTTCTTCTTTAACCATTCAATCGCTGATGCGGATTTCTCCACCGCAACAATATGAACCGGCATTTTGCGCTGCGCTGCTTCATGAGCGATTGAAATCGCTATTGCACCGCTACCCGCACCCAAATCTACGATGCTCACATCAGGCGCTGAAGATAGATTCGGCGCTGATTGAATACGTTCGATTTCAACTAGAGCGGCGTCAACCAATAACTCTGTCTCTGGTCGCGGAATCAAAACACCGGGACCAACTGAGAAAGTTAAATAGCGAAATGGCGCCTCACCTGTTAAGTACTGTGTAGGGGTTCCTGATTTTCTTGCCTGCACCATCTCCTGAAACAACTCTTGTTGTTCTGGATTCAATATGAACTCTCTGGCATGTAAATCCATACGCGAAGCACCAACAACATGAGCCAACATCAACTCGGCATCAACCGCTGGAATCTCAAACTCTGATAGCTCTTGCTTTGCTTTCTTTAGAATCTCTTTAATGCTCATGAGATTTAAGCTTCTGCTGCTGCGAGCTTCTCTGCTTTGTCCGCCTCAAGCAGCGCATTGATTACATCATCTAACTCACCATTTAGTACCGCATCCAGATTGTTAGCTTTGAAATTAACTCGGTGATCACTTAGACGATTCTCTGGAAAGTTGTAGGTTCGGATGCGCTCTGAGCGATCTACGGTGCGCACCTGGCTCTTGCGAGTTGCGGCTGCTTCTGCATCAGCAGCTTCCTGTGCTGCCGCCAAAAGTCGTGCGCGCAAAATACGCAACGCTGACTCTTTATTTTGCAACTGGCTCTTTTCATTCTGGCAAGAAACCACAATTCCGGTAGGTATATGGGTAATACGCACTGCAGAGTCCGTTGTATTAACGCTCTGTCCGCCCGGCCCAGATGAGCGATAGACATCGATACGTAACTCATTCATATTTATCTGCACATCAATCTCTTCGGCTTCAGGCAACACCAAAACACCGGCAGCAGAGGTGTGAATTCGCCCCTGTGATTCGGTTTCTGGAACTCGTTGCACTCGGTGCACGCCACCTTCAAACTTCAACTTAGAAAATGGGGCCTTTCCTGGCTCGGTACCGCCACGAGCCTTAACCGCAACAGAGATATCTTTGTAACCACCTAAATCACTTTCGGTGGCATCGATGATTTCAGTTTTCCAACCCTGCTTTTCTGCATAGCGCAGATACATACGCAGCAAATCGCCAGCAAATAGGGCGGATTCATCACCACCTGCTCCAGCTTTGATCTCCAAAATTACATCGCGATCATCATTTGGATCGCGCGGCAAAAGCAGCTCTTCCAATTTTTCTGCTGCATCTTGCAGGCTAACCTCTAATGCAGGAAGTTCGGCGGCAAATCCCTCATCAACCTCAGCTAACTCTTTTGCAGCAGCTAGATCATCCTCTGCTTTTTTGTAGGCACGATAACCGGCAATTACCGGACCGAGTTGGGCGTAACGCTTGCCTAATTGTCTAGCTTTACCTTGATCAGCATGAATAGATGGATCGGCCATCGCAGCTTCCAGAGTTTCATACTCTTTAAGAATCTCTGGCATGGTTGCAAAGCGATCAGCTTTCTTATCGGCCATCTCATCTACTCCTTTCCATCAACTTAACTCTAAAAACCCAATAAATAACAAAAGACCGCACCCTCGCCAAATGCGAGAGCAACGGTCTTTGTTAAGAAAGCTACTTCTTGTTTTGTTGCTTCTTGAAACGCTCTTCGAACTTAGCTACACGTCCGCCGGTATCAAGGATGCGTTGCTTGCCGGTGTAGAACGGGTGGCAGACGGAGCACACTTCAACGAAGAGTGAACCAGATGAAATGGTTGAGCGGGTATTAAAGGTTTCACCGCAACCACAGGTAACTGTGGTCTCCTTATATTCAGGATGAATATCTTTCTTCATTGTTGCTCCTTGTTTTGGGCTGGGTCCGAAACCTTCGGTGAACCAGCTCGTAAATGATGAGGGAAGGCTACCTAAGCCACCCCGGTTCGAGCCAATCCGTGCTGGATTTACTCACCTTTCGGGGATTGATCGGGTCCAACAGTGGTCTTCTGGACCTGCATCAAGAACTCAACATTGGATTTGGTGCCCTTCATCTTCTCAAGCAACAACTCCAACGCCTGCTGTGAATCCAAAGCATGAAGCACGCGACGTAACTTCCAAACAATGTTTAGCTCTTCAGGACCCATCAAAATCTCTTCCTTACGGGTACCAGATGCATCAACATCAACCGCAGGGAAGATGCGCTTGTCAGCAAATTTACGATCTAGCTTCAACTCCATGTTTCCGGTGCCCTTGAACTCTTCAAAGATAACCTCATCCATCTTTGAACCAGTTTCAACAAGTGCGGTAGCCAGAATTGTCAGTGAGCCGCCATCTTCAATGTTACGAGCCGCTCCAAAGAACTTCTTTGGTGGATACAAAGCAGCTGAATCAACACCACCAGAAAGAATTCGACCCGATGCTGGAGCTGCGATGTTGTAAGCGCGACCCAAACGAGTAATGGAATCAAGTAATACAACTACATCATGACCTAATTCGACCAGACGCTTTGCGCGTTCGATGGCTAACTCTGCAACTGTAGTGTGATCATCAGCTGGACGATCAAAGGTGGAGGCGATTACCTCTCCCTTAACTGAGCGTTGCATATCGGTAACTTCTTCTGGACGCTCATCAACCAAAACCACCATTAGGTGACACTCAGGGTTGTTAGTTGTGATTGCATTTGCAATTGACTGCAAAACCATAGTCTTACCAGCTTTAGGTGGCGAAACAATTAGTCCGCGTTGCCCTTTACCAATCGGTGCAATCAAATCAATGACACGTGTGGTCAAAATGTTGGGCTGTGTCTCTAGACGCAATCTCTCTTGCGGATAAAGCGGAACCAGCTTGGAGAACTCCACGCGATCACGGGCGGTCTCGGGTTCCATGCCATTAACAGTGTCGAGACGGACCAAAGCATTGAACTTCTCGCGGCGCTCTCCCTCACGTGGTTGGCGCACCTGACCGGTGATTACATCACCTTTGCGTAATCCATAACGGCGTACCTGTTGCAATGAAACATAAACATCATTTGGGCCAGGCAGATAACCGCCGGTGCGCAAAAATGCATAATTATCAAGAATATCTAGCAAGCCACCGACTGGAAGTAATACATCATCCTCTGAAATCACGATTTCGCGATCACGTCCACCGCGGTCACGATCTCTGTTCCGATCTCGGCCACCACGGTCGCGATGACGATCTCTACGCCACTCGCGGTCATTGCCACGATCATTGCCGCGATCATTACGCTCGGAACGATCGTTGTCTCTATTGCTTGAACTGTCAGAATCAGATCCGCTGGAGTTTGAATCCTCGTCATCTTCCTCATCAGAATCCTCAGAGTTGTCGCTATTGTCATTGCCTTGCTTATTGCGGTTGCGACGTTGATTTCTCTCAGCACGGCGTGCTTCTCGCTCCGCCTTCGCTGCTTCTCGGTTAGCGGCTTGCAGATCGGTAATCGCCTTAACTAACTCAGGCTTCTTCAACTCTGCCGCATTTTCGATTCCAAGATTTGTTGCAATCTTACGTAGCTCTGGGAGAAGTAACGCAGAAAGGTCACCAGAATCTCGCCGAGCACTTTTTGTATCTGCCATTTAGATTTCTTTTCCAGACTTTTGAAAAGTCTTAGTGAGGTTAGGGGTAAAAAATTTTGCTTTTAAGTATTTTTAAGATTGTGGGCTCAGTTACCGCCCGACGAGCCTGAAATCTACCAGCAAAGTTGGCCAACCCCAAAATCGAAAAAATGTGAATGAGGAGGTTTAAAGGCGGTCAAAACTTGGTTTGAGGCTGGATTTATACGTTGGAGAGCGTGGCGCCGCTAGTTGCAATCTCAATATCCAGCGGTTGGAAGTGATCGCCCGCGCTGCGAACGATGTCATCATGCTCTGCGCTGGTGCCAGCGTGCAGGACCAAAACTGAAGGGCCGGCCCCAGAAATCATCGCTGCAACACCTGCGCCTCTCAATTTATTTACTAGATCTACAGAGCGGGGCATGCCCTCACGTCGATACTGCTGGTGCAGATGATCCTCGGTTGCTACAAATAACAACTCAGGCCGTACCGACAAGGCGTGTACTAAAAGAGCGCTGCGACCTGCGTTAATTGAGGCATCTTTATGGGGCACTGTTTCTGGCAACATCTTGCGGGCTTTGCCAGTTGAAAGTTGGGTGTTTGGCATCAAGACCAAAGCACGGATACTTGGGTCAACTGAAAATCTTGTCGCACAACCGGTTGCAACACCTGCACGATCCTCCATCCAGGAAATAGTTGCTCCACCTAAAGCTGCGGCTGAAACATTATCGGGATGACCTTCTAAGTCAGTTGCTAATGCAATCAAATCATCATCATTCATCAAGCTGCTTCCAGAGAGAACCAATCCACGAGCTAGTGATAGGCCACCAACAATTGCCGCCGCTGAGGAACCTAATCCCCGACCGTGTGGGATGGAGTTGAGTGCACGCAATGCGATGCCACGGGGTTTACCGCCCATGAATTCAAAACCAGCCATCATCGCTTTTATAACTAAATGTTTGGCGTCCTTCTTAACTTCCTCTGCGCCCTCACCGGTTACATCAACATCAAAAATCTCATCATCCAATATCTGCGCAACGTAAATATCTCGTAGCTCCAAAGCTAATCCCAGTGCATCAAAACCAGGTCCTAAGTTTGCCGCACTTGCCGGCACACTCACCTGCATCGGGGTTGCTTTGTAAGTTAAACGATTTTTAAAGCCACGGGCCATATTTAAGCCAATCCAATTACTTCTGCCGCTTTGCGGACATCAACTGGAATTACAGTCGGGCTGGCAGCGCCATCAAGTACCCACTGCACATCTTTCAAACCATTTCCAGTAACGGTAATGACAATTTTTTTATTCTTGGGCAACTTGCCCTGTGCTTTGTATTTGATCAAACCAGCGATACCGGCAGCGCTAGAAGGTTCAACAAATACACCTTCCTTGGCCGCTATCAAGCGATACGCACTCAAGATCTCCTCATCAGAAACCATATCTATTACGCCCTTGGATTCATCACGGGCCGCAACTGCAAAATCCCAGGAAGCTGGATTGCCGATACGAATCGCGGTTGCAATAGTCTCCGGATTCTTCACAACTTCACCACGCACAATCGGTGCAGCGCCCTCTGCTTGGAAGCCCCACATCTGTGGCAGAGTCTTTGAAACTCCATCTGCTTTGTACTCTTTATAACCTTTCCAATACGCGGTGATGTTTCCGGCATTTCCTACTGGAAGCGCATGAATATCTGGCGCAAAGCCAAGTGCATCTACCACCTCAAAGGATGCGGTTTTTTGACCCTCAATACGGAATGGGTTAACAGAGTTAACTAATGACACTGGATATTTTTCAGAAAGTTCGCGGGCGAGATCCAAGCAATCATCAAAGTTTCCATCGACCTGCAACAACTTTGAACCATGAGCAATCGCTTGAGCCAACTTACCCATGGCGATTTTTCCTTGCGGCACCAAAACAACTGGTGTCATCCCCGCTTTGGTTGCATAAGCAGCAGCACTGGCAGAGGTGTTTCCAGTTGAAGCGCAGATAACAGCCTTAGCGCCATCTTCAGCTGCTTTGGAGATTGCCATTGTCATACCGCGATCCTTAAATGATCCGGTTGGATTAGCGCCCTCAAACTTTAACCAAACTTCGTTATCTAACATCTCTGAGATTACACACGCATAAATAAGTGGTGTGCCACCTTCGCACAATGAAACAACAGGGGTTTTCTTGCTAACCGGAAGTCTGTGGCGATACTCCTCAATCACTCCGCGCCACTGATGTGCGCCCTTTTTCTTAAATAGGCTCACTTACCACTTCCTTCGATTCGCAGAACACTCTCTACACTTTTAACGACATCGCTCTGAGTGAGCGCTACAACGGTTTTCTTTAAGGCTTTTTCTGGAGCGGAGTGGGTCGCCACAATTAACTCAGCGCTATCTCCTCTTCCAGTCTGACGCACAGTTTCAATAGAGACATTGCTGGAAGCAAATAGTTGTGCCACGGTAGCAAGCACGCCTGGTTTATCGGCTACCTCAACCCTTATGAGATAACGGGAGTTCACATCATCTATCGGCGCAATTGCTAGATCCGCATAATCTGTTTCGCCATGACCCTCAACACCTCTAGTTTTATTGCGGGCTACCGCAATCAAATCACCAAGAACTGCGCTGGCGGTTGGGGCGCCACCTGCTCCCCGACCATAAAACATCAACTCTCCCGCTGATTCCGCCTCAACAAACACCGCATTAAACGCGTTACGTACTGAGGCAAGCGGGTGCTGACGAGAGACCAATGTTGGATGCACCCGTACTGAAACTCGATTGTCCATGGTCAACTCCGCGATGGCTAATAACTTAATTACATGGTTCATGTCACGGGCTACTGCCACATCACGTGCGGTCAGCTTAGAGATGCCCTCACAGTAAACATCTGAAGATGAAACTCTGGTGTGGAAGGCCAATCCCGCCAAAATTGCAGCTTTAGCAGCAGCATCATGTCCTTCGATATCCGCTGTGGGATCAGCTTCAGCAAAGCCAAGTTCCTGCGCCTCTTTTAAGACATCGGCAAAGGCAGAGCCCTCTTCATCCATTTTGGTAAGGATGTAATTAGTAGTTCCATTAACAATTCCCATAACGCGATGGACATGATCGCCAACAATTGACTCACGCATGGGGCGCAAAATCGGGATCGCACCACCAACTGCTGCTTCGTAATAAAGATCTACACCATTCTTATCTGCGGCATCAAACAGCTCTCCGCCATGCTGCGCAAGTAAAGCTTTGTTGGCGGTAATGATTGATTTTCCATTTTTGATTGCGGTCAAAATCAATTCCCGTGCCGGCTCAATTCCACCCATGACTTCAATAACGATTTGAATATTGGGATCGGTCACTACAGAGTTTGCATCTGCGGTCAGGATTTCATTTGGTACGAATTCTCGCTTGGAATTTATATTCTTAACCGCAACTTTGCTAAGTTTTAAAGTAGCTCCGGATCGAGCTGCGAAATCCCCCGAGTCCTCCTGCAACAATCGAGCAACATTTGAGCCGACAACACCGCAACCCAACATACCCACATTCAAAGTGGTAACCGCTGCGTTCATCATCAACTCCTTTTCTTTATATTCGACATTCTCAAGGTTTTCTTACTCTGTGATCCTTCGAGGCGTCTCATCCACCTCTAAGGCTAGAAGGTCAGCGTAGCTTTCCCTTCTAATGATGGTTCGTGCCGTTTGATTCAGCACTGAAATCACAGGTGGCCGAACCATATGGTTGTAATTGTTGGCCATGCTGCGGCCATATGCACCGGTTGCAGGGGTTGCCAGAAGATCACCTGGAACAATATCTGATGGCAGTTGCACATCATTGATCACAATATCTCCGGTCTCGCAATGCTTTCCAACCACTCTAGCCATTCTTGAAGGTGCCGCACTTGTGCGATTTACCAAATTAATAGAGTACTCCGCGTCATACAGAGCGGTACGTAAGTTGTCGCTCATGCCACCATCTACTGAAACGTACCAACGCTTTGATCCATCCTCCAAGACAACATCCTTAGTTGTACCTACTTCATAAAGCGTAATCATCGCCGGGCCAACAATCGCTCGCCCTGGCTCAATAGAGATCTTTGGAACCGCCAAATTATTTCTGCGGCAATCCGCAGTTACGGTTTTCGACAATTTTTCCATAATTTGATTGGCATCACTTGGATCATCGCCGTCGACATATGCAATCCCATATCCGCCACCCAAATCCAACTCTGGTAGCTCGACACCAAACTGCGCTTTGTACTTCGCCATCATCTCAATCAATCTTGCAGCTGAAGTCTCAAATGCATCCGATACAAAGATCTGTGAACCAATATGGGCATGAAAACCATGCAAACTTAAAGAATCATGTTTTCTTGTAGCCAAAACCGCATCCCATGCTGCGCCAGATGCAATAGAAAAACCAAATTTCACATCTTCATGTGCAGTTGAGATTGCCTCATGGGTGTGTGCATCAACTCCCGGGGTCAAACGCAATAGCACTTTTTGAACAACACCTTTTTTGTGAGCGATTTTTGCTACCCGCTCGATTTCCTGCAAAGAGTCGGCAACGATGGTGCCCACTTGATAATCAATGGCATCGGCAATCTCTTCCTCAGATTTGTTATTGCCATGTAGCTCTATGCGTTCGGCCGGGAAATTTGCTGCTTTGGCTACCGCCAACTCTCCCCCGGTACAGACATCCAATCCCAAGCCACTTTGCTCGACCCAGTGGACAATCTCCTTTGAAATAAAGGCTTTTGCTGCGTAGTAA
>JBJOIM010000010.1:0-20632 GCA_046047175.1 Actinomycetota bacterium | reverse complement strand
TGGAACCGAAAAGCTGGACGTGAGATCACTGGAAAAACCTGGGGCTTGCTGGGATTTGGTGCCACCGCCCGAGCAACTGCGGAGTTACTAAAAGGATTTGAAGTAAAGGTTTTGGCTTACGATCCATTTGCAAAACCTGATGCGGATTATTTGAAATCGATAAATGCTGAAATGGTTGCGATGGAAAAGGTAATTGCAGATTCTGATTACATCTCTATTCACTTGCCAGCAACTCCGGAAACTAAAGAGGTAATCAACGCTACGCAACTAGGCAAGATGAAGAGCTCCGCGATAATTGTTTCCGTGGGCCGTGGCGAGGTTATTAATGAGGCTGATTTGGAAGCAGCGCTTCGTAATGGCGACATCGCGGGCGCAGGTTTAGATGTGCGGGTCCAAGAGCCGCCAAAAGATAAGAGATTTACTGATTTAGCTAATGTTGTCTTGGCGCCTCATGTTGCGGGCATTACGCAAGAAAGCCAGGCCGCTATTAATCAGGTTTTAGTGAGTGAAATCCGGGCCGCACTTACCGGCGGAGTGCAAAAGTACGCGGTTGGCGCAGTAAAGCAGGCTAAGTAATGAGCATCAAAGTAGAGCAAGCCTTAACCCATGCGGGGTTCCAGAAAATAACGCCGCCTTAACTGCACGGGCTATCGTCACATCAGATGTTTGGGGAAATCCTAGTCATGGACTTATGCGCTTACCCTTTTATTTGCAACGTATAAAAATGGGTGGCGTTAATGGTGGCGCAGAGTTAAAAACAATTTCACAACGTGGCGCAATCACTAGCATTGATGGGGAAGATGGTTTGGGACATTGGCAGGTTTGGCGAGCTGCCGAACTTGGTGTTGAGAAAGCAAAAGAGTTTGGCATCTCATTGGTTTCAGTAAAGAACTCAAGTCATTGCGGAGCGCTTGGCGTTTATTTATATCCCGCTCTTGATGCCGGACAGATTTCTATGATCTTTACAAATGGTCCAGCTGTAATGCCAGCGGTTGGTCGGGGCAAGATTGCTAACGCAGCGAAAGCTGGCGGTTCAATTCCCGAAGGCTGGGCGGTAAACGCAAAGGGAGAGCCAATTACCGATGCCAAAGAGGCGCTGATGGGAATGTTGGCACCTTTAGGTGGAGCAAAAGGTTTTGCAGAGGTTCCTGATATGTTCAATCCAGATGATGACACCAAACCGCAAGGTATTTCCCACACAGTTATAACTATTGATCCTAATGATCTAGGGGACTCCGCCTCTTATGAAGATTTCAATAAATTAGCGGCCAGCATTACCGAGACCGGGGGACGGGTCCCTGGCAGTAAACGAACACACCCAAATCATTTAGGCAGTGGAGAAATAACAATTGCAGATGCGGTTTTAAAGGATTTAAACAGCTGGTCCAATCAATTGGGCATGGGAAGTTTTGCGTGAAGCTAACCGCAAACAACCTCAAATACTTTTCCATAATCTGCGGCGGTGTAGCACTTGCATATATCGTAAATAAATTTGAAGGCGCAATTTCACCATTATTTTTCTCGATGGTCTTGGGATTAATTTTGGTTAACTTCGGGGGTTGGGGAAGTGAAGGCAAAGAAGCCGCTACCTTTGCGGCAAAACGCTGTCTGCGGCTCGGAGTTGTATTTCTTGGATTTCAGATTTCGATTGATAAATTTGTTGAGGTAGGACCACGTGGCTTAATCGCGGTGGCCATTATCGTGGCGGGAGTTTTCTTAGGATTGCGTTTCGCAGCCCGACGTGCGGGGTTAAGTGATTCTCTCTCCACCTTTATCGCCGGTGGTTTTGCGGTATGTGGGGCTACTGCAATTGCGGCCATAAGCTCAACAAGAAAAAGTGAGGAGCGAGATGTCTCCTATGCAGTTGCTTTAGTTGCTCTTTGCGGCACTTTGTCAGTCGTTGTAATTCCAACTTTAGCCACCGCCTTTTCACTCAGCGATGCCACCGCAGGTGCGTGGATTGGTGCTGCCGTACATGATGTTGGTCAAGTGATCGCTGCAGCATCTTTGTTGAGTCCTGAGGCTTTGGACTCTGCGGTAATTGTGAAATTAACTCGAGTTGTACTGCTAATTCCATTAATTTTATTTCTTTCGGCAACCTCAAAAGATGACAGTGGCGAGAAAAAGTCATTACGTACCGCCACACCTGTATTTGTAGTTGGTTTTGTAATTTGTGCTCTAGTTGTGAACGCCTTGTCCTTGCCAGAAAGTGCGATGACCGCAGGAAAAGAGCTTTCCAAGATTCTGCTTTCTATCGGCCTCTTTGGAATGGGGCTGGGGGTTAAATGGGCCTCTATAAAGGCTTTGGGCTCAAAACCGCTATTGGTAGGGCTCACAGCCTGGGTCGTATGCGGGGGTTTTGCCCTCGCGGTGATCAGGGCCGTTGGTCTCTAGTGGATGGTCTTTAGGCGAATTTCCCTTTTCTAACCCCCTCTCATAAACTCCCCCTCTGCCCAAATGAGGGCTCGGGACGAAAAAACGAGGTAGAGCTTGGCAAAAAAAGACGGTGCGATCGAAATCGAAGGCACTGTAGCTGAAGCACTACCGAACGCAATGTTTCGTGTTGAGCTTACAAATGGACATGTGGTTCTCGCACACATCAGCGGGAAGATGCGTCAAAACTATATTCGCATCTTGCCGGCTGACCGCGTGATCGTCGAACTCAGTCCATACGATCTCACCAGAGGTCGCATCATTTACCGGTACAAGTAATAAAGAAGTAAAAGAGATAAAGGAGTCTGATCGTGAAGGTAAAACCGAGCGTGAAGAAGATTTGCGACAAGTGCAAAGTCATTCGTCGTAATGGTCGCGTGATGGTCATTTGCGACAATCTCCGACACAAGCAACGTCAAGGCTAGTAAGTATCAACAACTAAATAAGTACGCGTGACGCGACAACTGAGTTAAATCAGTTGACCTCCTGACTGAAAGCGGGAGCCGGATAAATATTCGGAGGCGTTGCGGAGGACTTTCAGATTATGGAAAGAAGTATGTGATGGCACGTCTAGTTGGCGTCGATCTGCCGCGTGAAAAACGGCTAGAGATCGCGCTGCAATACATTTTCGGTATTGGACAGACCCGCGCAAAAGCAACACTTGCTGCAACCGGTGTTTCTGGCGATATCCGAGTTAAAGATCTACAGGAACCAGATCTAATCAAGCTTCGTGAATACATCGAAGCTAATTACAAGATCGAAGGTGATCTCCGTCGTGAGATCGCAGGCGACATTCGCCGCAAAGTTGAAATTCAGTGCTACCAAGGAATTCGCCATCGTAAGGGGCTTCCAGTTCGTGGTCAGCGCACTCACACCAACGCACGTACTCGTAAGGGTCCACGCGTTGCAATCGCTGGCAAGAAGAAGGAGACCAAGTAATGGCCGCGCCTAAAGCTAAGCCTGCAGCCGGTGCTGTAAAGGCAAAAGTAAAGACCCGCAAAAAAGAAAAGAAAAACGTTGCGTTTGGTCATGCTTACATTAAGAGCACCTTCAACAACACAATCGTTTCTATCACCGACCCAACCGGAGCGGTTCTTTCCTGGGCTTCATCAGGTCAGGTTGGCTTCAAGGGTTCACGTAAATCAACACCATTCGCCGCTCAGCTCGCTGCTGAGTCTGCTGCCAAAAAGGCGCAGGAGCATGGTGTGAAGAAGGTAGATGTTTTCGTTAAGGGTCCAGGATCCGGACGCGAAACTGCAATTCGTTCACTACAAGCAGCTGGTTTGGAAGTTGGTGCCATCTCTGATGTAACACCACTTGCACACAACGGTTGCCGTCCACCAAAACCACGTCGAGTATAAGGAGAGGAGAAGAAACATGGCCCGTTATTTTGGAGCAGATTGCAAGCGCTGCCGTCGCGAGAAAGTGAAGCTTTTCCTAAAAGGCTCGAAGTGCGATGGACCAAAGTGCCCAATTGAGTCACGCCCATATCCACCAGGACAACATGGACGCGGACGTTCTAAAGAATCTGAGTACCTACTTCAGATGCGTGAGAAGCAAAAGTGCGCACGTATTTACGGTGTTCTAGAAAAGCAATTCCGTAACTACTACACAGAGGCAAGCCGTCTAACCGGTAAGACTGGTGAGAACTTGCTCGTGCTTCTTGAGACCCGTCTAGACAATGTCATCTATCGCGCAGGCTTTGCAAAGAGCCGCGATATGGCACGTCAGATTGTTCGTCACGGACACATTCTTGTTAATGGCAAGAAGGTCGATATCCCGTCATATCGCGTAAGCCAATATGACTTGATCGATGTACGCAGTAAGTCACAGGACCTAACACCATTCATCGTCGCAAGCGCCGAGTTTGGTGAGAAGTCGGTTCCAGCCTGGCTCGAGGTTGTGCCATCGCAGATGCGCATCATCGTTCATGGCGTGCCTACCCGTGCTGTTATCGACACACAGGTTCAGGAACAACTCATCGTTGAGCTTTACTCCAAGTAATTAGCGCTGATATTCAGCAATAGTTATTTGGCAAGAACTAAAACTTCATAACAAAGTACTAACCGAGGGATCAAATAGCGGATCGCTCAAGACAATGGAGGAAAGAAGTGCTAATCGCACAACGCCCCGTACTGACCGAAGAAGTAGTAAGCGAAAGCCGTTCCCGGTTCATCATCGAACCGTTGGAGCCAGGCTTTGGTTACACACTTGGAAACTCACTACGTCGTACCCTGCTTTCATCAATCCCAGGTGCAGCTGTTACCAGCATCCGGGTTGCAGGTGCACTGCATGAGTTCACAACTCTGGAAGGTGTAAAGGAAGATCTCACCGATATCGTTCTTAACATTAAGAACCTAGTTCTTTCATCAGATAACGATGAACCAACAGTTGCCTACATCCGCAAAAACGGATCTGGCACAGTTACAGGTGCAGATGTTGCTGTTCCTGCAGGTGTAGAGGTCCACAATCCGGATCTACACATTGCAACCCTTAACAGCAAAGCAAATCTTGAAATCGAATTAACTATCGAGCGCGGTCGCGGTTATGTAACTGCGGTGCAAAACAAGCAGGTTGGAGCGGAGATTGGACGTATTCCAGTTGACTCCATCTACTCACCAGTTCTACGTGTTACCTACAAAGTTGAGGCAACCCGTGTCGAGCAGCGCACCGACTTCGATCGTTTGATTCTTGATGTCGAAACCAAGAAGTCAATCTCTCCACGTGATGCAATGGCATCTGCTGGAAAGACACTTGTTGAGTTGTTCGGTCTAGCCCACGAACTTAACTATGCAGCTGAAGGTATTGACCTTGGCCCATCTGTTCAGGATGCGGCACTTGCTGCAGATCTTGCGCTTCCAATCGAAGATCTTGATCTAACAGTTCGTTCCTACAACTGCTTGAAGCGTGAAGGCATCCACACAGTTGGAGAGCTGCTTTCTCGCAGTGAGGCAGATCTACTAGATATCCGTAACTTTGGCTCCAAATCAATTGATGAGGTTAAGGCGAAGCTCGTTTCCATGGGTCTTCAACTTAAGGATTCACCAGTTGGCTTTGATCCAACCAAGCACCAGAACTACGGCGTCGATTACTCCGACGACCAGGCTTAAGGAGAAAAACCATGCCACGTCCATCTAAAGGTCCGCGTCTTGGAGCCGGCCCAGCACATGAGAAGTTGTTGCTGCGTACCCTCGCAGAGCAGCTATTTGAAAACGGCAAGGTTCGTACCACCGAAGCCAAAGCACGTCGTCTTCGTCCACTCGCTGAAAAGCTAATCACCACCGCCAAGAAAGGTGATCTTGCAGCGCGTCGCCAGGTAATGGCATCAATCGCAAACAAGAGCGTTGTGCACACACTCTTTACTGAGATCGCACCTCGTTTTGAAGCACGCAATGGTGGATATACCCGCATCACCAAGATTGGTCCACGTAAGGGCGATAACGCTCCTATGGCGATCATCGAGGTTTTGACTGAGGGAACACCTGCGAAGAAAGCGGTTGTTAACGAGGCAGAGAAAGCAGCAAAGAAGGCAGCGCCAAAGAAAAAGGCTGCGGCTGAAAAGGCTGAGTAATCTCTCTTTAAATAAATAATTTAAATAAAGAATAGAAGTAAGAATGGAACCCACTCTCAATCCCGAGGGTGGGTTTCTTCGTTTTCGCATTGATTTTTCTTATGACGGTACCAATTTCAGTGGATGGGCAAAGCAACCAGATCAACGTACAGTGCAAGGCGAGTTAGAAACCGCACTATCAGGGTTAACCAGAAACCAAATTGATTTGGTGGTCGCTGGTCGTACCGATGCTGGAGTTCATGCCACTGCGCAGGTAGCCCACTTTGATCTTCCAGAGTTAGATAAATATGGCAAAGCTTGGAGCGTTCAGGATCTGGTTTACCGCATAAACCGAATGATTACTGAAGAGATTCGCATAAAAAGTATTTCTTTAGCACCCCCGTTTTTTCACGCCCGCTTTTCCGCGTTGCGACGCACTTATATTTACAAAATTGCTGATGGCCAGCGACAGGTCGAGCCGCTAAAAAGATTTGATATTGCTACTTGGTATCGCCATTTGGATTTATCAAGGCTAAATGAGGCCAGCAGTAGATTACTAGGCGAGCATGACTTTGCCACTTTTTGTAAACCGGGTGGAGCTGGAACATCCATCCGCAGATTGGAAAAGTTTCATTGGGAACGCACGGGTGATGCAAACCTAGTTGCAACAGTGACCGCTGATGCTTTTTGCTACTCAATGGTGCGCAACCTAGTTGGTGCAGTGGTCTGCGTGGGCGAAGGTCGCTTTGAACCAGAATGGATTAGTGCAATTTTGAATAACAAGAGCCGTATCAGCGAAAGCTATGTATTTCCCGGCCGTGGTTTAACTTTGGTTAGCGTTGAATATCCATCAGATGCTGAGTTAGAAGCACGTGCCGCAATTACTATCCGGCGTCGAGATGAAGATTAAATGGGCCAGATAAATGTTGTAGGAATTGAGTACGCGCTGTCCGATGGCCGGGTACTTCTTAATGATGTTTCATTTCGAGTGGGAGAAGGATCTAAGGTTGCACTGATAGGTCCAAATGGATCGGGGAAAACCACTTTGTTCAGAATGATTGCGGGGGATCTGCAACCAGATTCTGGCCAGATCATCATTTCTGGCGGGCTTGGTGTCATGCGCCAGTTCATAGGTTCCATTCGTGATGATTCAACAGTTCGAGATTTATTGGTCTCTGTTTCACCGTTACGCATCCGGCAAGCCGCTGCCACTTTGAAGGCAGCAGAGATTGCGATGGAGCAAAACAACTCTGAGAAAGAGCAGATGGCATTTGCCCAAGCGCTGGCCGATTGGGGAGATGCAGGTGGCTATGACCAAGAGGTGCTGTGGGATATCGCATGTTCAAATGCGTTAGGAAAAACCTTTGATCGAGTGGCTCACCGTGAGGTTAACTCTCTATCAGGCGGCGAACAGAAGAAGTTAGTGCTGGAGTGTTTATTAAAGGGTCCAGAAGAAGTACTGATTCTGGATGAGCCAGATAACTATCTTGATGTGCCTGCCAAACGTTGGCTAGAAGAGCAGATTCGTGAATCAAAAAAGACCATTCTTTACATCAGCCATGATCGAGAGTTGTTAGCAGCAACCGCAACCAAAGTTGTGACTTTAGAGCAGGGCATTAACGGCAATAGCGCATGGATTCATGGTGAAGGATTTAGCACCTGGCATGATGCGAGAAAAGCTCGCAACGAACAGTTCGCCCAAGTTCTTGAGCGTTGGGAAGATGAGCACAAACGTTTGAAAGAGTTAGTTTTAACTCTGCAATGGCAGGCGGCTAGCTCTCCAGATATGGCTTCGCGTTACCGTGCCATGCAAACCAGGTTGCGAAAGTTTGAAGAAGTTGGCCCACCACCGCCACCACCTGTTGAGCAAGATGTGAAGGTTAATCTCAAAAGTGGACGTACTGGCGAACGTGTAGTTACCTGTGAAGAGTTAACTCTGGAGAATTTAACCGAGCCATTTAACTTTGAGATTTACTATCAAGATCGCATCGCGATTTTGGGCAAAAACGGCACCGGTAAATCACATTTCTTGCGCCGTTTGTCTGGTGATGAAACTGTGCGTTATACCGGCACCTTTAAATTAGGGGCTCGAGTAGTTCCCGGATTTTTCGCGCAAACCCATGCCCATCCCGAGTTCATTGGCAAAACACTGTTGGAGATTTTGTGGCAGGAGCATTCATTGCAACTTGGTGCGGCAAAAAGTGTTTTAGGAAGATATGAGTTGGCCCAACAAGCTGAACAACAGTTCACCTCTTTATCTGGTGGACAACAAGCTCGTTTTCAAGTTTTGTTGTTGGAGTTAGCCGGCGACACCTTGCTATTACTTGATGAGCCCACCGACAACTTAGATCTGGCCAGCGCTGAAGCGTTAGAGCGGGCGCTATCGAGTTATCAAGGCACCGTTATCGCGGTGACCCATGATCGTTGGTTTGCCCGGGGCTTCACCAGATTTTTGATTTTTGGGGCGGAGGGCCAGGTCTATGAGAGCCCGGAGCCGGTCTGGAGCCATTAATCCAGCACGATTTTGACCGGTTTCCCGCATGCGGGTAACCTTCCCCTTCTGTCTTGGCCGCCATTTGGCCGAACGGTTTTGAACAAAGTAGTAATAATGAAGTAGAAAAGAAAGCGAGTTTGTCGTGCGTACCTTTAGTCCGACCCCGAGTGATGTTTCACGTAAGTGGTACATCATTGATGCAACAGATGTCGTTCTTGGACGTCTCGCAAGCCATGCTGCCCATCTACTTCGCGGCAAGCACAAGCCAACCTTTGCACCACACATGGATATGGGCGACTTCGTAATCGTTATCAACGCAGACAAAGTTGTACTCACCGGTTCCAAGATGTCAGACAAGTTTGCACACCAGCACTCAGGTTTCCCAGGCGGACTTACCTCACGCAACTATGTTCAGTTGATGGAGAAGTTCCCAACCCGCGCCGTTGAAAAGGCGATCAAGGGAATGTTGCCAAAGAACTCACTTGGCAAGCAGATGGCATCAAAGCTAAAGGTTTATGCAGGTGCTGAGCATCCACACAGCTCACAAGCTCCAATTGCATATGCATTCACACAAATCGATCAGACCAAGGTTGGTAAGTAATAATGTCAGAAAAAGAAACAACTACTGCCTATAGCTCCAGCACCCCTGCTGCTGCAACCAACCGCGCCGCTGTTATCGCACCAGGCGCAGGTGTCGGTCGTCGTAAAGAAGCGGTCGCCCGTGTTCGCCTAATTCCAGGCACCGGACGTTGGACCGTTAACAACAAAAATCTTGAGGTTTACTTCCCAAACAAAGTTCACCAGCAATCAGTTTCCGAACCGCTACGTACCGTTGGCGCAGAGGGTAAGTACGATGTAATCGCACGTATTGATGGTGGCGGAATTTCCGGTCAAGCTGGCGCACTTCGTCTTGGTGTTGCTCGCGCACTAAATGAAATTGATACCGACGCAAACCGTCCAGCACTAAAGAAAGCGAAGTTCTTAACTCGCGATCCACGTGTTATCGAGCGCAAGAAGTACGGCCTAAAGAAGGCACGTAAGCGTTCGCAGTACAGCAAGCGTTAATTTAACGATTACCGGCATGGCGCTTTTTGGCACCGATGGTGTCCGAGGCGTTGCCAATGTTGATCTCACCGCAGAACTCGCTGTTGATTTAGCTGTTGCTGCTGCCCATGTTCTCGCTGATTTAGGTGAGTTTGCCGGGCATCGTCCTAAAGCAATTGTTGGTCAAGATTCTCGTGCCTCTGGAGAGTTTCTAGAAGCTGCAGTCTGCGCAGGATTAGCCAGTGCGGGGATTGATGTTTATCGAGTTGGAGTTTTACCAACCCCTGCGATTGCATATTTAGTAGCCAGCACCGGTGCGGATTTAGGCGTAATGATTAGCGCCTCTCACAATCCAATGCCGGACAATGGCATCAAATTCTTTGCCCGCGGTGGTGGCAAACTCGATGATGCATTAGAAGCAAAGATTGAAGCTCGACTCGGTGAGCCATGGGATCGGCCGACCGGTAAAGAGGTAGGTCGAATAATTGTTGATGAAGCAGCTCGTGAAACTTATTTAAAACATCTGCTTTCAACAATTGAAACCAATTTCAGTGGTCTTAAAGTTGTAGTTGATTGCGCGAATGGTGCAGCATCTTATGTAGCGCCCGAATTGTTAAAGCGTGCTGGTGCTGAGGTTATTGCCATTTCGGCATCACCAAATGGTTTAAACATTAATGACAACTGCGGCTCTACTCATCTAGAGAGTTTGATTGCAACCGTTAGGAAAGAGAAAGCTGATATCGGTATCGCCCATGATGGTGATGCGGATCGAGTACTAGCGGTTGACCATGAAGGCAATGTGGTTGATGGTGATTACATATTGGGAATTCTCTCCAGTCATACTGACCTACCCACAAAAACAGTGGTTGGAACGGTAATGACTAACTTAGGTCTGATTCGGGCTTTGGAAACCATTGGTATTTCCTTAGTAGCAACCCCGGTCGGCGATCGTTATGTTTTGGAGGAAATGGTTTCAGGCGGACACACTTTAGGTGGCGAGCAATCTGGTCACATCATCATGCGCAAATACGCTAACACTGGTGATGGATTATTAACCGCACTGCATTTGATCTCTCAAATGGCGCAAAGTGGGAAATCACTCAAGGAGTTAGCCAGCTTTATGGTGCGCTACCCACAACTCTTAATAAATGTATCTGGGGTGGCAAAAGATAAATTAGCTGAAAACCAAAGAATCAAAACCGCTGTCCAGGAAGCTGAAACAAAACTGGGAAGCAAGGGCCGGGTTTTGCTCCGTAAATCTGGAACTGAGCCTTTAGTTCGAGTCATGATTGAGGCCGAAGATGCTGTACTGGCCCAAGAATTAGCGGAGTCCTTAGCTGCGCTAGTAAAATCAGAGCTCGCACTTTAATTAACAAAATCAAAGGAGCTCACCGATGTGTGGGATTGTTGGATATACCGGTCCAAATCCTGCATTAAGCAAAGTAATTGAAGGATTGCGGCGCTTGGAGTATCGCGGTTATGACTCAGCTGGTGTTGCACTAGCCACCGCATTAAGTCAACCTCTATTTGTTGCTAAAAAGGCCGGCAAGTTAATAAATCTGGAGAATGAATTAGCCTCCGACCACGCCTCTGCAAAATCTGGAATTGGCCATACTCGCTGGGCGACACACGGCGGGCCAACAGATGAAAACGCTCATCCGCACATTTCAGACTCTGGAAAGTTAGCTGTCATTCACAACGGCATAATTGAAAACTATGTAGAGCTGCGCGCAGATCTAGAAAAGCGCGGATACAAATTCAACTCCGAGACCGACACAGAATCAGTTGTCCATTTACTAAGCGAGGAGTACAAAACCACCAAGGACCTATCAGCAGCTATGCGTTTGGTGTGCCAAAAGCTGCGGGGCTCTTTCACCCTGCTAGCAATTCATAGCGATGATCCAGAGACGATTGTGGGAGCACGCCGAAACTCACCGCTAGTTGTGGGTCTGGGCGAAGGTGAGAACTTTCTCGCCTCTGATGTATCAGCCTTTATCGCACATACCAAGAGGGCTTTGGAGTTAGGCCAGGATCAAGTTGTAACAGTTTCCCCAACTGAAGTTTATGTAACAGATTTAGTTGGCAAGCGAATCTCACCTACAGAGTTTGAAATTACCTGGGATGCTAACTCCGCAGAGCGTGGTGGTTTTGCACACTTCATGTTGAAAGAGATTTTTGAACAGCCCAAAGCGATTTCTGACACCTTTGCAGGAAGATTTTCCCCTGAAGGCAAGGTTCAGATTCCTGAACTAAAAAACTTAAACCTAGGTATTGATCGCATCTTGATTTTGGCCTGCGGTACCGCTTATCACGCAGGTCTAATCGGAAAATATGCTTTAGAAGAGTGGAGCAAGATTCCGGTTGATGTCGAACTCGCATCTGAGTTTCGTTATCGCAAACCAGTTTTATCAAAAAACACTTTGGTAATTACAATCTCGCAATCTGGCGAAACGATGGATACTTTGATGGCGCTGCGTTATGCAAAAGGACTAGGCGCACAAACTCTCTCTGTATGCAACACAATCGGTTCCACTATTCCACGTGAATCGGATGCTGTCTTTTATACCCATGCTGGACCTGAAATCGCGGTGGCATCAACCAAAGCTTTACTAACTCAAATTGTCGGCATCCATTTAATTGGATTGTTTATTGCACAGGAAAAGAGTTCACTTTCTACTGCGCAGATCAACTCTCTCGCCGCGGAATTATTGGCGTTACCAAACAAGGTTGAAGAGATATTGGAAACCGTCGAGCCACTCAGAGAGATGACCCGAGGATTTAAAGAAGCCACATCAGTTTTATTCTTAGGTCGTCACGTTGGATTTCCTGCAGCTTTAGAAGGTGCTTTGAAGCTGAAGGAGCTGGCTTACATGCATGCCGAGGGTTTTGCAGGCGGCGAGCTAAAACATGGCCCGATTGCACTTATTGAAGAGGGAACACCAGTCATTGCCGTATTGCCACCTGATTCCAGCGAGATTGCAGAGAAAATGCGCAGCAACATTCAAGAGGTTAAAGCTAGAGGGGCACGAGTAATTGCAATCGCAGATTCCTCAATTGATATTGATGTTCCATATTTAATTAGAATTCCAAAAACCATCGAGCTTCTTCAACCAATTCTCTCTATTGTGCCGATGCAGGTCTTTGCTTATGAAATGGCGGTCGCACGAGGCAACGATGTTGATCAACCTCGCAACTTAGCAAAGTCGGTGACTGTCGAATGAGTGCAAATGCAGAAGGGCTTTTTGATGATGTTGTAGATCAAAGAGTTGAAGTTCGCCGCAAAGAGATGAAGACCGCATTAATTTGGAGCGGGTTTCTTGCTCTGGGATTTCTACTAATAACTTTAGATGTAATTTTTAATGGTTTGCTCTACAGAGTGGATCAGTATTTGGCTGATCTAGAACGGCCGAAATTTGGCGGTTTTCTAAGCTTCTTAATTTTGCGAATTGATGATTTGGGTTTGCGCTGGGTTACCGCTTCAATTTTATTGATTGCCGCAATACTAATTAGCAGAAGATTTAAATCATGGCGCCCGCTCAACTTATCTGTGCTGTCCCTTATATTCCTAAATGTCTTTGTAGGGGCTGCAAAGATTGGATTTGGTCGCTGTAAGGCAAGACAGGATTTTGAAGTGTGCATGTTTACCGATGGCATGGCCTATCCCAGCGGGCATGTTTCAAACGCGCTGGTTACCTGGGGTTTATTTGCTTACATAATTTTTAGATACACACACAGAGCACCTTTTGAGGGTCTCAAACTGTATTGGTTGGTCGCAGTCCTAACTATCTCTGTGGCATTTGTTTCTCTCTTAAGAAATACCCATTGGTTTACCGACGTGATTGGTGGAATGTTTTTGGGCGGTGCAATCTTGGTATTAGTGGTTGCAATTGATCGATTTATTCCATCTACTCGGCAACCGTCATAGGGTGGCGCTGTGAGCACAGAAAATCGGGCAGAGGCCATTATTGATTTATCCGCCATTGAGAAAAATGTAAAACATCTTTTGGCGCAAAGCTCCGCTCCAGCTTTGGCGGTAGTAAAAGCAAATGCTTATGGCCATGGATTAGTGGCTGTGGCGCGGACTGCGGTGAAAGCTGGGGCGAGTTGGCTAGGTGTCGCGCTTCTGGAGGAGGCGTTGACCCTTCGTGCAGCGCGAGTGAATGCGCCGATATTGGCTTGGCTAACCCCGATTTCCGATGATTTTGTTGCTGCAATTAAAAACAAAATAGATCTTGCAATCCCTTCAGTTTCTCATTTAGAACAGGTAATAAAAGCAGCACAGTCTTTGCAACTTACCGCACGCGTTCATCTCGAAGTTGATACAGGAATGACTCGAGGTGGAGCGCTTTACGAATGGAATGATTTAGTTGCGGAGGCAAAGGAAGCTGAACTTTCTGGTGTCATCAAAGTGATTGGAGTTTGGTCTCACTTCGCCCGAGCAGATGAGCCGGGACAAGAGTTCAATGCTTTACAACGCAGTAATTTTGAAAGAGCGATTGAAGTTGCAAAGCAATCCGGCTTGAATCCGGAGATCAGACACCTAAGTAACTCCGCAGCAACTATTAATGACAGTAAATCCAATTTCGATTTAGTGAGATTGGGAATTGCGATGTATGGCTTATCACCTGATGTAAAAACAATGGGTGGTTCGGAAAAACTAGGATTAACCCCAGCGCTAACTTTGCGTGCGAAGTTACATCTTGTTAAAGAGGTCCCAGCAGGTTCTAAGGTTGGTTACGGCGGAACCGCTGAAACTCAGAGCGATACCAAAATCGGAGTTGTCGCAATGGGTTATGCCGATGGTGTTCCACGCAATGCTGATAGCAGCGCTGGCGTACTGGTTGGTAACAAAATGTCACCAATTATTGGTCGAGTTTCAATGGATCAATTTGTTGTGGATTTAGGTAAAGAATCACAAGCCCGCGCAGGGGATTGGGCATACTTAATCGGCGGCGTCATTGGCAGCGATACGGGTGACAGTTACACTTCCGACACCTGTTACACAGCAGACTCGTGGGCGGGGGCGTGCGGCACGATTAATTATGAAATCGTGACACGAATCGGTCCGCGGGTTAAGCGAATCTATTTAGATTAAAGGAGAGTGTGCGAGTGCCAAATAACTTGGCAGATAAGCAAACCGTGCTCTCCGTAAAGGATCTCTCCGTAAATTTCGGCGGATTGAAGGCGCTTAACGGTGTAAATCTAGAGTTAAAGCAGGGCGAAGTTTTGGGATTAATTGGCCCAAATGGTGCTGGCAAGACCACAGTCTTTAACGCGTTGTGCGGCATCGTTACCCCTGCAGAAGGTTCACTTTCACTAAAAGGTAAAGAGGTTAAGTGGCCCAAACCTTTTCAACTAGCAAAGCTTGGTATCGCTCGTACTCTTCAAGGCGTAGGACTTTTTCCAGATTTAACTGTTGCTGACAATGTAATGATTGGTGCAAACCGTTTCGCGCAATCAGGTCTACTGCGCTCCTCCTTTGGCACCAACGCTAAAGATGAACAAAAACTAAGGGACCGGGCTCAAGCAGCGCTCGAACGGGTTTATGTTGGTGGGGTTTCAGATCGCAGAGCCGACACGCTGTCTTATCCTGATACCAAGCGAGTTGCAATCGCAAGAGCTCTAGTTGCAGAGCCTGAGATTCTTTTACTTGATGAGCCGGCTGGCGGATTAGGCGCGCAGGATATTGAGTGGCTCAATAGTTTGATCAACAATCTAAAGGCTCGCACCTCAATAATTATTGTTGAACACCACATGGATGTTGTGATGTCGGTTTGTGATCGTATTTATGTATTGAATTTTGGCCAGATAATCGCATCTGGCACTCCACAAGAGGTGCGCAACAACGATGCGGTAATTGAGGCCTATCTGGGAACCCACTCCAAAGATAAATCCGCAAGGAATAAGTCATGAGCGGATTAGTAGTAAATAATCTCAGCGTCTCCCATGGCGCCATCAGCGCGCTTCGCAACGTGACTTTTTCAGTAGAACCGGGACAACTGGCCGCGGTTATTGGTTCAAATGGAGCAGGTAAAACCACTCTGCTTCGAACACTTTCGGGATTGAAAGATGCCTCATCTGGAAATGCAGAATGGCAGGGTCGAGAGATGTTGGGCAAGAAGCCTGATGTCCTAGTGCGTCGCGGAATTTCACATGTTTCTGAGGGTAAATCGGTAATTCCTGAACTTACTGTTAAGGAGAATTTAGTTCTAGGAGGTATTTGGCGAAGTAATCGCACAGATACCAATGCTGCTATCGCAGAGGTTGTTGAGCTGTTTCCCAGACTTGGTGAGCGCATGGGCCAAAGTGCTGACACTCTCTCTGGTGGTGAGCGCCAGATGTTGGCGATTGGTCGCGCTCTAGTTTCAAGACCCAAATTACTTTTATTGGATGAGCCATCACTTGGCCTGGCACCTCTAGTAATTGAACAGATCTTTGAAACCATAAACAAACTTCGTCATAGATTGGGTTTGACGGTGGTACTTGTAGAGCAAAACGCGATGAGTGCACTGGAGATTGCTGATACCGGTGTAATCATTAATCTTGGAGAGGTTGTCGCATCCGGCAAAGCCTCTGACCTAATCAACGATCCAGCGCTGCGCGCTGCGTACTTGGGGTACTAATGCAAAAAGTATTTGAAACTATTTTGATTGGTCTATCAACCGGCTCAATCTATGCATTGATGTCTCTGGCGATAGTTTTGGTGTGGCGCTCAACCAGAGTTGTTAACTTTGCGCAAGCAGGACAGGCCATGGCCTCTACTTATATTGGTTTTGAGATAGCAAGCCGCTCCGAAATTTTCTGGCTGGGATTGGTCTTCGCAATAGTTGCTGGCGCACTTTTGGGCGCTGGCGTAGATTACTTTTTCATGCGCGTGCTGTTTAAGCATGCCAACTCTGGACCAGCGGCGGTCGTTGCTCCAGTTATTGCGACCCTCGGTTTGTTGGGATTAATTAGAAGTATTGTCGGACTCACATGGGGTGGCGAATTTAAATCTATTCAAACCCCAGCATCAACAAATGGATTTACCATCGGCGAATCCACTATTCCTTTCTCTCCTTTAAATGTTTTGATCATTGTTACTACCTCAATAATTCTTATCGCGCTGGCTATCTTGTTCCAGAAGACCAACCTAGGACTGGCGCTGCGTGCCTCGGCTTATGCCCCAGAAATCGCTCAATTAGCGGGAATTAGAACAGCTAGAACCCGCACCATTGGATGGGCTATTGCGGGTGGAGTTGGTGGAGTAGCTGGCATGTTGGTTACCGCCAACAACTTCCTCTCACCTTATTCACTAGATCTACTTCTAGTCTTTGGTTTTATCGCCGCAGTTATTGGCGGTCTAGAAAGTATGGTGGGTGCGGTAGTTGGTGCTTTTGTCCTTGGAATTGGTTTGACCTTTATCTTGAACTACGTTGGCACTTCACTAGTCTTTATTGGCGGTTTCACAGTTCTGATCTTGGTTTTGATTATAAAACCAGATGGAATTATGTCGAGAGGTAAGGCCCGCCGTGCGTAAGAAAATACTTTTATTTATCCTCTTAGGTTGGGTTTTACTGATAATTGGTGATCGAGTAGACGAGTTGCGTGTTTACCAAGGTGCACAAATCGCGATGTACGCAATCGCACTGGCATCGATAGTTTTGCTAACCGGTTATTCGGGTCAGGTTTCATTAGGAAATGGCGCCATGATGGCGGTCGGCGGCTACGCAGCAGCGCTAACTTTAAATAATCTCCAGACTCCAATTTGGTTTGCTTTCTTAATGGCCATTTTCGCCTCTGCGGTTTTTGGCGCAATCCTTGGTTCTGCAGCAGCACGCTTGTCCGGTCCTTATCTGGCAGGAACCACACTTGCATTAGCTGTTGGACTTCCAGCGATTGCTAACCAATTCTCATTTTTAGGAGGAGAACCTGGAATTCTTTTTGATGTGGGTTTTCCACCAGAACGTTTTGGTGAAGAGTTCACTCAATATAAATGGTTTTTCTGGATCTCTAGTGTTATTGCGTTAATAGCTTTATTCATCACATCAAATATTTTGAGTTCAAGGTTTGGTCGAACATGGAGAGCGGTGCGCGGCAACTCTCTTGCAGCTGAACTGGCCGGAGTTAACTCATCTCGGATGAAGATCTTGGCATTCACTATTAGCTCGGCTTTAGCCGGCTTAGCGGGCGCTGTGTTCGCCATGAACATCAGCTTGGTGGCACCTGGGGCTTACTCCCTGGCCCTCTCCTTTGCTTTGGTGACTGGAGCGGTTCTGGCCGGCATCTCTAGCCTGCCCGGGGTTGGATTTGGTGCCCTTATCCTGGTCGCCATACCTGAAATTGCCGATGCTATTGCCGGACGCCTAGGTAGTGCGGATAAACTCAACAATTATCTACCGGGGCTCATCGTGAGTGTATTGCTGATTCTCTCAGTGATTTACACACCCAATGGTCCAGGTGAGAACTTGCGCAAACTTTTACATAAAAAGCATGCGAAGTGAGAGGTTACTAAAGGGTAACCACTAGATTTACGAAACCAGCCAAACCCTCGATGGAAGGAAAGAAATGATCAGAAAGACAGGTGGAAGGCGAACCTGGTTCGTTGCTGCACTGCTTGCTGCAGGTAGCCTCTTCGCAACCTCGTTGCCAGTACAAGCAGAGACCGGAGTTAGCTCTAGCGAGATCAAACTCGGAATCACCTTGCCGCTAACCGGTGCAGCGTCACCGGGTTACAACAAAATCGGTAACGCAATGAACGCGTACTTCAAGTACGTAAATGACAATGGCGGTGTTTATGGTCGCAAGATCACACTCATTCAGAAAAATGATGAGTACTCACCACAGCTATCGATTGCAAAGACCAATGAATTGATTCTTAAGGACAAGGTATTTGCGTTGGTTGGACCATTGGGTACCGCTAACTTCACCGCAGTTCACAAATCTGTTGGTATCGCTAAGCGCAAAGTGCCATCTCTTTTCCTAAACACAGGATTTAGCGGATTTGCAAATAAGAAGAGTTATCCAACCTCATTCACAATCCTTCCTTCCTACGCAATGGAGGCAAAGATTGTTGCTCAATTCATCAAGGAAAACCTTTCTGATAAGAAGCTCGGCTTGGTTTACCAGAACGATGAGTTTGGTATCGATGCACTGGGTGCATTCAAGGATGCCGGCGTTAAGTTTGATGTTTCAATTCCTTACACCTCAGGAACACAGAGCGCTGCAACAGCACAAACATGGGTTTCCCAACTTGCAGCTGGTGGAGCACAGGTAGTCGTCTTCTTTGGCGTTACCTCAGCGACAGCTCCATTGCTTGCAGTTGCTGCAGCAGCTAAGTACGCACCACAGTGGATTCTTGGTTCAGTTGGATCTGACCCTTTGACACTGCGTGCTCTTGGTGTGCCGGTCGCAGTTCTAAATGGTGCTCTAACACCTGCTGGCAACCCATCTCCAAATGACACCAGCGATGAATATGTAAAGCAGTTCCAAGAGATCAATGCGAAGTACAACAACGCAGACTTTGATGATTATGTTCTTCAAGGTATGAATATTGGATTAATGATGGAGACCAAAGGTTCCAAATTTGCTTCAGTTGCTTACTCACCACTTGGATACTCCAGAACCAGCAACGTTGGACATACCGGCTATTACATGGCGGTTATGGATGCTAAGGGCGATAGAAAGCCATACGGCGGCTCAGTAGTTCTTTACACCACAGATAGTGGAAAGGGCCCTGTAGTTAAATCCAACTTCAAGAGACCAGCAATGCCAGCGAAAGGATTGCCTACTAACTCATGAGAAACTTCAAATTCAAGCGTTCCCTAACGCTGGTAGCGGCTTCATCACTGCTTTCGCTAACTGTTGTTTCAATTCCAACAGCAGCGCGTGCAGCTGATCCAGCTTGTACTACCGCTAACTTTGTAACCACCTGCGTCGGTGCAACATCCGACACAGCGCCATATATGATGATTGTTCCTGCGAACTTCAATGGAACTGTTTATCTATGGTCACATGGATATCGTCCAAATGTTCCAGTCCCAGCAGGAATTCCTGGTTACGGCGGATACACGGTGACCAATACCCCAGAGCCGGTTCCTGGCGGTAGCGCAGCGATTTATGGCCCATTGCTAGCTAAAGGTTATGCGGTCATGGGATCTGGTTTCGCTCGCCAAGGTTGGAACGCTGATTCTGCAATCAAAACCAATGTTGAGTTAATTGGTGCATTTAAGAAGCAGTTCACCAAGACATCCAAAGTTGTCGCTTGGGGCGGATCCCTTGGTGGATTCATCACTCAGGCACTTGCTGAGCAGTATCCAGATCTAATTGATGCTGCAGCACCTTTGTGTATGGCCAGCGATCTAGAGCCATTGATGACAATGGCCGGAGATGCTCTCTGGGGAATCAAGACCTTCTTTGATCCAACAATCAAGGGCGGTAATTACTCTGCAGGTGCTGCGGGTTATGCCGAAGCAATGGGAGATCTAGTCAAGGTATTCACCGCGATTGGAGCAATGCAGACCGCCATCGGTGTTAACCCAACCGCACCAGCTTGGCCAGCTACCTCTAAGGTTCCTGATGCAATCAAGGCGATTCCTTCACGCAGTGCATTGGTGCTAATTGCACTTATGTCTGGTGTGCCAATGCAATCAGCACACTTTGATTCAACATCTGCTCCAGCTGGAATCCCAGCCTCAAACGCACTTTCATTCCAGCTAGCTATTAACCCAGCTTTAGCTGCACTAGAGAATCTTGCTAACGCTGCAGCTCTTGCAGTGCTGGCGACCCATGATCTAGAGCTGCAAGCCGGTGGAGCTATCTTTGATAACACCGCTACAGATTATGCAGCTCGTGTATCAGCAGAGCAGTTCATCTGGGCTTCAGCACTGTCTGGTACCTCTGCGACCGCTGGTCTATTGAGTTATCTATCAGTTGCGCCTCGTGCAAAGGCGGATCCAGCCGCTCTGACAAAGATGCGTTCGCTAACCAGTCACTCTGGAAAGGTTGATATTCCAACCGTTCTATTTACTGGTGTGGCAGATCCTGTGACTGTTGCTGGTAACCAGCAAGCAGTGGCTGATAAGTACGCTGAATACTATGCAGAGAAGTGGGCTGATGCTAAAGCTAACAAG
>JBJOIM010000009.1:0-19029 GCA_046047175.1 Actinomycetota bacterium | reverse complement strand
CTAAGCGGGAAGCTCGCTTCAAGATTAGGTTTCCCATTGGTTTACCAAGTAAGGCCCCCAAGAGACTATTGGGTTGATAGGCCGGAAGTGGAAGAGGCGCAAGCCTTGGAGCTGACCGGTACTAATAGGCCGAGGATTTAACTACAAAGTTGCTACGCGTCCACTGTGTGGTTCCCGAGATACGGTCGGGAACCAAAAAATAATCGAAAGATTGTTTTGGTTTTGACATCTCAATAGCGTTTCGGCGGTCATAGCGAGAGGGAAACACCCGGTCCCATTCCGAACCCGGAAGTTAAGCCTCTCAGCGTCGATGGTACTGCACGGGTCACCTTGTGGGAGAGTAGAACGCCGCCGGACTTATATTAAAAAAAGGGGTTGCAGATTACTGTGGCCCCTTTTTTATTTCAGTTGCTGTTAGAAAATTTTTAAGAGGGAAGAGTTGGTTAGGAAGATTATGGAAAACAAGGAACGTAAGTCTTACGGTGCTAAATCTTCCGGCAAAAAATTCGATCGCAAACCTTCAAATCGCAAACCTTCAGATCGCAGGCCAGATGACCGTAGAGATAGCGGCGCAAGACCGGCTCGCGGGGGAGTAGACCGAAGAGCTGTTCGCGATATTAAAGATGAGAATCGTCGCGTTAGAAAATTCGCTGAACCTTCTATTCCAGAAGAGATAACTGGCAAAGAGTTAGAGAAGCGGGAAGCTTTTGCACTGCAATCTCTTGCTTTGGAAAATGCTGAAATGGTTGCCAAACATTTAGTTGCTTTGAATATGTTCTTGGAGAGTGATCCCGAGCGTGCTTATTGGCATGGTCAATCCGCGGTATTTAGAGCGGGACGTGTTGCGATTGTGAGAGAAAAAGCGGGAATTGCTGCGGTTCATTTTAGGAAGTTTGATGTTGCCATCAAAGAGTTAAGAGCGGCACAACGAATCGCTGGATCCCCGTCAGTGATTCCATACTTAGCACAGTGCGAACTAGCGTTAGGTGATCCGCGAAAAACCCTGGAAATTGCGGGCTCAGTAGATCCAAAGCTGCTGACCGTAGAACAACGTGTAGAGCTTCGAATTGCAGCGGCAGGTGCTCGCAGTGCGTTAAAACAGTTTGATGCTGCGGTCGTTACCTTGACCTGTCCTGAGCTGACGCTTGGAGATGCGAACTGGAGCACAAGATTAAGAACCGCCTATCGGGATGCATTGCTGCAGGCTGGCCGTAACTCTGAAGCTGATTCCTTCATGGCCAAATATCCACAATCATTTAACGACTCGGAAGTGTAACTAGCCAAAGCCTTAATCTCTGCGACTCTGTAACTTCTAATTTACAAAGTTGAGGAGTCTTCTGTGGGTAAAACAAAGGCAACAATTAAAGAGCCGGAGTATCAAAACCAAGTTGTCATAGTTGGACGCTGTAGCGAGCCTGGAGAAGAAAAGGCTCTACCCAGCGGAGATAAGGTTGTGGAGTTTCGAATCATTGTTGGTAGGGATGATAGGGATGGTTATGACACCTTTGATGTTGCATTATGGAGTTCTGTCTTGAGAAAACGAGGCCTTTCTTTAAAGAGCGATGAATGGGTGGAGATAACCGGCACCTTGCGTCGTAGGTTTTGGAAGGTTGGGGCGGTATCTGCCAGCAGATGGCAGGTTGAAGCACGCGAACTTCGTCGAATTTAGATAACGTTAGCCCATGGCTAATGATCTTTTATCAGCGTTGCGCACTTATCTTTCAAAGGTTAGCTCCGGTGAAAAAACTCCACAGGAGATGGCTGCTGCACTTAACGCATGGGCTCGTGAAAGTGGCGAGTCGATTAAACAGCGGGTGGAAGAAGAGGTAGCACGCACCGTCAAAAAGATGGGTTTTGCCAAGCAGGACGATCTAGATCGTCTAGCCCGCGAGGTAGAGCAGTTGAAGTCAAGATTGGTTGTTACTCCTCGTGGCTCATCTGCAGCTAAGAAATCAGCAAAGGCCACAAAAAAGAGTTCGGCAAAAAAATCTGGAGTTAAGGTGGTTAAGAAAAGCGCCAAGAAACCTGCCGGAAAAGCTGTTAAGAAAAGCGGCAAGAAATAATGGAGAACTCAAATAATCTTGAAGCAATCTCAGCGATAAAGAAACGCATTAATGAAATCGCCTTTGCGCCCCTAGAAGAACATGGGGCAAAGTTTGATGAGGTTAATAAGGATCTTTCGACCGCCCTCACCTCAGTCGAGGGCATCTCTACCTCTAATCAATAACAGCTGCACGGTTAGTGTGAGCTCTTGAGAATTCGATTAGATGCTGAGATGGTCCGTAGGGGCCTGGCGCGTTCTCGCGAGAACGCGGTTGAGTTAATCGAATCTGGCTTAGTTTCAGTTAAAGGTTTGCCGGCAACCAAAGCGGCAACTCAGGTAGATGCGGAAACCTCTATAACGGTAAAAAGTTCGGGCGAGGAATATGTATCGCGTGGTGGCCATAAGTTGGCCGGAGCATTAGATGCGTTTTCCACGATAACTGTTGCTGGCAAAGTAGCTCTAGATGCTGGAGCCTCAACTGGAGGATTTACCGATGTTCTCCTGCGACGAGGAGCAAAAAAAGTTATTGCGGTTGATGTTGGTTACGGCCAATTGGCTTGGAGTCTGCAAAATGATCCACGGGTAGAGATACATGACCGCACCAATGTTAGGAATCTTTCGCGGCAGCTTATTGCCGATGAACCAGAGTTAATTGTTGCTGACTTATCCTTCATATCCTTAAACCTGGTTCTGCCTGCTCTGATTGAGGTTTCACACCCGAATGCGGATTTCCTGATTATGGTGAAACCGCAGTTTGAAGTTGGTAGAGAGAAACTCGGAGCTGGGGGTGTTGTGCGTGAGCCGCAGCTGCGCGCGGAGGCGGTCAGAGATGTGGCAGAGGGCGCGCGATCAGTAGGTTTAGGTACCTTAGGGGTAGTGGCTAGTCCACTTCCTGGTCCATCAGGGAATGTGGAGTATTTCCTTTGGATGAGACGGGGCGATGAAATGATTCCAATGGAGAGAATCCTAGAGGCAGTATCGAAAGGACCGCAGTGATGAGTAACGCTGATCAACGCGAGATTCTTTTAGTTCTACATCCCACCCGCCCCGAAGCTAAAGCCGAAGCGATCCGAATCGTAGATTCGCTTCAAAAATCAGGTTTCAACTTTCTCTCTGTAACTGATACTGGTTTGGCTGGAGTTACAACTATTGATTTAGCAACACTTTCAAAACATATTCCAAGTATTGAACTGGCTTTAGTGCTGGGTGGAGATGGAACCATTTTGCGAGGTGCCGAACAAATCCATGGCAGCTCAATTCCAGTTTTGGGAATCAACCTTGGACATGTTGGATTTCTAGCGCAGATTGGTCGCCCATCGACTGATTCAATTGTCTCTGCAATTAGAGATAAGAAGTACTCAGTTGAAAAACGTATGACACTTGCTTACCAAGTGCAACGCAAGACCCAGATGGTTGCGCATGGTTGGGCGTTGAATGAAATAACTGTTGAACGAAATACAGAGACGATGATTGAGCTTTTCGTTCAGGTTGATCATCGACCTTTATCCCGCTGGGGTTGTGATGGGGTAATTTGCGCAACTCCAACAGGCTCTACCGCTTATGCTTTTAGTGCGGGCGGTCCTGTGGTCTGGCCTGATGTTGAAGCTTTGGTCTTGTTGCCACTTGCAGCCCACGCGCTCTTCTCTGACCCGATGGTGGTATCCCCAAAATCTCAGATTGCGATTGATCTTGAAAGCGAAGAGGGTGTGCTTTCAGCTGATGGACTGCGCAAATTCCAATTAGTAGAGTCAGATCGCATCTTAATCTCCAGCGATAAATCCTTTATCAATTTGGCTCATATTGATGAGGTGGCCTTTACCGATCGATTAGTTGCGAAATTCAAATTACCAGTTGATGGGTGGCGTGGTGAGTAAAAAGGGTGCGGGCGTTCGCTCACACTTGCAGGAGATAACGATTCGTGGGCTGGGAGTTATCGATAACGCCCAAGTCGAATTTAAGCCAGGGTTAAATGTAATTACGGGCGAAACTGGCGCTGGTAAAACAATGTTGTTAACCGCTCTAAATCTAATCTTGGGCGGAAAAGCAGACTCCGACTTAGTTCGCTCGGGACAAGAAAGATTAACCACCGCGGGAAGCTTTTTACTACCAAACCCGTTGCCGATCGAAATAAAACAGATACTTGAGAATAACGATGTAATTATTGAGGAAGGCGGAGTTCTTCTCAATCGCAATGTAGCTAAAGATGGCAAAAGTCGTGCCATGGTTAGCGGTGTCAGCACAACCGCAACCATACTCAGCGAGTTATCGGAGCACCTAATAGAGGTGCATGGACAGCACGCTAATCAGGTGTTATCGAAACCAGCCAAACAGCGTGAGGTGCTCGACAGTTTCTGCGATTCTGAGATATCTCCCGTTTTGAAAGAGTATCGCGAAGAGCTTGACGAGTATCTGTCCATGAAGATGCAGATTGAAGAGTTAACAAAAGCCTCTCGAGATAAGGAGAGATTGGTTAAAGAGCTTTCCGAGTTAGATAGTGAGTATCGGAAAATCAAACCACTCAAAGAGGAACTAACCGAGTTAGATAATCTGATCTCGAAACTGGGCTCAATTGAAGAGCTAAGAATTGCGGCAACCGGGGCCAGCGAAGCGCTAAATCATGAAGAGCAAGGCGGATTAAATTCGCTGCAAGTGAGCAAAAAATACTTACAGGGCGCACGCGGGAAAGATCCATATCTAGATGAGATTCAGGAGCGCATCTCCGAGTCCTTATTCAACCTGATTGATGCGGCAGGGGATCTACAGCGCTATTTAGATGGCCTGGAAGCCGACCCAAATGCTTTAGAAAATGCATTACAACGACGCTCATTATTGTTGAGCTTTGCCAAAAAATATGGGTCCTCTACTGATCGTCTGGAGAGTTACCTTGAGGCTATCGATCGCGGAGTTCTAGCAGGAGAGAGGATTCGCGATCTTGATGGCGGAGATGATCGGATTGCGCAGTTGGCAAAAGAGCTGGAAAAGAAACGGGCCGCGTTACTAAAGGTTGCGAATCGGGTCACTGCTATTAGAAGTGCCGCAGCGATAGAGTTTTCAAAACAGGTTGAAAAAGAGTTGCAGTTATTAGCGATGCCTAAGGCAAGATTGAATGTAAAGGTTAATTCACGTACAGGGGAATCAGACTCTGATCTGCAAAATTCAGGGTTGGATGAAATTCAAATTTTGTTTTCGGCGCACAGTGGTGGGGAGTTACTACCAATAGCAAAAGCTGCTAGCGGTGGTGAGCTCTCACGGTTAATGCTTGGGATAGAGGTAGTGATTGCTCACAGCTATCCGGTAGGTACATATATTTTTGATGAGGTAGATGCTGGCGTCGGTGGTAAAGCGGCATTAGATGTAGGAAGGCGATTAAAGGCGTTAGCGCAGGAGGCTCAGGTCATAGTGGTAACCCACTTGCCGCAGGTTGCAATCTGGGCAGATCATCACATTAAGGTTGAAAAGAACAGCGATGGAGCGGTAACGGAGAGTTCCATCCGCGCCATCTCTGAATCAGAGCGAGAGTTGGAAATCGCCCGAATGCTTTCTGGAGTAGAGGGTTCAGAACACGCCCAAGAGCACGCTCGCGAACTATTGAATTTACGTTTAGCTGTAAAGGCGTGATAAGTTCGCCACCCATGACCGCCAATCATGTGACCAAGCATCTTTTCGTCACCGGCGGAGTCGCCTCAAGTTTAGGCAAAGGTCTAACCGCATCCAGTTTAGGTCGGTTATTACGTGCCCGTGGCCTCCGAGTGACCATGCAAAAGCTAGATCCCTACATAAATGTAGATCCAGGAACCATGAATCCATTCCAACATGGTGAGGTTTTTGTTACTGACGATGGCGCAGAGACGGATTTGGATATCGGACATTATGAACGTTTTCTCGATACAAATCTGCATGGTTCAGCCAATGTGACAACTGGGCAGGTTTACTCCCGTGTTATTGCCAGGGAGCGTCGGGGAGAGTATCTCGGAGACACTGTTCAGGTGATTCCTCACATAACAAATGAAATTAAAGATCGCATGAAAGCGATGGCTGCTCCCGATATCGACATAGTTATAACAGAGATCGGTGGCACGGTTGGAGATATCGAATCCTTGCCTTTCTTAGAGGCAGCTCGACAAATTAGACAAGAGGTGGGTAGAGAAAATGTCTTCTATCTACATGTTTCTTTAGTTCCTTACATCGGCCCTTCCGGTGAGTTGAAAACAAAACCAACTCAGCATTCGGTTCAGGCGCTACGCTCCATCGGTATCTCTCCAGATGCGGTAGTTCTTCGTTCCGATAGAGAAATTCCGGTAGCAGTTAAGAAGAAGATCTCTTTGATGTGCGATGTGGATCAAGAAGCGGTGGTTGCTGCTGTGGATGCGCCATCTATTTATGACATTCCTAAGGTGCTACATAAAGAGGGCTTGGACTCCTACTTGGTTAGAAGATTAGGACTCCCAGCAAATGATGTCGCCTGGCAGGAATGGGATGCTCTTCTAGAACGGGTGCACAATCCAGCACATACCGTCAAGGTTGGTTTAGTTGGTAAGTATGTTGATCTACCTGATGCTTACCTCTCGGTAACTGAAGCTTTGCGTGCCGGAGGATTTGCGAATAACGCAAAGGTTGAGATCAATTGGATTGTTAGTGATGATTGCGAAACCGAAGCCGGAGCAAAGAACAATCTCGCAGATTTGGATGCCATATGCGTGCCCGGTGGTTTCGGAGTTAGAGGCATCGAAGGAAAATTGGGTGCCTTGAAATTTGCTAGAGAGAACAAGATCCCAACCCTAGGTCTGTGCTTAGGATTGCAATGCATGGTGATTGAAATAGCTAGAAATCTCGCGGGGCTAAAAAATGCCAATAGCGCTGAGTTCGATCCAACAACCTCTGACCCAGTCATTGCGACTATGGCGGGGCAAGAAAAGATTGTCTCTGGCGAGGCTGATATGGGCGGCAGTATGCGTCTTGGTTTATATAAAGCCATTCTTGTCGAAGGTTCAATTGTTGCAAAAACCTATGGCAGCTCGGAGATTTCAGAACGGCATAGACATAGATACGAGGTCAATAACTCCTATCGGGAGCAGATCTCAAAGGCCGGATTAATCTTTAGTGGAACTTCGCCGGATAATCATTTGGTTGAGTTTGTTGAGCTTCCTGAAGAGAAACACCCATATTACGTGGGTACTCAGGCTCATCCGGAGTTTCGTTCCCGCCCAACGAAACCACACCCTCTTTTTGTCGGTTTGATAAAAGCCGCAATAGAACGTGGTTAATAGCGATTTACTGCAAACCTTTCTCAACCACTGTCTGGTTGAGAAAGGATTAAGTAAAAACACAGTTAATGCTTACCGGCGGGACATAATTAGTTTTCTTGAGTTTCTTGATGAGTCTAAAGTTGCCTTGGAGAGAGTAGATGCAGAATTTGTCTCTAAATTTGTAGCGAATTTACGGGTCAGAGGGTTGTCAGAGTCCAGCCTTGCGCGAAAAGTAGTAGCGCTTAGAAGTTGGTACATGTTCATGGAAAAGGATTCTGGAATCACAAACCTTGTTAAGGATTATCTTCCGCCCAAGATTCCTAAGCGTTTACCAAAGGCCCTCACAATTGATGAAGTATCCCGACTAATAAACTCCTGTGATGACTCAATTATTGGAATCCGAAATCGGGCAATACTTGAAGTACTTTATGCAACAGGTGCTCGCGTCAGCGAGGTTGTTTCGCTCAATGTTGGTGATATATCGAAGAGCGAGGATGCAGTGGTTACGGTAAAGGTAAAAGGTAAAGGCGGCAAGGAGCGTTTAGTTCCCCTAGGTAGCTATGCGCAAAAAGCTTTAGACCAGTACTTAGTTCGTGCCCGACCAGTTTTGCTTAAGAAGAAAACAGTTTCAGCTCTCTTCATAAATGAGAGTTTAGGAACTCGGTTATCTAGACAAAGTGGTTGGCAGGTAGTTAAAGACAGCGCTGATAGGGCAAAGATAGGCAGAGAGGTTTCGCCCCACTCCCTCAGACATTCTTTTGCCACCCATCTTTTGGATGGGGGAGCCGACATAAGGGTGGTGCAGGAGTTATTGGGTCACTCCTCAGTAACTACTACTCAGATCTACACCTTAGTAACGATAGATAAGTTGCGCGAAAGTTATATTGCCGCGCACCCTAGATCAACTGCGGGTTAGTTCAACGCCCTCGTAAGCGACGAGCGATAATTGATTGATCACCCTTTGACTCGAGATCTGCAATAACAATCGCAAGAGCTTCACGAACAATTCGACCACGATCTACGGCAAGTCCAAGATCGCCGCGTAAATGCAATCTGGCTTGTTCGAGATCAAACAACTCTTCAGGTGAAAGATAAACCGTAATCTTTTCATCATGCTTTTCACGACCGGTTGGAGATTTATCTAAACCTGTTGGTCTACGGCGTGGGGTTTGTCTAACTCCACTGCTTTTCGCCGCTGGCTTTGCTGTTGTAGTTGTTGCGGTAGTTGGACGATTTGTATGCGCTATCTCAACCTCTTCTACGGATTGATCAGGAACCGCACTTAAAGTTGTTTTGCGAAACAACTCATCGGCACCTGGCAAACTGATCCTTCTACTCATCGCACACCTCCATTGGCAATAATCTCTCTGGCTAAACGACGGTAAGCAGCTGCACCAATTGAAGCGCTGGCATACGAGGTAATCGGTTCGCCAGCAACAGTTGTTTCAGGGAAACGAACTGTACGGGCGATTGTGGTATCAAATATTTTGTTTGGGAACGCCTCAGAAATACGTTCTAGCACTTCTCGGCTATGGACGGTTTTTCTATCAAACATCGTAGGCAGAATGCCAAGCAGCTGTAAATCTGGATTGGTATTGACCTGCACTTTTTTGATGATGTCATCTAATAACGCGACTCCACGCAATGCAAAGTACTCACACTCTAGAGGAACCAATACCCAATCAGATGCGGTCAAGGCATTTACAGTTAACAATCCCAATGATGGCTGGCAATCAATCAAAATGACATCATAAAAATCTGTCACAGTTTGAAGTACCCGTTTCAAAATCTTTTCACGGGCGATGACAGTAACCAAACCACCTTCTGCGCCAGAGAGATCTTCATGTGCAGGGATCATGTCCATGCCAGGAACGCTAGTTTTAAGCAGGAAATCCTCTATTTTTGTTGATTCATCCATCATTAGGTTATAGATGGAACCCTCAAGATCTCTTGTCGATACATTTAAGCCAACCGACAATGAATGCTGCGGATCAAAATCAACTAGGAGAACTCTTCGTCCTAGCTCGGCGAAGGCAGCCCCAAGATTGATTGTTGTTGTTGTTTTTCCAACTCCACCTTTTTGGTTGACCACTGAGATGATTTTTGCGTTGCCATGCTCTGTCAGCGGCGATGGAATTGGGAAATCTTTTTGTGGGGTGCCGAGCACCATTGAGGTAGTTACTATCTCTGAATCAAATTTAGATAATGTCGATTTAGCGTTCAATCGAGATATCTCTGAAGCACTTTTTGCCATGCCGCGACTTTAGTCATGAGCTGTAGGTGATACGGCAGCGACACGCGTAGAGTATGACAATCATGAAACAGGAAAATGTAGAACCCTCAAGTAATACTTTAGGTTCTCTGCCACCAATTGCCGGTGCCACAACGGTTTCCGGCGAGGGAAGAGTTGCTGGATTTTCGGTTCATTTAGATAATTTCGATGGCCCATTTGATCTCCTGTTACAACTTATTTCCAGGCATCGCATGGATATCACTGATGTCGCGATCGCTACCGTAACCGATGAGTTTATTTCCTATATCCGCGAGTTAGAAAAAACAGAGGCTGGTTGGCAGCTGGATCAAGCCACTGAATTCTTAGTGGTTGCCGCTACTTTGCTGGACCTTAAAGCGGCACGGCTATTGCCATCCGGTGAAATAGAGGATGAAGAGGATCTGGCGCTTCTAGAAGCGCGAGACCTGTTATTTGCCCGATTGCTTCAGTACAGAGCATTCAAGGAGATTGCCGGAATTCTGGAAGACCGGATTGCCCAGCAAGAGCGCAGCTTTGCCCGCTCAGTTGCCCTAGATCCAGTGTTCTCAGCCTTGCTTCCAGAGGTGCTAATCGGCGTAACTCCAGAACGTTTCGCTGCCATCGCAAATCGAGTTTTGACCCCTAAGAGCGCCCCGACACTCTCAGTTGAACACCTTCACTTGCCTTTAGTGAGCGTCGCTGCTGAAGCACTCAACGTGGTTAGCTCACTTAGACGGCAAAAAACAATGAGTTTTCGCTCTCTTGTTTCGGACGCAGAAAACACCCTGGTGGTCGTTGCTCGTTTCCTTGCTCTTTTGGAGCTATATAAGGATGGATCGGTGAGGTTTGAGCAGGTAGTTGCTTTAGGAGAGCTCCAGATAACTTGGACCGGCTCAGAGGCTGGCGAGATCAACGTAAGCGATGAGTTTGATCGAATCGCACAGGAGATTTCAGCGGATAAGGACTCAAATCAGGAGCTAGAAGGCGGGGAGAATGAGTAACTCGGAGATTGCACGCTCAGTAGAGGCAATTTTGATGGTGGTCGAAGAACCCGTCTCAGAGCTGGTATTAGCCCAGATTATTGAGCTCCCTACAGAACAGGTCCTCGAGACACTTCACGCGCTAAGCGCCCAATATGAGGCGGAAAACCGTGGTTTTGCACTCAAGCAGATAGCTGGCGGATGGCGTTTCTATAGCCATCCAGATCTAGCCCCGCTCGTGGAGAAATTCGTTTTGGATGGCCAGCAGGCCAAGTTAACTCAAGCTGCTTTGGAGACATTGGCGGTAATTGCCTATCGCCAACCAATCTCCAGAGCACGTGTATCGGCGATTCGTGGAGTGAATGTTGAGGCGGTAATGAAAACCTTGGTAACCAGGGGATTGGTCGAGGAGTGCGGTGTTGAGAATGAAACTGGCGCAATTCTTTATCGAACCACCCATTACTTCTTAGAGCGTATTGGGGTTAATCGAGTCGAGGATCTGCCCGCTTTGGCGCCGTTCCTGCCAGATGTCGATGGATTGGATGAGGTTATAGCTTCCCTAACTGAGTAACGTACACTTGCTCGGATGGCTAACCAATCAAAAAAATCAGAGGATTCTCCAACTCAGATTCGGCTGCAGAAATTCATGGCTGATAGCGGTGTTGCCAGTCGTAGAGCATGCGAGGAGCTAATCCTCGCGGGTCGGGTAAAGGTTGACGGCAGGATAATTCGCACTCTTGGTACCAAAATTGACCCGATAAACCATCAAGTTGAAGTTGATAATGAGTTAATTAGTTTGAAAAAGACTAAAACATACATCGCATTTCATAAACCTAAGGGCGTTTTGTCTACCATGTCAGACCCAGAGAACCGACCCTGCCTAGCCGATTACTTTGGCAGCTTTAATGAACGTCTATTTCATGTAGGTCGATTGGATAAGGAAAGTGAGGGGCTTATCATCCTGACCAATGATGGTCAGTGGGCTCATGAAGCCACCCACCCCTCTTTTGGGGTAAGAAAAACCTATTTGGTCTTATGTGATGAAGAAGTGAGTAACAAGCAATTGGAGCAGTTGAAAAAAGGTGTGGCGCTCGAGGATGGATTAGCCAAGCCGATCTCAGTTGAGAGAAGAGGGGCTTGGATTGAGCTGGTTATCCATGAGGGTCGTAATCAGATTGTTCGAAGAATCTTCGACTCACTTGGAAACCCCGTGGAGCGATTAGTTCGCACCGCCATCGGCTCGGTTCGGCTCGGGGAGTTGCCTGTGGCTAGATGGAGAGCTTTGCAGAGCGAAGAGATAGTAAATCTTTAAATGGTTTAAAGGTTTTAAAGTTTTAATGTTTAAAAAATAAATCGATTTTCAGAATACCTATAAATTGGTTTATCGATAATCGGGCCAAGGGGTAAAAGCCATTTGTCGACAATGCTGAGCACGGCATGAGTGATGGATATCTATTTGTCGATATTAATCACAGAGGAGGAGTTGTCGCGGGTAATGTCGATATTTTGTTCCCAGCGAGAGACTGCTTTCTTAATAAATCGATAAAACGCTTCATATATATCAACGAACTATCGGAGAGATAGGTAAAATCTGCCAATGAGTTTGCGGGCGATAAGAGGAGCGATCCAGATTGATGTCGACTCTCAACGGGAGATGCGAACCGCAGTTATCGAATTAATGTCAACCCTTTTGGCCAAAAACCAACTTACACCCCAGGATTTAGTTTCGGTCATCTTTACCTGCACCCCTGATCTGGTCAGCGATTTTCCTGCCGCCTATGCCCGAGAGATGGGGCTTGGCGCAGTTCCACTTCTTTGCGCTGTAGAAATGAATGTTCCCGGGAGCTTGCCTCGTACCATCCGAACTCTGATTCACTGCGAGACTGAACTTGGTAAGGATCAGATCTCCCATGTTTATTTAAGGGGAGCGGTAGCCCTGCGTCGAGATATCGCACAATAATGAGGCAGATAAAGAGCCTTCGGATAGTAGGAACCGGCTTAATAGGTACCTCTATAGCGTTACGTGCCGGTCAACTTGGAATCAAGCTAGAGCTAGATGATTCCAACTCTGCTAATTTGAATTTGGCGAAAGATCTTCTTGCTCCGTATCTACTTAACTCAAATGAGAGTCATCCAATTGAGCTGGTTGTCATAGCTACACCGCCGATGAGCGCACTCGAGGTACTCAAGGATGAATTTCGCAGGAATCCGAACTCTATATTTATAGATATAGGTTCAGTTAAGAATAACCTTGTACAAAAAGTTGAAGGTTTAACGGGGCTAAATCACCGTTTTGTCGGTACCCATCCCATGGCTGGAAGGGAGATTGCTGGAGCATCATCAGCCCAGTCTGATCTATTTGAGGGCAGGGCTTGGATACTAACCGCAACCAAATCAACCTCTCCTGATGTGGTCGAAGATGTGATTGATTTTGTTAAGTTGATGGGAGCTACCCCCTATCAAATGGATCCAGAACAACATGATCAAGTTATGGCCTACATCTCCCATTTGCCCCAGATTTTGAGTACCTCCTTGTCGGCAACAATTTTGGAGTCTGAAGAGGATGTTTCTTTAGCGGGCCAAGGTTTGCGGGATATGACCCGAATCGCCGGCAGTAGCGGAACGCTTTGGAGTGAGATTCTGCGGGAAAATCGAGAGGCCGTAGCTCAGGCGTTGCATAAATTTGAACTCAAATTATCCCAACTCAAGTCCGCCATTTTGGAAGTCCAAGATGAGTCAATTCGTGAAGTATTCAAATCCGGCAATGATGGTCGTTCTTTAGTTTCCGGAAAGCATGGAGCCAAACCAAGAAATTACGAGTATTTATTAATCGTAATTAAGGATGAGCCCGGTGCATTAAGCAAATTATTTAACGAATGTGCATCAATCGGTGCAAATATCGAGGATCTCTCGATAGAACATTCTCCTGGTCAATTTACTGGTTTAATTACATTGGCGTTTTCACCTGAAGATGCAATTAAAGTGCGTTCGCATCTTGAATCGAAGGACTGGAAGGTGCATCAGCGATGACAATTGTTGTTGCGATGGATGGACCAAGTGGTTCTGGCAAATCATCGACCTCTAAAGCAATCGCTAGAAAAGCCGGTTGGTTGTATCTAGATACTGGCGCTCTTTATAGAGCTGCCACCTGGTTGGCAATCCGTGATGCCATTGTTGAACCTGCACAACTTGTTGCTGCGCTCGAGAAATCTCCAATCGTTTTTAAAACAGATCCAGATAACGCAATCACTCTTTGTGGGGGAATAGATATTTCACAAGAGATACGAGAAGCAGAGGTAACTTCGGCGGTCAGTCGAATTTCAGCATGGCCAGAACTTCGTGCACATTTACTAACGCTTCAGAGGAAAATCATTGATAGCGCAAAAAATGGAATAGTGGTTGAAGGTAGAGATATCGGTACGGTAGTAGCGCCTAACGCGCAGCTAAAGATTTGGTTGCAAGCTGATATAAATGCCAGAGCAATAAGAAGAGATTTAGAGAATCAAGAGAAAAACATCGCATCGCCGGGCAAAACGCAGGTTGCAGAGTCCCTAAGTAGAAGGGATGAACATGATTCGAATCGCGCGACATCTCCGCTCAAAAAAGCCGAGGATGCAATTGTTGTGGATTCCACAGATTTAACCCTTGATGAAACTGTTGAATACATCTGGAATATCCTCAAACAGCGCTCTCTTATCGGGCTACCAAAAGTGGTAATTGTGGGCCGGCCGAATGTTGGAAAATCAACATTGGTAAATCGAATTATCGGATCAAGAGAAGCGATTATTGAAGATGTCCCTGGTGTTACCCGAGATCGGGTGTCCTACGAGGCGGAGTGGAATGGGAAATCCTTTTTCGTAGTAGATACTGGAGGTTGGGAGCCCACCTCAGAGGGTATTGCGTTAAAAATATCGGAAGCTGCCGAGTCGGCAATAGTGGACGCGGATCTGGTGCTATTTGTTGTCGATGCTCAGGTCGGTCAGCAATCTGATGATGACGCATTGATTTCTGTTCTGCGAAAAAGCAAGAAACCAGTCATGTTAATCGCCAATAAAGTTGATAGCGAAAAGGATGAGCTTGAGGCTCATTCTTTATGGAACCTTGGACTGGGCGAACCGTATTTCATTTCCGCGGCTCATGGTCGAGGTAGTGGTGATCTCCTTGATGAAATTGTTAAGAGATTGCCTGAGGTTGGGCAAAGCCGAGTAGATGATGGTTTTAGAAGAGTTGCAATTGTAGGTAGACCAAATGTTGGCAAAAGCAGTTTGCTAAACTCATTTGCTGGCTCAGTTCGCGCTCTGGTTGATGATGCAGAAGGCACCACTAGAGATCCAATAGATGAGTTAATTGATATTGATGACACTACTTGGAGATTCATAGACACAGCAGGAATTCGCAGGAGGGCACATCAAGCCTCCGGCTCGGATTACTACGCAACATTGCGAACCGAACGGGCAATAGAAAATGCTGAAGTTGTCATTATGGTCATCGACGCTTCGGTTCCGATCACGGAGCAGGACCTGCGAATAATTTCGATGGTCGAAGACTCCGGTAAAGCTTTAGTGATTGGTATGAATAAGTGGGATTTGGTAGATGAGGATCGCCGAGTGTCGCTGGATAAAGAGAGCGAACGAAACTTCGATCAGGTGGAATGGGCGGCCCGGGTAAATATCTCAGCCAAGACTGGATGGCATAAGGACAGGTTGCTGCCTGCGATTGAAAAGGCTTTAGAAAGCTGGGAGAAGCGAATCCCAACGGCAAAGTTGAACTCATTCCTTGGTCAATTAATAGGTAGTAATCCACCGCCAATCCGTGGTGGAAAGCAGCCAAAGATTCTCTTTGCAACCCAGGCGGGAATTGCACCGCCCACCTTTGTTATCTTCGCAACTGAGTTTCTCGAAGCCTCCTACCGGCGATTTATCGAACGTAGATTGCGGGAGGAGTTTGGTTTCACCGGTTCTCCCATCAGGGTCTCAGTTCGTATACGTGAACGCTAGTATCGGCTCCGCCTGACAAGCTTTACGGGACGTAGCGCAGCTTGGTAGCGCACCAGGCTGGGGGTCTGGTGGTCGCAGGTTCAAATCCTGTCGTCCCGACGTGTTAACCATTCCAAATCTGTTGACCGCATTACGTGCGGCTGGGGTCCCGTTATTTCTCTGGCTGGTCCTGGCAACAGAACAATTAACCTGGGCGGTTTTTGTACTTATGGTTGCCGGCGCCACTGATTACTTTGATGGCAAGTTGGCCAGAGCATGGGGTCAGGAGTCTCGCTTTGGGGAGTTGATGGATCCAGCGGTGGATCGTCTCTACATCATCACTGTTCTGATCGCTATGTACGCAACTGAGGTCGTGCCGGTCTTTGTGTTAATTTCAATTTTAGCCAGAGACCTTTTCTTGGCGGTCCTGCTTGTACTTCTTAAAAACAAAGGTCATGGACCTTGGAAGGTAACCTATTTAGGAAAGGCCGCAACCTTTAACCTTTTGTATGCCTTGCCGCTCTTACTATTAACAAAATCAATCTCTGGTATCGGTGCCGACCTGGCCTTTGTTTTCGGATGGAGCTTCGCCGGATGGGGGATTGCGTTATACCTCTGGACCGGCATCGGTTACGCTCGTTCGGGGTTTAAACTTCTAGCTGGTCATAGATAAGAAGAGTAAAGAAAAACAACACAAGGAGATGAGATGTCGCTAGTTCCTTCAGAATTGAAATACACCAAGGATCATGAATGGATTCAGGCTAGTGGCACCAATCGTTTCAAGGTGGGTATCACCGATTACGCACAAAGCGCTTTAGGCGACATTGTCTATATTCAACTACCCAAGGTTGGAGACACGCATAGCCAAGGAAAGGTTTGCGGCGAAGTGGAGTCAACCAAGAGCGTTTCGGAGATTTATGCTCCACTTAGTGGAGTTGTTGTTTCCGTCAATCAAGATTTGGATTCTGCGCCAGAAACCCTTAACCAAGATCCGTATGGCGCCGGTTGGATTTACGAGGTTGAAATTTCTTCAGAATCGGAGCTCTCATCCCTGTTAGATAGCGCTGGATATAACTCACTAATTTCCTGATTTGCCCGCTTGACTCACCCCCTGTCTAAACCCTAGTGTCAGCCTCAACGTAAAGGTTAGGTTGAAATTGAAGGGGAGTGAAGTAGTGGAGAAGAAAGTGGTTAAGAATGATCTAACCACAACTATTCATCTCGCCGGCTTGCGCTCCGTATCGGAGGATTCATCAGCCCTCCTGGAAAAAGCGACTCAAGCTGAAAAAGATGTCATCGGTGCACTCCCAGAGGGCTCTGCGATGTTGATAGTTTTGAGCGGTCCCTCAAGAGGAGCGCGGTTCTTACTCAATACCTCTCTAACAACCATCGGAAGATCTCCGGAAAACGATATTTTTCTCGATGATGTAACGGTCTCACGTAAACATGCCGAAATTTCAAGAACGGGTGATGGCTATCAGGTTAAGGATTTGGGCAGTCTCAACGGCACGTACGTGAATGGCAAGGTAGAGGCACTAGCTAATTTGTCTGATGGCATGGAAATAAATATTGGAAAGTTCAAAATGCACTTCTTCATTGGAGGAAAGGTAAGAGGATGAGTGTTCCCGCCCGCGCATATTTAAGTATTGGAGAGGTTCTAGGAAAACTTCGTGCCGAGTTTCCAGATGTTACGATTTCGAAGATTAGATTTCTTGAATCAGAAGGATTGATTGAACCACAGCGCACGCCATCTGGTTACCGCAAATTCACTACAGCGGATTTAGAACGGTTGCGATATGTCTTGCTCGCGCAACGCGACCAATACCTTCCTTTGAAAGTAATCAAAGACAATTTGGATGCTTTGGATCGTGGACTTCAGCCCGCGCCAACTCCAGGTGCAGCTCCAATCGCTCGTCTAGCAACGGTAGATGGCGCAATTTCGCCAAATGCTTTTGTAGAGCAAACCGAGATGCGTTTATCTCGTGAGGAGTTATTGAGCAGTTCGGGAATCTCGGAAGAGCAACTTTCAGAGTTGGAGAGTTATGGTTTGGTGGAGATTAAAGGTCGTCACTACGACGGCGATGCTCTAACAGTCGCAAAGGTTGTTTCAGAGATCTCTGCTTTCGGTATCGAAGGTAGACACTTGAGAGCTTTCAAGACAGCGGCAGATCGCGAGGTTGGATTAGTGGAGCAGGTTATTACCCCGCTATTGCGACAAAAAAATCCAGACTCCAAAGCTCGGGCCCAAGAGGTTTCCCGCGAAATTGCTTCGCTCTCCGTCCGATTGCATGCGGCACTGGTTCGCTCTGGTTTGAATCGAGCCCGATGAATTTCCACGCCCTGGATGTGATTGGGGTGCGGGTTGAGATGCCATCCAATCAACCCATAGTTCTGCTAAAGGAGATTGGTGGTTCAAGGTTCTTGCCTATTTGGGTGGGGGCTGTAGAGGCCACGGCAATCGCTTTTGCCCAACAAGGTGTGACCCCACCAAGGCCACTAACCCATGATCTTATGAAGGACCTCTTGGAAGGTTTAGGCGTTGCACTGGATTCAGTTCATTTAACTGAGATGAGGGATGGAATCTTCTACGCGGTACTGAACCTACAAGGGGGAGTAGCGGTTTCAGCACGACCCAGTGATGCGATTGCTCTAGCCCTGCGAACCGGCTCCCCAATTTTGGGAAGCGAAGCGCTGCTGGAGGATGCTGGTATTGAACTACCGGAGCAGGCTGAAGATGAAGTTGAACGTTTCAAAGAGTTCCTAGATCAAATCTCTCCCGAGGATTTTGCAGGGTAGAACTCTAAACCTCTAGTTTAGGTTTCAAGTGTGTTGGTTGTTGAATACCGGTCATGGCGGTTCTACCTTTAGCTCCTATCCCTGTATTTCGAGTAGATATGCGAGGCTTCCCCTCATGAGCGGTTCAGAGACCCTGGAGTTGGGTTATCGAGGTGCATCGGCCTGTGCGGCTGCTGGAATCTCTTATCGCCAATTGGATTACTGGGCCCGAACTGGTTTGGTGGAGCCAACTGTAAGGGGAGCGGCTGGATCTGGCTCCGCTCGTTTATATGGTTTTAAAGATATTTTGGTTTTGAAGATTGTTAAGCGGTTACTTGATACTGGGGTTTCTTTACAAAATATTCGAACTGCCGTGACTCATCTACGGGAGCGCGGTGTTGATGATTTAGCCCGCATCACATTGATGAGCGATGGTTCTTCCATTTATGAATGCACGAACTCTGAGGAGATTTTTGATCTATTGCAAGGCGGGCAAGGTGTCTTTGGAATTGCAATTGGCAAAGTTTGGAATGAGGTCGAGGGTTCTCTCTCTCATCTACAGGCTGAAAATCTGCAGGATGGTTCTGCAGTAAGCCAAGCTAATACCAATGATGAATTAGCAGCGCGTCGTAAATTACGCGGGGCATAAAGCACCACAAACCCTTATTCTTCTCGCCATGGCTAGGGGAGAGTTTGTAGATCGTCATATTGGTCCATCAAATGATCAGATTTCAACCATGCTTCATGAGTTGGGATA
>JBJOIM010000008.1:0-19217 GCA_046047175.1 Actinomycetota bacterium | reverse complement strand
GGGATAGATTTGAGAATTGGCAACTTGTTTCTGGTGCCGCCGCTGATGAAAAAACCGCGACAGATCTACTGCTGGCCTGGCGTATCGCTGGAAAAGCGCGGAGCAATGCGGTAGCGCTTGTTAAAGATGGCGCCGCTATTGGAATTGGCGCGGGCAGTGTAAGCAGGGTGGATGCGGCACGGTTGGCTATTTCTAAAGCTCATGAGTTCAACAAATCAAAGCTTTCAGGAAGCGTTGCCGCCAGTGACGGATTCTTTCCGTTTCCAGATGGTGTTGAAGCCTTAATCGCATCTGGAGTAGCTGCAATTGTCCATCCAGGAGGCAGCTTGAAAGATGATGCGGTGATCGCTGCTGCTCAAGCCGCCGGAGTAACGATGTATTTGACCGGCCAGCGTCATTTCTCACACTAAAATTACCTTTATGACTATGGCGCGAACTATTGATGGCAAGTTATGCGCCAATTCAATAAAAACTCAGATAGCACAGCAGGTAAAGGGCTTGGCCAATAAACCAGGGTTGGGCACGGTCTTGGTTGGTGATGACCCTGGCTCACACGCATATGTAAATGGAAAGCATAGAGATTGTGCAGAAGTTGGAATCAACTCCATTCGAATAGATTTACCTGCCAGCGCCACACAGCATGATGTACTTAAAGCTATAAATGATTTAAATGAAGCCAAGGAGTGCACCGGCTACATTGTTCAATTGCCACTGCCTAACACCATTGATACCAATGTTATTTTGGAAGCTATAGATCCAGATAAAGATGCCGATGGTTTGCATCCCATTAATTTAGGTAGATTGGTCCTCAATCAACCAGCACCAAGGCCCTGCACGCCAAGTGGAATCATCGAGTTATTGAAACACAACGATATTTCCTGGTCTGGAAAAGATGTCGCGATTATTGGAAGAGGTACGACGGTTGGACGTCCTTTGTCTTTAATGTTAAACAGCAAAGAGATAAATGCGACGGTAACCAATCTGCATACCGGATCAAAAGATTTACCAGCTCACACCAAGAGAGCAGATATTGTGATTGCGGCAATTGGAAAATCTCATTTCCTAACTGCAGATATGGTCAAATCAGGTGCGGTAGTTGTAGATGTTGGAATCACTAGAACCCAAAGTGGTTTACAGGGAGATGTTCATCCTGCTGTTGCGCAGGTTGCCTCTGCCATAACCCCGATGCCTGGTGGAGTGGGACCTATGACTCGAGCGATGTTACTCAATAATATTTTGCATATCGCGCAGGCCAAATTGTGAAGCGAGTTTCCTACTTAATCGGGGTTGTTGGAATCATCATTGGGATATTTGTATCGGTTAGAGCTGGCGCACTTTCCATTGCCACGGCCCTAGCTTTATTTGTGACCCCAGATTTCCGACAGATGCGGACCAGCGAAAAAATCATCCCCGCCGTGTTATTTGTGTCCCTGATAACAATCGCATTGGCGCTACCCCGACGCTAGAAGGTAGGTTTCGCGCCATGAGCAGATCTGGAAAAGTCACTGTAGTTGGCGCTGGTTTCTATGGCTCCACAACCGCCTTGCGTCTAGCTGAATACAACATTTTCGAAACCGTTGTCTTGACCGACATCGTAGAAGGCAAGCCAGAGGGTTTGGCATTAGACATCAATCAATCAAGATCAATCGAAGGTTTTGAAACCAAAGTAGTTGGTGCAACTACCACCGCTGATGGACAGGGTTATGAAGCGACCGCTAACTCTGATGTTGTTGTAATTACCGCTGGTTTACCGCGCAAGCCTGGTATGAGCAGAATGGATTTAATTGGGGTTAACGCTGGGATTGTTCGCGGCGTTGCAGAAAATATTGCTAAGCATTCACCGAACGCAGTGCTCATAGTTGTTTCAAACCCGTTAGATGAAATGACAGCGCTGGCACAAATCGCATCACAGTTCCCACACCACCGTGTTATGGGACAGGCTGGAATGTTAGACACTGCACGATTCACTCACTTTGTAGCTGAAAAATTAAATGTTCCAGTTGCCTCAGTTAAAACTCTGACTTTGGGAAGTCATGGCGACACCATGGTTCCAGTTCCAAGTCGTTGTACCGTCGATGGAAAGCCACTCTCTGAGAAATTGAGTGCCGCAGAGATTGAAGAGTTAGTAACCAGAACCCGTAATGGTGGGGCAGAGGTAGTTGCGTTGTTAAAAACAGGCTCTGCTTACTATGCGCCATCTGCCGCTGCGGCCCGCATGGCACGTGCTGTTATTCAAGACACTGGTGAGGTGATGCCGGTCTGTGCTTGGGTCGATGGAGAGTATGGAATCTCTGGTGTTTATCTGGGAGTAGAGGCGGAAGTCGGTCGTTCCGGAGTTAAAAAAGTTGTTGCTGGAAATCTCACTGATTCAGAGTTAGCGGAACTCAAGGTGGCTGCTGAAGCGGTAAGAGCAAAACAAGCAGATGTTAAGGATCTCTAGAAATAACTAGTTAAGAAAGGTACCTAGATGAGCAAGATCAAAGTGCAGGGAACCGTCGTCGAGCTTGATGGCGATGAAATGACCCGAATTATCTGGGATTTCATCAAGAAACAATTGATTTTGCCTTATCTAGATATCAATCTGGAGTACTACGACCTTGGAATTCAACACCGCGACGCTACAAATGATCAGGTAACAATCGACTCGGCTCATGCGATTCAGAAGCATGGCGTTGGAGTTAAGTGCGCAACCATTACGCCGGATGAGGCACGTGTTAAAGAGTTTGGTCTAAAGCAGATGTGGAAGTCACCGAATGGAACTATCCGCAACATTTTGGGTGGAGTTATCTTCCGTGAGCCAATTATTATTAAAAATGTTCCCAGGTTAGTTCCGCATTGGAGCAAGCCAATCGTGATTGGTCGTCACGCTTTTGGTGATCAATACCGTGCTACAGATTTCCGTGTTCCGGGCGCCGGAAAACTAACGGTAACCTTCACGCCAGAAGATGGCTCAAAGCCAATGGAGTTCAATGTTTTTGATTTCAAGAGCTCTGGTGTTGCTATGGCGATGTACAACCTCGATGACTCCATTAGAGATTTTGCCCGTGCCTCATTTAATTATGGAATAGCGCGCAAGTATCCGGTGTATCTATCAACCAAGAACACAATTCTTAAAGCTTATGATGGCCGTTTCAAAGATATCTTCGCCGAGATTTTTGAAAATGAGTTCAAGGCGGAGTTTGACAAACTTGGTTTGGAGTACGACCACCGCTTAATTGATGACATGGTTGCAACTTCATTGCGTTGGGAAGGTGGCTACATCTGGGCCTGCAAGAATTACGATGGCGATGTTCAATCAGACACCGTTGCGCAGGGTTATGGATCGTTGGGCTTGATGACCTCAGTTCTGATGTCTCCAGATGGACGCACTGTTGAAGCAGAAGCGGCGCACGGCACTGTTACCCGTCACTACCGTGATCACCAAGCCGGTAAAGCAACCTCAACAAATCCAATCGCATCTATCTTTGCTTGGACCCAAGGTCTACAGCATCGCGCTAAGTTGGACAACACCCCAGAGCTAGCAAAGTTTGCTGCGACTCTAGAGCGGGTATGCATCGAAACCGTTGAGAGCGGAAAGATGACAAAGGATCTTGCGTTACTAATCAGCGAGGATGCACCTTGGCTAAATACCCAGGAGTTCCTATCTGCGATTGATGAGAATCTACAGAAGGCTATGAAGTAAATCTCTAATTAAGCATGCAATAAAAATGCCCCCGAGAAATCGGGGGCATTTTTGATCTCTATTTATTTCAGACGCTTGCCGTCGGCAACGTTGAATAGATGAACCGCATCGCCCTTTGCAGAGACGGTTACGGTCTGACCTGACTTCGGAGGATTCTTTGGATCCCAACGCACAATAACCTGTGCTCCTTCATCAGATGCGTTAGCAAACTTCAGTGATGAATCAGCTGGCTTGCCGTAGACAAATGCATCGGCACCAAGCTCTTCAACAACTTCAACCTGAATATCAAAGCCCTTAGAGGCTGGGGTAAATCCTTCTGGACGGATACCAACGATTACTGAAGAACCAGCGGAGGCTGGAACATCTATCTCGAGACCACCAAGTTTTGCTTTGCCACCAGATACCGGAGCGATCAAAAGATTCATCGCAGGGGAGCCAATAAATCCAGCAACGAAAGCGTTGGCAGGGTTGTCATAAAGATTTCTTGGGGTATCGACCTGTTGTAGTAAACCATCTTTAAGGACAGCTACTCGATCACCCATTGTCATAGCTTCTACCTGATCATGTGTTACATAAACGGTAGTAATTCCTAGTCGGCGTTGTAGGGCCGCAATTTGAGTACGGGTTGCAACACGTAATTTGGCATCAAGGTTAGACAGCGGTTCATCCATCAAGAAGACCTGTGGTTCGCGAACAATTGCTCGTCCCATAGCTACACGTTGACGTTGACCACCAGATAGCGCCTTTGGTTTGCGCTCTAGATATGGTTCGAGATCAAGCAACTTTGCCGCCTCTAGAACTCGGCGATCACGTTCCTCCTTAGATACGCCAGCAATCTTGAGTGCAAAGCCCATGTTCTCGGCAACTGTCATGTGTGGATAAAGCGCATATGACTGGAACACCATCGCGATATCGCGATCCTTTGGTGCAACATTTGTTACATCACGATCACCAATAAAAATTGCACCGTTATCGATCTCCTCGAGTCCGGCAAGCATGCGAAGTGATGTTGATTTACCGCAACCAGATGGTCCGACTAAAACCAAAAACTCACCATCATTAACGGTGAGATTCAACTTATCGACTGCAGGGGTTGTGGTTCCTGGATAGATGCGTGATGCATCTTTAAATACAACTGATGCCATTTTTCTCTTCCTTCTCCGGGCAGGTACGTGCCCGACGTTCCGTTGGATGAAGTAAGTCCACATCGCTGTGGCTGCGCCGAAGGCTACGCGTGAGTTGAGCGTGAGGGAAGGGGGTGGAGAGGTTTTTTTAGCCAGCACAGCCCTGCTTCTTATAACCTAGGCCACCTTATGGACCCTGATGGTGCTCAAGCCAGCATCCCTGCCTTCAACCTCGGAGGGTTTGCGCTAGATCTTGGCGTTGTTCTCTTTTTTATTTTCCTAGCCTCGATATTTGTCGCAGCCGAGATTGCTTTGATCTCGTTGCGCGAGGGCCAGGTCAAGGCATTAGCCGAGCGCGGCAAGCGGGGTGCCCGTGTGGCTTCATTGGCCTCCAGCCCAAACCGTTTTCTAGCTGCGGTGCAAGTAGGTGTGACCCTAAGCGGATTTCTATCAGCAGCTTTTGGCGCCGAGCGATTGGGAAATTATGTAATCCCACGTTTGGTGGAGCTGGGTCTAAGTCAAGGGGTCAGCGAAACACTTTCCTTAATCGGATTAACTTTAGTGATCGCTTACTTTTCTTTAGTGTTTGGCGAACTTGTTCCAAAACGTTTAGCTTTGCATTCAACCGAGAAGATCGCACTTTTAGTTGCTACGCCGGTTTCAATTACAGCAAGACTCTTCCGACCGCTAATTTGGATTCTCTCTCACTCCTCGGATTTTGTGCTGCGTATCTTTGGTGTTGATCCAAAAGCCTCGCGCGAGGATATGTCTGAAGAGGAGCTAGTTGATTTAGTAACTGGTCACAAGGCATTAACTGAGGAAGAGCGCGATATTGTTGAAGAGGTTTTCAACGCGAGCGAGCGACAGGTGCATGAAGTCATGGTTCCGCGCACCGAAGTTGATTTTCTAGATGGCAATCTCACTGTGGCTGAGGCGATCCGTGTTGCGGTTGAGAAAGCCCATTCTCGTTATCCAGTAGTTCGTGGAACTAGTGATGAGGTAATCGGATTTATACATGTTAGAGATTTGATGGATCCAGAGGTTGCCGGCAGTAACAAACCGATTGTCAACTTTGTCCGTGAGATTGTTTTCTTGCCGGGCACAAAAGGTGTCTTGCCCGCTCTTTCTGAGATGCGCACCCAGCGCCAGCAAATAGCTATCGTCCTGGATGAGTATGGCGGAACCGATGGAATCGTCACCATGGAGGATCTAGTTGAGACTCTTATCGGAGATATTCATGATGAATATGATGATCAGACCGCAGAGGTTTCTAATCAAACTCGCTCTGGTGATTATGAGATTGATGGCTTAATTTCTTTAGAGGATTTGGCGGAGCAGACCGGCGTTGAAATTCCGGAGGGTCCCTATGAAACTCTCAGCGGTTATGTGATGCACTCTTTAGGTCGAATTCCAGAGATCAATGATGTACTCCATGTTGAAGGCGCCCGTTTGACGGTGTTGAGCATGGAGGGTAAGCGTGTGGGAACTTTGTTGTTATCTCGGGAACAGGACCACCCTGAGATAAATCAGACAGATTCCAAAAATAATTGAGAAGATAACCCAATGAAGCGCGTGTTATCTGGGATTCAGCCCACCGCAGAATCTTTCCATCTAGGAAATTATTTGGGCGCGGTCCGGCAATGGGTCGAGTTACAGAATTCTCATGATGCTTTTTATTGCGTAGTTGATCTACATGCGCTGACAGTTGAAACTGAGCCGGCGGTACTGCGTCGTCGCACCTTGATAGCTGCGGCACAGCTAATCGCATTGGGCCTAGACCCAGAGAAGTGCACATTATTTATTCAATCTCATGTGCCAGAACACAATCAACTAGGTTGGGTTTTAGAGTGCATTGCTGGTTTCGGCGAAGCGAGCCGAATGACACAGTTCAAAGATAAATCACAGAAGAGCGGTGCGGATCGCACGGTAGTGGGTTTATTTACCTATCCGATTTTGCAGGCGGCAGACATCATGCTCTATCAGGCCAACTTAGTTCCAGTTGGTGAGGATCAAAGACAACATATTGAGTTAACCCGTGATTTGGGACAGCGTTTCAACTCTCGTTATGGACAAACCTTTGTAATTCCCGAGGCGCATATTTTGAAGAGCGCGGCGAAAATTAATGATCTACAAGATCCCACCGCCAAAATGAGTAAATCTGCCGCATCAAACGCCGGTGTAATCGACATCTTGGATTCAGCTGATGTAAATATTAAGAAGATTAAGAGTGCGGTAACCGACGCTGGCAAAGAGGTTATTTTCGATGAAAAGAATAAGCCGGGGGTCTCAAATCTCTTAACTATCCACTCTGCCCTTAGCGGGAAATCCATCCCTGAATTGGAAAATGAGTTTGCCGGCAAGGGTTATGGTGATTTTAAGTTAGCGGTTGCTGAAGTGGTTACCGATTTCTTTTCTCCGGTAAGACAGAAGACTCAAGAGCTTCTGGCTGATGAGGCCGCCTTACTGCAGTTGCTAGCCGTTGGCAGTCAAAAGGCCCGAGATGTTGCGGCAAAAACTTTGGCGCAGACCTACTCTGCACTGGGTCTTGTACCACCGGCACATTAAGAGTTAAAAAAATGAAGCTCCGGTCTCTGCTCTTATCTACTACTTTGGCTCTGTCGGTGCTTTCGCCTACCAGTTACGCCAATCCTGGAGCCAAGGTGGCGGTTGCTTATGACATTGGTTTTCTGGGCGACAACTCATTTAATGATGCTGTTAATGAGGCGTTGATCGATGCAAAGAAGCGATACAACCTAGTTGAGCCATTTGTTAGAGAGGTACCAACTAATGGTTCGCCAGTCGATCGCTTGTCGAGATTGAGATTTTTGGCTGACAATGGCTATAACTTGATTATCGCTGTGGGAGCTGGATATCGGGAGACAGTGCGTAGAGTTTCTATGGAGTACCCGCAAACTCAGTTTGCGATGATAAATGACAAAGCAATAGGACAGATGAATGTTTCTAATATCTACTTCAGAGAAGATCATGGTGCATACCTAGCTGGAGTGATTGCGGCAATATCCACGAAGCGAAAAAGCATTGGATTTATAGGCAGTGAACCAGAGTTGTTTACCGGTTTTAAGGCTGGGGCGGCTGCCATCGGCAAGAAAATCAAGGTGGTAAACATCCCTTACCCGGACTCGGTATCTGATTTAAAAGTTGGCTTAGGAAAGATTGATGTTGGCTATTCCACTTGGGATGGTGATGCTTCAGTTATCTCAGCAACACTGGAGAGTTATCCCAACCAGGTGAAATTGATTGTAGAGAGGCCGGATCAATACTTTGCAGAGCTTAACTCTGCGCAGAAAGTTATTCTGGCATCGATAAATAAGAATCTCGCTCGACCGATTAATCAATTGGTGGCCGCGGCACTAAAGGGGCGGGCCATAATTGATGTAATTGATGAAATAGATGGCATTTACGGTCGGGAGTACAGCTTAAGAAATTCCGGAGTTTCATTCACAATGGCAGCTGCACTTAGCAAATCTCAACGAGACCGAATCAACCTTGAGGTAAAAAAGTTTTTAGCTAGCCCGAAATCAAGATAAGTTCTTAAGTAAGTTGGCAGCTTCTGCTTTGCTGGGATAAGAGGATTGAGTCCCTTTGCGGGTAACGCTGTCAGAGGCACAAGCACATCCCAGCTGTACAGATTTTTCTACCGTAAGGCCAGAAGCCAGTCCAAAGGCAAAGGCGCCAACAAAAGAATCTCCAGCTCCGGTTGAATCAATAGCATTAACTTTGGGGGCTGAAACATAAATTACTTTGCCGTTGTTATCGGTGTAAGCAGCACCCTTTTCTCCTAAGGTGACCACGAAGTTGCAGCCAAGTAGTTTTGCTACTTTCAATATTTCAACCTCATTATCAGGTTGCTTACCATCAGGATTTAGACCGGCAAACTCAGTCTCGTTTGGAATTATCCAGTCGCAAAGAGAAATTAACTCTGGCGTTAATGGAGCAAAAGGAGCTGGATTCAAAATTGTTCTAATTCCCATGCCGCGGGCCTGTCGGAATGCGGCGCTGGTAACCTCCTGAGGAATCTCGAGCTGTCCAATAACTACCTTTGCCTTGGGCAGCGCAGAGATTGCCTGTTGCGCCTGTTGTACCGTCATCGCGTTATTGGCACCCGGAACACAGATAATCCGATTAGTGCCGCTGGGCTCAACCCAGATTGGGGCGACTCCGCTGGCTCCGGAGACCCGGGCTACAAAGGTGGTGTCGATTCCCTGCTCTTGGAAGTTTTGTAGCGTAGTTTCCCCAAAAACATCATCGCCCAAGGTGTTTACCATCGAGACCTTGGCACCCAAACGGCTAGCCATAACCGCCTGATTCGCACCCTTGCCGCCAAATCCGAGAGAAAATGAGTCTCCAATCACAGTTTCGCCGGCGCTGGGGATTTTTTGGGAGTAGGCGATCATGTCGATCATCGTGCTGCCTACGACCACTATCTCAGGCGTGGAATTTTCATCAATGGGCGACATAGACACCTGACTTCTCTGGAGGGAGGGTTCTAGACGGGACGATACTCCAAGCGATAAGTTATCTGCAATCGTTTTTAGCAATTTGCTAAAGATGAGTTACTAGCTTTTGGGGAGCAGAAATGTCCAACGCGACAATTTCAGATGTAGCCAAGAAAGTTGGCGTCTCTGAATCAACTGTCTCCCGATACTTAAGTGGATTTAAAGTCCGCAACTCCGAGTCAATCAAAAAAGCTATAAAGGATTTGAATTACCGGCCCAACATCATGGCCCGAAATCTGAAGTCAGGAAAAACTGGAATGGTGGCGGTCATAGTTCCTGATGTCACAAACCCATTTTTTGCAGCAATAGTCCGTGGAGCTGAAGTTGCCGCTGGCGATGATTACATGTTGCAGCTGATTTCAACTGGAGATGATCCGGAAAAAGAGGAAGCCGCCATCCGCAGATTGAGCGGTCGGGTTGATGGATTGATTTATGTTCCTGCCAAAGAAGACACAGATGTAATTAAAGAATTTGCGGATTATTCATTTCCAGTTGTCTTTGTCGATAGAGTCATCAAAAATCTGCGTGGTTTTGATTCAGTGTTAGCTGATAATCAAACAGGGGCAGCAATAGCCACAAAGCATTTGATAGATCATGGACATACAGCGATTGCTCATATTGCTGGGCCTGCTGCATCAACTCCAGGAAAGGGTCGCACAGAGGGTTTTCTAGCGGCTCTTAAAAAAGCCAAGATTGAAAAGAACCATGATTACTATGTTGAATCCGATTTCACTGTGCTGGGCGGATATCAGGCGATGATGGGATTACTAGCGCTCAAGAGGCGCCCGACGGCGGTATTTGTAGGCAACAACCTGATGACAATTGGTGCGCTTAAGGCGCTAAAGGAATCTAAGGTTAATGTGCCAGATGAAATAGCGGTCATAGGTTTTGATGATCACGAACTATCAGATTTGGTGGACCCTCCTCTAACGGTCATCTCGCGAGATGCCCACCTGCAAGGCGCGTTGGCGATGTCAACGTTGCTAGAACGGATTAGAGATGGTTACCAATTTCCCCCTAAGCAACTCAAGGTTGATTCCAATCTTGTTATCCGTCAGTCCTGTGGCTCGACATGTCCCTACAGGAAATCGGAGGCAGATAAGAAAATCTTGAGTTCTTCGACGAGCAGTTAATTACTACTACTAAGGAGATAACTGAATGCAGAAGAAAACCCTCCGCAAGCTGGGCGCATCACTAGTTGCTGGTGCCCTAGTTGCTACAGGACTTATCGCAGCAGCTCCAGCTCAAGCAAAGACCAAGACAATTGGTATTGCTTACAGCTTGGGTGGCCGCGATGTTCCAGGCTTTAATCAGCTTGCGTACATTGGCGTAAAGCCATTGCTAGATAAAAACAAATCACTAAAGCTAGTTGAATCACAGGACAACCCAACAGCTACTGACGATCAGCGTGCAGAGCGTCTTCGCCTAATGGCAAAGCGCGGCGCTAATCCAATCGTTGTTGTTGGCTTTACCTATGCAAGTGCGCTTGCCAAGGTTGCCAAGGAGTATCCAAAGGTTCAATGGGGCATCGTTGATGACTCATCAGTAAAGGCTAAGAATGTTCAGAGCATCGTCTTCAAGGAAGAAGAAGGTTCATACCTTGTCGGCCTTGCAGCTGCTATGACAACAAAATCTGGTCGAATCGGATTCATTGGTGGAGTTAATACGCCACTAATCGCAAAGTTTGAGGCTGGCTTCATTGCTGGTGCAAAAGCGATTAATCCAAAGATCAAGATTCAATCAACCTACATCTCCAACTTCCCAGATTTCTCAGGCTTCAACGACCCTGCAAAGGGCTATGAAGCTGCCAAGGGTATGTATGAGAACGGCGCAGATGTCGTCTATGCAGCTGCTGGTGGAACTGGAACAGGAATGCACAAGGCTGCTTCCGAACTTGGAAAGTGGTCCATTGGTGTAGATGCTGATGAAGCAACCTACCCAGCTCACAAGGATTACAAGTCAACAATCCTTACCTCAATGCTAAAGCGCGTTGATCTAGGTACCCGCGCATTTGTTGCCGATGCACTAGCTGGAAAGAAGACCGCAGGAGTTAAGACCTGGGGCTACAAGCAGGGAGGCGTTGGATATACAACAACTGGTGGATATCTAAAGGATGTAACCTCAGTAATCAACACCTATGCAAAGAAGATCTCAACTGGAGCTGTAAAGGTTCCAACAGATCCAAGCAAGGCATAAATAAGTAAATAATGATGGGGTGCGCTACCAAAAGTAGCGCACCCTGTTTTTAGAAAAAGGGGAACGCAGTTGTCAAATGTCTCAAATGTTCTAGAGGTCATTGGGGTTGAAAAGCGATACCCCGGCGTCGTAGCAAATAGAGATGTTTCAATTCAAATTCAAGCTGGAACCATTCACGCAATTATTGGTGAAAATGGAGCTGGTAAATCAACATTAATGAAAACCCTTTATGGCCTAATCAAACCCGATGCTGGACAGATAAAAATTTTTGACAAAGAGGTAAATTTAAAATCCCCACAAGATGCAATTGAACTCGGCGTGGGTATGGTGCACCAACATTTTAAATTGGCGGATAACGCAACAGTTCTAGAAAATGTAATTTTGGGCAGTGAGCCGACAAGATTTGGTTTCGTGGTTAAGTATGACGAGGCCCGGAAAAAACTAATTGAAATTGCCCAAAATTACGGGCTGGATATAAATCCGGATGAAAAACTTTCAAATTTGGGGGTAGGCGAGAGACAACGTGTAGAGATCGCCAAAGTGTTGTTCCGGGGTGCAAAGATTTTAATTTTAGATGAGCCAACTGCGGTTTTGGTGCCACAAGAGGTTGACGAGTTATTTGCCAATCTGCGCGAGTTGGTAAAGAAAGGTTTAACGGTACTTTTCATTTCGCATAAATTAGATGAAGTTTTATCAATTGCTGATGACATCACCATTATGCGTCAAGGTACAACGGTTGCTACCAGAAAGCCTGAGAAGACCAATAAGAAAGAGTTGGCGGAGTTGATGGTTGGGGGAGAATTGCCCAAGCCTAAAGCTGGTGAGCTGAAAATTAGCCCAGATAGCATTTTGAAGATTGAATCCGCTTCATACTTCCGAGCCGATGGACGACAGATTCTTGATGATGTGAATTTGGAACTTCATGGTGGTGAGATTCTTGGATTGGCTGGAGTAGAAGGAAATGGTCAGAGCGAATTAATTGAGTTGATTATGGGTTTGATTAAACCCGCATCCGGATCAGTTGAGGTTCTTGGTTTAGATGCCGCAAATACCTTAACTCGAGAGATTCGTAACGCCGGTGTTGCCTATATTCCACAGGATCGACAACGTGATGGCCTTTTGATGACCGCACCACTTTGGGAGAATCGAATTCTTGGTCACCAATTTGCCGAACCCATGGCGAAGAGTATTTGGGTCAATAAAGGTGCAGCTATTCAAGATTCAAAACGTGTCGTTGATGAATTCGATGTACGTACCCCAGGCATAAATGTTTTAGCTAGCGCTCTTTCTGGTGGTAATCAGCAGAAGTTCATTGTGGGCCGTGAGTTAACTGGAGATCCAAAGTTAATTGTTGCGGCACAACCTACTCGAGGTGTTGATGTTGGAGCGCAAGCCATTATTTGGGAGCATCTAATGCAGGCTCGTTCCAGGGGCGCAGGAATCCTCTTAATTTCAGCGGATTTAGAGGAACTTTTCTCGCTCTCTGATCGCATCGCCGTTATTTACAGCGGAAAGATAGTTTCAATCTTGAATCCAGCGAAGACAACACCAGAAGATCTAGGTCTAGCGATGACGGGAGCGAAGAGCGCATGACAAAGAGTCGACTTTTCTGGGGAGTTGTTGCTCCCACGGCAGCTATTTTGAACTCCCTATTTTTCGTCTACATTATTTTGAAGATTCGCGGGGTAGACCCGATAGAGATGTTTAAATTGATGGTCTCTTACGGGTTTGATCCTCGAAACCTGGTCTCTGAAATCAATCAAACTGTTGCCTATTACATGGCAGGGGTTGCAGCAGCAATTGGTTTCAAAATGCTCCTGTTCAACATCGGAATTGATGGTCAATATCGCATGGGTGCATTCTTCGGTGCGGTAGTTGGAGCTGCGGTTAATCTGCCTCCAGTTCTACATGTTTTGCTGATTATTTTGGTTGCCATGTTAGCCGGTGGCGCATGGGCAGCGATCGCCGGTTACCTCAAGGTAAAACGGGGCGTTAATGAAGTTATTAGCAACATTATGTTGAACTTTATCGCTGCTGCAATTATCGCCTTTTTACTAAGTCCAAATCTTTTGGGTTCACTTCCGGAAGGCTCTCAAAACCTTCAGACCAATCCAATTCCTAAGAGTGGCCGCATGCCAACCATCAAAGCTTTTGAGGGCGAGATTTACTCATTCTTGTTTATCGCCATTCTTGTTGGTGTGAGCTACTGGATTATGTTAAACAAAACGATATTTGGCTTTAATTTACGTGCCACAGGTCTTTCATTCCGTGCTGCACGGGCTAGCGGAGTAAATGCTCCAGGAATGATATTTATTACCACAGTGCTTTCGGGTGCAATTGCCGGGTTGGTCGGAATTGGAACCTTACTTTCAGATACCCATTCCTACAGCATGGCTTTCCCATCCGGCTACGCCTTTACCGGGTTGGCTCTAGCGCTGTTGGGCCGTAATCATCCTGTGGGGATATTTTTTGCAGCGTTTCTGTGGTCATTCCTAGAGAGATCCGCTCCCGTCTTGGAGTTTGAAGGCGTGCCTCCTGAAATCGTAATTGTTATGCAAGGAACCATAGTTTTGTCGATTGTTATTGCCTACGAGGTTGTAGCGCGGATAAATCTGAGACAACAACAAAGAGCTGTGGGAACTGTTAACGCAGAAAATGTGAAGGAGACGAAGTAATGTCAACTAACATCGCGAAAACTAACTCCAATGCCCGAACTAAAGCCAAGTCGTTTTTTAAGTCGCCGGCCCGTATCACACTACTAATCGCCGGATTATTCTTAATCATTTCTCTAGTTGAAAGCATTACAGGTGCAGTAGATATCACCGCGCCAGGAACTTCTGGTGCTACCTTGCGCTTCGCTATTCCGTTGCTTATGGCTGGTCTAGGCGGTCTTTGGGCGGAGCGGGCAGGTGTAATTAATATCGGTCTAGAAGGAATGATGATTGTTGGAACTTGGACCGCGGCTTGGTTTGGTTTTCTACATGGACCGGTTGTGGGAATTCTGGCGGCGGCGGTCTTCGGACTCGCCTCAGGTTTTTTCCATGCTTTTCTAACAGTAAAGATCGGAATCGATCAAGCGGTATCGGGTCTTTCAATTAATCTAATTGCGGCAGGAGCGGCTCGATATCTCTCTGGAATTTTCTTCCCACCAGTTGGCGGAGACAGAACTGTTTCTCCACCAGTTGAAACCCTGCCCACCTTTACCGTGCCGTTAGTGGCAGATTTCTTTAAGAGTATTGATGAGAAAGAAATCTTTTTCATCTCAAATGTTTCGGGGCTTATTTACGGAATAACTAGAGATCTATCTGTCGTGACAGTGGCGCTGTTGCTACTAGTACCGATTACCTCCTGGATTTTGTGGCGGAGCAAGTTTGGCCTAAGGATGCGCTTCTCAGGTGAAAATCCCATGGCGGCCGAATCGTTAGGCATTAATGTTTATCGGACTAGATATATAGCCATCTCCGTATCTGGAATGTTGGCCTCTTTAGGAGGGGCGTATTTGGCTCTGGTGGCCTCATCGGTTTACAGAGAGGGACAAACTGCAGGAAGAGGCTTCATTGGTTTAGCAACAGTCATCTTCGGAAACTGGAAACCAAGTGGGGTTTTTGCCGGATCAATCCTCTTTGGATTTACGGATGCGCTTCGTGTGCGTCAGGCCGATTCAGTTATGGCTTTGATTATGGCTGCAGGAATTGTTGCTCTGCTGCTCTCTATTTTCTACACCTCATCAAGAAGATGGAAGCCAGCGGGCTCATATTTAGCTATCGGATTGGTAGCTCTATGGATTAATCAACGTGTGGAGACTATTCCTCAGGAGTTTATAACCGTATTTCCAAATGTGGCTACCTTGTTGGTGCTTACCTTCTTGGCTCAGAGGTTAACGCCTCCTGCCATGGCTGGTATGCCGTATAAACGTGGCTCTGAGTAATAAAGAAAGAAGATATGAGCGTTAATTGGGGCTCTCCAGTTTTAAGAAGTCTCGAGCCGGTTTTAAATAATGCCAAACTGGTTCACATCAACAAAGAAAAGTTGATTGATGTTGCTAACTGGATGGCGTATGAAGAGTTTCCCAAACCCGATGGATCTATGCTTTTTGAATTTGGCAACAATCCAGATACTTTGATGGATTTTACAATGGTGGTTAACACCATGAACTTTGCTTTTACAGATTTCCAATCAGGGGTTAAGTTCGAAACAGATTACCAAGGTAAACGATGGTGTGATAGCGAAGCAATGTTGGCTTGTATGCATCGCGCTGTTAACAACGGGGTGCCTTTGTTTTCCGGGGAATTCCTAGCAAACTTAACCGCGGAAAAGTTCAACTCAATCTTTGCCGGCACAATTGAGATGCCGATGGTCAAGGAGCGGGTTGAAATATTTAATGAGGTTGGCCGGGTATTGGTGGAAAAGTATCAAGGCAGTTATCACAACTTTGTCCGCTCCTGCTCACCGCGCTTATATGATAACGGAAATGGGCTCTTAGAGCGCTTAGTAGTTGAGTTCCCGAGGTTCAATGATGTTAGCGATTATCACGGCCATGAGGTCCAAATCTTCAAGTTAGCGCAACTTGGAATCTGGGGGATGCATTTAGCGCTCTCACCGCGCGGGCATTGGCATTTAGAGGATGCCGCAGAGTTGACCGCCTTTGCTGATTACATTGTGCCGGTCGGTCTTAGAGTTATGGGTGTTTTTGAATACGCGCCCGAGTTAGAAAATCAGATCAACTCCTTACAGGAAGTTAAGCGTGATAGTGATGCTGAAATTGAATTGCGGGCCAGCTCTATTTACTGCATTGCGGTATTAACTGATGAGATTAACAAGAGAAGGCCAAACATGACCCCACTTCTAATGCCGCAAGTGGATTTTAGGTTTTGGAAAACCTATCACGCCACACATTGGCCACATCACTTAACAAAAACGGTGATGTACTAATTTTGCGACTCTAAATCAGTCTTCCAAGCCCGCAGTATCGGTAACGCTTTTTCAAAACGATCAACCACTTGTCCGACATCTTCGACACAACCGCGCACAAATAGGTTGATTCCCTTTCCGTCAATCATGTTGCGATCTCTAATGACTCGGGTATCAGTTACCAGACCCACGATTCCTTTTTTGGATTTATCAGTACGCATCGCTGCCCAGAAGATTCCAATCTCACTCGCGGTGCCATCATCAACCATCGGCCCATCCAGCAGTGCCAATACCGCATTAGCTGCCATAACCTCTTTGGAATCCACTTCAAAGATAAATTTCGCTGTCACCGGATCTGGTAGTGGGATTTCATGTGGCACAAAAACTTCGAAACCTTCACTGCGCAGTCGTGCGGCGCATTGATCAATAAAGCTCCGCTCATATGGAGTGAATAAAGGTCCAGCAAAATAAATCCGCATTTAGCAACACTCCCTTCAAGTATGTAGACGAGGGTAGCCTTTCTGGGTAGATTTCTGCAATCGATTTCACTAACTAATTTCAGGGGAGTGTCTTGCTAACTTCGTATCGAGAAGTGATTAGACATAGCCACGCTTTTCCAACCTTTGGCTTTGGAATGGTGGGTCGAATTCCTGTGGCCATGAATACAGTGGCATTAGTCTTTTTAATTTCATCGGTCAGAGACTCATTTTTACTTGCTGGTATTGCTTCCTCCTTTTACACCTTATGCGGCGCAATTGTCGGGCCACGTATCGGCAGATTAGCTGATAGATATGGCACGCGGGTGGTTTTGCTTCCGATAACTTTTGTAAACGCTTTATCAATTGTAGGGGTGGTCTTTTTCAGTTCCAGATCCATTCCACTATTGCTGCTTTTTTCCGCACTCTCTGGTGCAACTATGCCTAGTTTTGGAAGTTACACCAGAACAAGGTGGAGCAGAACCATCAAAGATAAAAGAGAGCTAGGTGTAGCTCTATCGTTGGAATCTGTACTTGATGAAACCGCCTTTGTTGTAGGTCCAGCGTTAGCAGGATTTCTCTTTGCGCTTTACGGCTCTGAATCACCACTATTGGCAGGCATATTCTTCACGATTATTGGCGGCGCTGGATTAGCTATCACCTCATTTGATCATGCCAACAAGGATGGTGAGCGGCAGCAACTAGGCGGACTTTTCAAAATTCAGTATGTAAAGAGTCTTTTGGCTTCTCTTATTGCACTTGGCATGTTGTTTGGATCAAATTACGTGGTCATTCTTGCGGTAGCAAAGGAGAGTGGAAGAGCCGCTGATGGCGGTCTCTGGGTTGGTTTATATCCAATTGGTAGCACGGTCGCTGGATTGGTCTACGGATTGATTCACTGGAAATCAAGAAATGCCATTCGCTACTCACTAGCTCTTGCCTTCATGACCCTTTCAACAAGCGCCATTCTCTTCTTTCAAAACATCGAGACAATTGTATTTTTTATAATCCTTTCTGGAATTGGAATCGCTCCTGCATTGATCGCGGCCAATGCACACTTAAAGGAGTTGGTACCTCTTAGCCGATTAAACGAGGCTTTTTCACTGCTGGGCGCCTCTCTTTCCATTGGAATTACTCTGGGCAGCACACTAAGTGGCATGTTGGTGGACCGTTTTGGTGGTTGGAATGGTTTTTATTTCATGAGCGCTGCGACCCTCTTGGCCACACTTTTATCTTTAATCGGGGTAAACGCTGGAAAGCATGAACCACTAGGTGAAACAATAAATCATGGCTGAGAAAATCATTTTCGATACCGATCCTGGGATTGATGATGCACTGGCTCTACTACTTCTCGCGGCTGCACCCGAGCTAGATTTATTGGCCATCACCGTCACTCATGGCAATACCTCACAAGAGAAATGCTTATCCAACGCTTTGAAGTTAGTTGAGTTGCTAGGAATTGAACAGGTGCCGGTAGCGCGCGGAGCTCAAGAACCATTGGTAAAAGAGTTATCAGTAGCGGAGGAAACCCATGGAGATGGGGGATTGGGTTACGCGGTACTTCCAGAGCCTAAAGTAAAACCAATTCAAGAGTCAGCTCACGACCTGATTATTAGATTAGTTAATGAAAACCCTAATCAAATTACTTTGCTTTGTGTTGGGCCGATGACCAACATCGCATTGGCACTTTTGAAACAACCTCAGATTGCCAAAAAGATTCGGCGAATCGTGGCAATGGGTGGCTCGATCCATTACCCAGGAAATTCAACTCCACAATCGGAGTACAACGTATTTTGTGATCCAGAAAGCTACGAAATCGTGGTTAATGCGGGAATAGATTTCACTTTGGTACCTCTGGATGTTACTTATCAATGCCTACTTACTACCCAACATATTGAACAAATTACCTCAGCCCGTCCTGAAATAAAGAATTTCATCAAAGAATCAACCCGTTTTTACATTGAGTTTCACGCCGAGTATCAAGGTATTCAAGGTTGTGCGATAAATGATCCATTAGCGGCTGCGATATTGATTGACCCAACACTGGTGGAAAATCGGGATTACTTCCTCTCCGTTGATTTATCGGGAGGTCCCTCTAAGGCCAAGACCATAGCCGATCACTATGGGGCCTTGAAAAAAGCCCCTAATGCGAAGGTTTCCATGACCGTTGAGGTAGATCGATTTATGAAGCTATTCATCGAACACATGAATAGGTTGAATTGATGAAGCAGTATCACACCCAAACACAGACAGGTGATGTTGGCAGATATGTCTTGATGCCGGGAGATCCTGGTCGAGTTCCGTTAATTGC
>JBJOIM010000007.1:0-19458 GCA_046047175.1 Actinomycetota bacterium | reverse complement strand
CGACGACCACGAATTGGCTTATTGAGAGCAAGTGCTAACAGCAATCCAAAGGCAAACTGTGTTAGTACCGTTAACGTTGCAAATACGACGGTCCAAATGAATACCGAGATCAGCGGATCTCGAACCCGCTCATCATTGAAAAGTCTTATGTAGTTGGTAAACCAGCTGGGATCACGCCATCCCGGTTCGAGGAAATCATCTTTGTTGTTCTCATTAACATAATTACCATTGTTGTTGTCTCGGTAGATATCTCCTGTTATTAAACTGCGGAAGACATCCTGTTCGGGCAGGTACTCAAGTGATTGGCGAAACACCGCTCCGACATTTAAATTTTCAACTACTATGAAATAAGTGCCATCAAAAAAGTAACGTTTCTTGGCAGCATCACTAGAAGATATTTCGCCTGAATCCAGCGCGGTGAAACCCTCTGCATTTTGCGCTACCTGATACTCATCAATCTCTACCTTTGCTTTATCTAATGGAATCTTCTGCTCTGGGGTTGAGATGAAATAGGCGTCGTTGTTGATATCAGAAACCAAGATTGCAGGCATGGATTGGTATTCGCCAACCACAATATCAAAGGCTGTTGCGTCCTGATCTTGCTCTAGCGCTAAAGCTTGTATGCGACCCAACGCCTCCTCTTTGCTGATGTAATTACCGGTCTTGTAGTTGTAGGTGGACATCACCAAGGTGTACAGAATCGGGGTAAGGACAAAGGCGGTCAGCAGAATGATGCCGGGCAAAAAGAACTTGAGGGGAACCGTGCGCTTACTGAAATACGTGTAATTAATTAGCAAAATAACAATGAATAGGAATCCGGCGATTACATACTCGCCCTTGGCAAATGCGCTTTGACTTAAGGTCAATAAAACCGCGGTTGATAGAGCAATTAGCGCAATCTTTATGAAGAGCGCAACCTTGCCTCTAATCAATCCCGACAACACTAAGTTCACCTATTTCCATTGATTTGAATATAACTATAAAAGGAACTGACGTGGCTTAGATAAACCACGTCAGTTCACTTCTAATCTGGAAAACCTCCCAGAGTTTTACCAACGACTAAATGTCGTTAGCTGCACCTCTGAGGTTGGTACGCCAGATCGCAGCCAATTTCTTAGCTTCTACAACTGCATCCTTGCCATCGACAAGTACTGCGGTCCAGTAAGCAGGAGCTGAATCCCAGTAGCTCTTGCTACCGGATGCACCGTTAAGAATTGCTCCGACCTGAGGAATGCTTGAAGCTGCAGCTGAAGCACCAAAGCCCTTTTGGCCATCGGTTACAGATGCATCATTTCCAGCACCCTTTTCAGCTGGTGGACGCTTTTCAAACTTCTGATAAGCAACCTGTCCAGCGGTTGAGCCAAAGAAGTCAACGAGAAGTGACTTAGCAGCAGCTTCAACTCCGTTAGATGCAGCGAATGTTGTTAGTAGAGCTCCGGATACTGATCCGAAAGCCTTTCCTGGCTCGCTCGCCTTAACACCTGGAACTGGCATTAGATTCATAGTGAATCCCTTTGCCTTGTAATCTTCCCACTCCCAGTTTCCGATAATTGCGAAAGGAACATCTCCCGCTAGGAAGTTGTCCTTGCAACCGGTATCAGTTGCAGGGAAGAAGCCATTGCTCTTCTTTCCATCCATTAGGTACTGCTTGACGTTGCGGCCAAACTCATTTGGATTAAATGACTTGGACTTGTTAATGGCTCCATTTGCGTTGAAGTAGTAAGCATTTGCGCCAAGTGCTGAGAACACTGAGTGTGCACCCCATGACATGCCGCCACCTGCAACACATAGACCAGCCTTCAAGCCCTTTGAGGTCTTGTTTGCCTTGTAGTAATCAACCATGTCACCAAAACTCTTTGGTGCGGTTGTTACTAGCTTGGTGTTGTAGATCATTGCTACGTTGTTTACATCAACTGGAATTCCATACAATTTCTTCTTGTAGGAAAGATCATAGAACTGTGATGCTGAGAAACGTGCACGCTGTGACGCGGTTAGTGTCAGTGGAGCAAGCTTGCCGTTCTTAGCAAGTGTTGCAACCCAGTCATTTGCACCGACCACGATATCTGGACCAGTGGTAGCGGTTGCCTTATCAATTGCTTCCTTTAGCGCATCAAAGTTTGCAAATGATTTTACGGTGATGGTGTAACCAGGGACCCAATCGCTCTTTGCTGCAAGAGTCTTAACTAGGTTTGGACCACGGGTTTCATCAGCCCAGACCACAATCTCTTTTGCGGCTTGTGCAGGTGCCACAGTGATACCAGCGGCAAGAGCTGCTACGGCTGCGACAGCGAAACCCTTAAAGAATTTCTGCTTCATTAATTTCCTCCATGGAAGTATCTGTAACGAGGGGTTACAGAGGAGGCCATTTCAACCCGTACAAATCGGACAGTCAAGCGTGCTGCGAAGCTATTTACAGCAAAGTTTAGGATTTACAGTTTTGTTATAAACCCAGTTTTTTTCACGCCAATTTACAGAATTGGTTTGAACTACCTATGAACACCTGGGACGCTCGCATCCCAGCCCTTTACATCTTCCGGCTTACGAGGTGCTTTTCCAATGTATCTCGCCGAAGGACGAATCAAACGACCTGTGCGCTTTTGTTCGAGAATGTGTGCTGACCAACCTGCGGTACGTGCAGAGGTAAACATTGGTGTGAACATATGTGCAGGTACTTCAGCAAAATCAAGTAGTACCGCAGCCCAGAATTCAACATTTGTTTCTAGTACGCGATCTGGACGACGTTCACGCAACTCTGCAAGCGCTGCCTCTTCCAACGCTTTTGCAACTTCATAACGTGGTGCACCAAGTTCTTCACAGGTGCGACGCAAAGTGCGAGAGCGCGGATCTTGTGCACGATAAACCCGGTGACCAAATCCCATCAAGCGCTCACCTTTATCCAACAAATCCTTTACATATGCCCGTGCATCGCCACGCTTTTCAACCTCTTCAATCATGTGAAGTACACGTGATGGTGCGCCACCATGTAGTGGTCCAGACATTGCACCGATTGCACCTGAGATTGATGCTGCAACATCAGCACCCGTTGATGCAATTACACGAGCGGTGAATGTTGAAGCGTTCATGCCATGTTCGGCAGCTGAAACAAAGTAAGCATCAATAGCACGAACATGTTTTGGATCTGGTTCGCCTCTCCAGCGAATCATCATGCGCTCTACGACTGTATGCGCTTTATCAACCTCTGATTGCGGAACCATTGGTTGCCAGGTACCACGAGCTGATTGCGCAACATAGGAAAGTAGCATCACCGAAACGCGGGCTAAATTGCTGCGCGCCTCTTCATCTGAAATATCAAGAAGTGGCTTCAAACCCCAAGATGGAGCGAGCATCGCAATTGCTGATTGCACATCGACACGTACATCACCAGAGTGAATTGGAATTGGGAAAGGTTCTGCGGCAGGAAGTCCCGGATTGAACTCATCATCAACCAGCAAACCCCAAACATTACCGAAGGAGACACGACCTACTAGATCATCGATATCAACGCCGCGATAACGCAGCGCACTACCTTCTTTATCTGGTTCTGCAATCTCTGATTCAAATGCGATTACGCCTTCAAGACCGGGTTTAAAGTCATCTGCCATGCGCCGTATTCTGCCCCTAAGGGAACAGGCCGCCAACCAAATCACTCCGAGATGCCCTACCCCCGAAAGTGAGGTTCGATACATCCGTGGGCGAGCAAAATTCCAATGAAGTCGCGGGCATGGATCGAGCCGCGATTAACGCGATGCGCCGCTCCTATGGCGAGGAGGGTTTAACCGAATCTGCAATCGCTGCAGATCCGATAACCCAGTTTCAGATTTGGCTGAAAGCGGCGGCCGAAAACTCGATAATTGTCGAGGCGAATGCGATGGTGCTGTCTACGGTTTCTGAGTCATCACCAACATCTCGCACGGTTCTTTTAAAGGATGTAACTCAGGAAGGTTTTACCTTCTTTACCAATTACAACTCACGCAAAGCCCAGGCGATTACAGAGAATCCAAATGTATCTTTGCTCTTTCCTTGGTATGCGATGGAGCGACAGGTCATTGTTCTAGGAAAAGCGGAGCGGATCTCTGAATCTGATTCCGCTAGCTACTTTGCCACCCGACCTTGGTCGAGCCAGATTGGCGCATGGGCCAGTTCACAATCTCAAAAACTGGATTCACGGGTTGAGTTAGAAAAAAATTGGGAGAAGTTCGCACTGCAATATCCGGAAGGCAGCGTTGTTCCTAAACCTCCACACTGGGGCGGCTTCTTGGTAAGAGCCACCAGCATTGAGTTTTGGCAGGGCAGATACTCGCGTCTGCATGATCGGTTGCGCTTTACGCGTGACTCCGCATCCGCTAATTGGGTGTTACAACGCCTCTACCCTTAGGCTTAGCGCATCATGAGCGATATTAAAATTCCCGATAATCTAAAGCCGCGCGATGGTCGATTTGGTTGCGGTCCATCAAAGATCCGCCCAGAAGCTTTGCAAGCCTTAGCCAACTCTGGTTCTTCAATTCTTGGCACATCTCATCGTCAAAAAGCGGTGAAGAGTGTTGTGGGTCGAGTGCGCACAGGACTGACTTCTCTATTTGATCTGCCAGAAGGTTATGAAGTTGTACTGGGAAATGGTGGTTCTACCGCATTCTGGGATATCGCTACTTTTGGTTTAATTGAAAAGAAATCACAACATTTAAGTTTTGGTGAGTTTTCCTCCAAGTTTGCATCGGCTGCAAAAGAAGCGCCATTTCTTGATGAACCCACCGTCATTAAATCTGAACCTGGATCCCATCCAGTCGCGGTTGCAGAGGCTGGCGTCGATGTTTACGCCTTAACCCACAATGAAACCTCAACCGGTGTTGCGATGCCCATCAAACGTCCAGCAGGAACAGAAGGTGCTTTGGTTCTCGTTGATGCCACTAGCGCTGCAGGTGGTTTAGAGGTAAGTGCAAAAGAGTTTGATGCTTATTACTTTGCACCACAAAAATCCTTTGCCTCCGATGGAGGATTGTGGATCTCACTTATGAGCCCTGCTGCAATCGCACGGGTTGCCAAGATTAAGGAAAGTGGACGTTGGGTTCCTGCGTTTTTTGATTTAAGTATTGCTATCGAAAACTCCCGTTTGGATCAAACCTACAACACACCTGCGGTCGCTACCTTGATGTTGTTAGCAGATCAGATCGAGTGGATGAACTCAAATGGTGGGATGAGTTTTGCAGCTGGGCGTTCCAAGAAATCAGCTGAGACCATTTATGGCTGGGCTGAGAAAACCTCCTACACAACCCCATTTGTCACAGATCCAGCGATGCGCTCCAACGTAGTTGCCACAATAAATTTTGAAGATGGCATCGATGCACTTGAGATTGCAAAGGTCTTGCGCGCAAATGGAATCGTAGACACCGAGCCATACCGAAAGCTTGGAAAAAACCAGCTCCGTATTGGCATGTTCCCTGCTATTGAGCCCAGCGATATCGAGGCGTTGACCAAATGCATTGAGTTCGTTGTGGAAAATCTGAAGAAGTAACCGCAAAGCTTTGAACTCAACCAAATATCAGCGGGACCAAGTCTTTTGGTTACTCGCTTTGCAAACCGGTGTTTTTGGCATCTTTATGGGTGGCTTTGGTCCAGCCCTGCCGCTACTGCGGGCTGATCAGGGGGTCTCTGCCGCGGTTGCCGGTTTACATGGCACCGCACTGGGTCTCGCCTCAATAATCGCGGGTTATCTAAACTCCACAGTTGTTCATAAATTCGGTCGATATCGCAGTATTTGGCTGGGTTTAAGCATTTTCAACATTGGCGCGCTTGCCTTCATCATTCTGCCTGATGCATGGCAAACCATTACCGCTATCTTGATTGCTGGAATTGGTTTGTCCATGACGGTCAATAATTCATTTACTTACCTATCTGCGCATTACAAAGAAAGCTCTGCAAGGGCTGTGTCTCAAGCAAATGGTGTTAACTCTTTCTTTGTTTTACTGGGTAATTTCATAGTTGGCATGATTGCCGGTACCCAATTTAGTTGGCGTCTTGGTTTATTACTTTCCTTACCTTTTGCCATAATGCTTTATCTTTTACTCGGCAGACAACACAATCCGGAACATATTCCAGATGAAGATGGAAAACAAAAAGGTTCACTCTCACTCAAGTATTGGTTAAGTTGGACTGGATTGTTATTTACTATCGCGGCTGAGTTTGCCATCGCTTTTTGGGGTGCTGCCTTATTGCGAGAGAAGACTGGTCTATCAGCTGCGACTTCAACAACTTTGGTACTGGCTTTTCCTTTAGGAATGATGTTCGGAAGATGGTTTGGTACCTATGTATTCCCCGCTCTAGGCATAGATAACCGCTTAAAGGGAATTATTGCTCTACAAGGATTTGGTTTTATGGTGTTTTGGACCTCTGAGATACCGGTTACCTCATTCATAGCTTTATTTGTTGTTGGATTAGGAACATCAATGCAGTTTGCTTTGAGTTCTCTGCGCCTGCTCTCCTTTGCCCCAGACAAACCAGATCTAGCCATAGGTAAATCCAGTTACAGCGCTGGAATCGCTATCGGCCTATCCCCTTTATTCCTTGGATTTTTAGCTGATGAGCTTGGGATTGTTAATGGATTCCTACTGGTACCGGTCTTAGTGGGATTGGCATTTATTATTGTCATATTGGTACCTTCACATAACCACTCCAAAAAGGCGGCCGCTTAAATGAACTATAAAACCCGCAGAATCGTGACTCTGGCGATTCTTTTCAGCCTAGTCTTTTTTGTCCTCGTAAGTGGGCTCTAGTACATCTGCTACTGCAACGCTATCTGGCGCATCACCCTTGTCATGAAACTGGGTGTAGGTAATTAAAGCGGCTAGCAAAGAGATTGAGCCACAGATTGCAATGGTTAGCCTTGTACCGATTTCTTGAGTCATCCAACCAATCAAGGGCGAGAAAATAGGCGTGCCACCAAGAAAGACGGTTAAGTAAATTCCCATAACACGACCACGGATCTGCGAGTCAGTTCGCATCTGCACCATTGTGTTTGCACCAATGAAGGTAAGTAGTGCAACACCTCCGATAAATGGCAGGAAGATTGCATAAACCAAATATGAAGGAGCAAATGCTCCGATGACAAGTAATGCGCTAAAGATCATGGAGCCCTTCATAACAAACCTGGGGCCACGTTTTTTCTCAAGCCGGGCAGAGATAATGGCACCGGAAAGTGAACCAATCGCCAAGATGCTTCCTAACGCTCCATACTCAGCAGCGCTCTTATCAAAAACCTGAGTGGCCATCATTGTGTTGAAGATATTGAAATTAAGTCCAAAGCTGGTGGCAAAAAACACGGTAATCATTACCGCCAAGATGTCTGGTCGAGCGGCAACATAACGCAGCGCCTCACGCACTTTGGTAGAGGTTGAATTACGTTTTTCAATAAATAAATCTGCCTCTCGGATATTTAATAACGCGATAATCACAATTAAGTAGGAGATACCGTTCAAAATGAAGGAAACTCCTGTGCCATAAGCTGCGATTAGTAACCCTGATAGTCCAGGTCCTAATAGTCGGCCGGTATTGAAATTAGCGGAGTTCAAGCCCACCGCATTGGGTAGATCATCTTTACCCACGACTTCGATGTTAAAACTTTGACGAACCGGCGCATCAATTGCATTGCCCATTCCCAATGTGAAGGCAAAAAACATCACATGCCAAATCTGGATATTGTCGGTTAGAACTAAGAAACCAACAGAGAGTGCGGAAAGCCCGCCAGTTAAATTGGTGAACATCAATACTTTTCTCTTATTGAATTTGTCAGCGATCTTTCCCCCAGAGATGCTGAAGAAAAGAATGGGGGCAAACTGTAAAGCGGTTATAAGGCCAAGATATGAACCGCTGTCAGTGAGCTCGAGAATCAGCCATGCCTGTGCCACACCTTGAGCCCAGGTTCCGATGTTTGAGATGAAGTTTGCTGAGAAAAGTATTCGGAAGTTGCGATGTTTAAATGATCGCAATGTTCCCATTAGGTAATTCTAGTATGCTTCAAGGTATGCGCAGTGCGGTACCAGTAATCATTGCAGGCATCGTTTTATGGACTATCGCTTTGGTTTTGGCGATTATCGTAAATGCCGTGGCCAAGATAATCCTGACCTGCTTGTTGGGAATTGTGCTGGGCTTTATTGGGATTCAATACACAAAGCGCAGAGCAAAACGGGAAGAGAAGTAATTAACCTTCGATTTCCTGAGCGATTCCTCGCAAGACCTTAGCAACGCGAGCTGCTTCAGCCTCATTGGGAAAACGTCCATGACGCAGACCATTGCCAACGCGGTCCAACATCTTGATTGACTCTTCAATAATTACCGCAAGATCCTCAGCTCCGGCTTTGGAGTTAGCAAGTGATGGCGGGGCATCAATGATGCGAACAGAAAGTGCTTGTGGACCCTTACGTCCTTCAGCCACACCAAACTCGAGCTTGGTGCCTGGCTTTACTGTGGTTACACCTTCTGGCAAAGCAGATGCTGCTAAATAAACATCTTCGCCCTCATCTGAGGAGATAAATCCAAAACCTTTTTCGAGGCTAAACCATTTAACGCGTCCGACTGGCATGACGGGTTCCTCCTAGATTGTTAAATCCTTTTTGAAAGGTTTCGGTGTCGTGTGCGCCGCGGTTTGCGGACAGAGGGTTAGTTTATCGCCTCTGAATGCGCGCCGCATCCATGATTTACAGAGACTACCCGGGCATCTTCAGGTGAGATTGCGTTGGCGCAAACGCCAAAGGCTTGGCGGAATGAGCCTGCTATTGGCAGATAAAAACCACAGCTGCCGCAGTTCTTAGGTGCGTACTGAGCAATTGGAGCATTAGGTCCGCGATCCCCTTCAATCCAACGTTTCGCGGCTTGATCGCGACCTTCGATGGAAAGTACGCGTACCCGTCCAGCACCTAGCTCAAATAACTCATGTAGATCTAACTCTTCATCAGATGGCAAAACATTATTGGTAGGAATTAAACGTGGATCATCAGGAGCGGTTGGAACGATTGTGCCAACACCAACATCCTCTGCGGTAATACGGCTGCTGTATGGGATCCACTCTGGAGCAAGTAACGCTTCACTGCCTGGTAGTAGAACGACATCGCATATTGTCGCAGCGCTATCAGCATCAACTTTGGCGACTGTCACCGCCCAACGCCAACCGACATAACCGGGTAGAAAGGCTTCAAATAAATATGTGGAAACGTGTTTTTCATCAGATTCGATAGTTAAAAGTTTTCCAACGTACTCTTCTTTAACCGCATCTTGAACCGCCGCTGAACGGGCGAGTTCAGATGCAGCAAAGGTATCGGATACCTTGCTTTTAGAGGTACGTGCCATTCCTAAAGTCTATTCGCTGCAACTTCCACCTGGCAAAGTAGAGTGTGACGGTGCGCTTAGGGGTTCTTGATGTGGGTTCTAATACCGTGCATCTTCAAGTGGTTGATGCCTCTCCTGGTGCGAGACCAAATCCCCATCTCAGCCATAAAGAGGAGATTCGATTAACAGAGTTTCTCTCAGCTGATGGATTCATATCTGCCGAAGGAGCAAGACTACTCAGAGAGGCCATCAAAGGATCTTTAGATGCTGCTCGCAACGCTAAAGCGGATGAGATTCTGCCTTTCGCTACCTCTGCTTTAAGAGAAGCGCGAAATGGAAATGAAATAATCTCGAAAATTAATCAGGACTTTGAAATTGATTTACAAGTTTTGAGTGGCGAGGATGAAGCCAAAATAACTTTTTTGGCGGCTAGAAGATGGTTTGGCTGGTCAAGTGGCCGATTGCTAATGCTAGATATCGGTGGAGGCTCACTTGAAATGGCGGTTGGAGTTAATGAAGTTCCCGATGTTGCTATATCTCTACCACTAGGTGCTTCCAGACTTACTAAATCTCATCTCGAGGGCGATCCATTCACTAAAAAGTCTTTAAGAAACCTTCGAGATTACATTGAATCAAATATCGCAGAGGTACTTCCCTCAATGTTGCAACATCAAGAGACTGATAGAGCAATAGCCACAAGCAAGACTCTGCGCACATTGGCCCGTATATGTGGGGATTGGATAGATGGAAATAACAAAATCTTAAAACTCGATTCGTTGCGCAGGGTTACTCCGAAGCTAGCTGAGATGAGCCAGGAGGAAAGAGCTGAATTGCCTGGTGTCTCTAACACCCGAGCACGACAGATAACAGCAGGTGCACTAGTTGCTGAAAGTGTTATGCGAAACCTGGATATTGATACCTTGGAAATCTGTCCCTGGGCGCTTCGCGAGGGAATAGTGCTGAAGTGGCTAGATTGGATGGAGTCCTAAAACTTAGGGCCTGGTAAAAAATCTATCGCAACAACTTCTCTTTCTATGTGGTGAACTATCCATGAGTCACCTGGCTCCAATTTAGTTTCATTTATTTCAACCCCAAATTTCTCGACAAAATTTGAAACCAGGTTAGGCAGGACGGGGTTATGGCTACATATCAAAATCGGGTAGTTATTAACTAACAACCTCTCAATATATTTAATTGAACGATTCTTATCTTTTCGATAAACATCTTCTGAAAGCGAATCGGTAAAGAAAAAATCAATGTTTAAAGCCCGTGCCAAAGGGGTGATAGTCTCGTAACACCGCACCGCACTAGAAGAGTGAATCTCTTCAACTCCGAATGGCTGCAGGATTGAGAGCAAACGTTTTGCCTGTCTCTCACCCTCTGAACTTAAAGGTCGATCGGTGTCCTCTCCCGCCCAATCAGTTCTTTCTATTGCCTTTGCATGTCGCAAAAGAATTAATGGCTTAGTATCTAAATCCAACTCAAGGAATCTACGCAGGATTTCTACATCACTCTCTCTTGAAACTAGATTGCCTGCTTCTTGAACCTTCAACCACTTAACTTCGTCAACCTCATCTGGGTTTGGAACTCCATCTGAGGAGAGAAATTTTGCACTCCAATATGTAACCCTTTTTTCCTGATTTTCCACCTGGTATGTAATGTCCCCCAAACAAGGGCCAAATCTGACATTAAAACCAGTTTCCTCCTGCACCTCTCTATAGGCGCAAGAGATTAGTGATTCATTGTTCTCTAATTTCCCTTTAGGCAGGGACCAGTCCTGATACTTCGTTCTATGTACTAGAGCGACTTCAATCTCATCACTCTGACCTCTTCGCCAAACTACCGCTCCAGCGGCAATTATCGGGTTAGTTTCTGCCACGGCTTACCTCGATTAGATGTTCCTGCAGATCAATCAATCTATCTCCAGAAGTGTTTGAATCCACCAACTGCCATACTCCGAACATATTCATCTCCCAACGCTTAATACCATCGCTGAAGTAGAGAGCAAATAAATCATTAAGCTGCGCTTTATGTTCTGCATGATCTATTCTCACCAAGGTCTCAATTCTTCGATCTAAGTTTCTATTCATCAAATCCGCACTGCCAATCCAAAACTCTTCTTTGCCATCATTATGGAATGAGTAAATCCTCGAGTGTTCTAGGAAACGACCTAGAAAGGATCGCACTCTGATATTTTCCGATAGACCCGGAACCTCAGGCTTTAGGGCGCAAATACCGCGGACCGCAATATCAACCTTCACCCCTGCTTGTGAGGCTCGATAAAGGGTTGAAACAAATTGATCATCGAGAAGAGAGTTTAATTTAAATCTTATATGTGCGGCTTTGCCCGCTTTCGCATTCTCGATCTCGCGTTCGATCTTTGCAATTAAAGATGATCTCATCGATTTTGGAGCAACAATTAGTCGATTGAATCCAATCTCACTAACAAATCCAGAAAGTTGGTTAAAGAGTCTCGATAAATCATCACATAAAACCGGATCTGAGCTCAGCAATCCCAAGTCTTCGTACAGTCGAGCGGTCTTTGGATTGTAATTTCCAGTCCCTACATGACAATAGCGACGCAATCCATCCGCCTCTTGACGAACAACTAGCGAGAGTTTGGCATGGGTTTTTAATCCCATCAATCCATAAACAACGTGGACACCGGCTTCTTCAAGTTTTCTCGCCCATCGCACATTTGCCATTTCATCAAATCTTGCTCTGATCTCAACAACGGCCAACACCTGTTTGCCCATTTGAGCCGCTTCAATCAATGCTCCCATGATTGGAGAGTCTCCTGAGGTTCGATACAGGGTTTGCTTGATCGCCAGGACCTTTGGGTCGTAAGCAGCGGTTTCCACAAATTTCACTACAGTGGATGTGAAGGATTCGTAAGGATGGTGCAACATCAACTCTTGGTGACGGATCTGCTGAAAAAACTCCTCAGGCTCCTCTTCTTCTGTCTCGATTAAGCCAACTGGCATCTTTGATCTATGAGGTGGAAATTTCAACTCTGCCTTATCGATGTCGGCAATAACATTTAGACCGGTTAAATCTAGCGGTCCCTGATATTTGATCACATCACGATTGGACATCTCTAGCTCTGAAACTAATCGCTCCAGAAGTTCAGGTTTGATATCTGATTCAACCTCGAGTCGAACTGGTGGCCCAAATTTGCGGCGCAACAGCTCTTGTTCCATCGCTTCAAGAATATTTTCAATCTCTTCCTCTTCAAGATCTAGATCCTCGTTACGAGTTAATCTAAAGGAGTAATAATCTTCAATGATCATGCCTGGAAATAGTTCAGATAAATGAGTGGAGATAATCTCCTCCAGAGAAATAAAGCGCAACGCACCTCTATTGTTGGTTGGAATAAAGCGAGGAATGACATTTGGAACCTTTACCCGAGCAAAGAACTCCTCATTTGTTTCAGGGTGTTTAACAATAACCGCCAGGCTTAAAGACAACCCTGAGATATACGGAAATGGATGTGATGGATCCACCGCTAAAGGGGTCAAAACTGGAAAAATTTGATTTTTAAATATCTCTTCTAAGTGGCTGCGTTCTTGCTCATCAAGCTGTCCCCAATGCACAAACTCAATCTCAGCTTCTCGCATCGCTGGGATTATGGAGTTGTTAAAGCAATCCGTCTGACGTTGGACCAGCCCACGCACTCTGTGCATGATCTCTTCTAGAAGGTTTTGTGGTGAATATCCAGCCACATTGGTATAGGTGGCTCCAGATTCAATTTTTAGCTTTACAGAGGCAACGCGAATCATAAAAAAGTCATCTAGATTTGAGGAGAATATGGAGAGGAATCGAACCCGCTCTAAAAGTGGAAGATTTTTATCTTCAGCCAACTCTAATACTCTGGCGTTGAAGTCGAGCCAGCTCAACTCCCGATCGATGATTTCGTGAGGTTGCAGAGTTGCTCCACCTGTACTCATTTGCGCTAATACTGGGCAGAAAAAGTAAACGCCCAGTGAATACTGGGCGTTTACTTAGTTAATTGCAGGTTTTATTAGAAGTCCATATCTCCGCCTGGTGCCGCTGGCATCGCAGGCTTAGGTTCTGGCTTATCAGCAATAACCGCCTCAGTGGTTAGGAACAGCGCTGCGATTGAAGCAGCATTTTGTAGTGCAGAGCGTGTGACCTTGGCTGGATCGATGATGCCAGATTTGATCATGTCTACATACTCACCTGTTGCAGCATTTAGGCCGTGACCAGCTTCGAGGTGACGTACCTTTTCAACGATAACTCCACCTTCAAGTCCTGCGTTGATTGCGATTTGCTTCAAAGGTGCTTCGACCGCAAACTCAACAATCTTTGCACCGGTTGCTTCATCACCTGAAAGCTTCAACTTTTCAAAAGCTTTCTTTGATGCCTGTAGTAGTGCAACGCCACCGCCGGAAACAATTCCCTCTTCTACTGCAGCTTTTGCGTTACGAACCGCATCTTCAATGCGGTGCTTGCGCTCTTTGAGCTCTACCTCGGTAGCCGCTCCTGCTTTGATAACTGCAACGCCACCAGCGAGCTTGGCAAGACGCTCCTGCAGCTTCTCGCGATCGTAATCAGAGTCGGTCTTTTCAATCTCAGCACGGATCTGATTAACGCGGCCCTTGATCATTTCATCATCGCCAGCGCCCTCAACGATTGTGGTTTCATCCTTAGTGATTACCACCTTGCGAGCTTTGCCTAGAAGATCAAGTGTTGCGGCATCAAGCTTTAGGCCAACCTCTTCAGAGATAACGGTCCCACCGGTCAGGATCGCAATATCCTGCAACATCGCTTTGCGGCGGTCACCAAATCCTGGAGCCTTAACAGCTGCGGAACGGAAGGTGCCGCGAATCTTGTTTACAACGAGTGTTGCTAGCGCTTCGCCCTCAACATCTTCAGCGATTATCGCTAGTGGCTTTCCAGCCTGCATAACCTTTTCCAAAATTGGAACTAGATCTTTAATGTTTGAAATCTTGGAATTGCAGATCAAAACATATGCATCCTCCAATACAGCTTCCATACGCTCGGTATCGGTCACCATGTATGGAGAGATGTAACCCTTATCAAAACGCATACCCTCTGTTAGCTCTAGTTCGAGACCAAAGGTGTTGCTCTCTTCGACAGTTATAACGCCTTCTTTGCCAACCTTGTCCATCGCCTCTGCAATCATCTCGCCGATTGTTGAATCAGCAGCGGAGATAGATGCGGTTGCTGAAATCTGTTCCTTGGTTTCTACTGGCTTTGCCATTGCAGAAAGTTCGGCAGAGATCGCTTCGACAGCTTTCTCAATACCTTTCTTAAGTGCCATTGGATTTGAACCGGCAGCTACGTTGCGCAGACCTTCGCGAACAAGCGCCTGAGCCAGAACAGTTGCAGTGGTTGTTCCATCACCGGCAACATCATCAGTCTTCTTGGCAACTTCCTTAACTAATTCCGCACCAATCTTTTCCCATGGATCATCAAGTTCAATCTCTTTTGCGATTGAGACACCATCATTAGTGATAGTTGGTGCGCCCCACTTTTTCTCCAGAACAACATTTCGTCCGCGTGGTCCAAGGGTTACCTTGACCGCATCTGCCAGGGTATTCATTCCCCGCTCTAGGCCGCGACGTGCATCTTCGTTAAAGGCAATCATTTTTGCCATGGTTATGTGACTCCCTATTAGCTAGAAGTAGTTCGGGCGATTTATCACTCTCACCCGGCGAGTGCTAACGCCAAGCCTAGAGGCAAGTATTCCCACCCTCAAATCCGAAGGGCTAGGTAATTAGTGGGAGCGTGCGGAGACCCGGGCCTCGCGTAGGCGACGCAGCCGCTTCACTAGCAAGGGGGCGGCGGCCAGCGCATCGGGCCGGTCAATCAGATTGTTTAGTAGCTCGTAATACTCCTTGGCGGAGATTTGGAATAGCTCTTTGATAGCAGCATCCTTGGCGCCGGCGTACTTCCACCATTGACGTTCGAAATCCAAGATCCGCACCTCTAGATCAGAGAGGGTGCTCTGCAGCTGTAGTGAGCTTTCTTCCACGGCGTTATTCAACCTCATGTGAGGGAGAAATTTGGGATTTAAAGGGTGGCCAGAATGACCTTTATATCGGTAGTTGAGGTCCATGGGTTAACAATTGCAAAGCGCAGAATCGGCTGACCTTCATGGGATGAAGGGGTAACAAAACCAATCTGATCATTTAATAACTTATCACTCCAGTTTTGATAATCACTTTGCTGCCAACCTTTTCGGGTGAAGGCAACAATGGAGAGCTCTGGCTCCATCAATAATTCGAGGTTGGGATGCTCCTTAATTAACTGCGCTGCTTCACGGGCGACATCCATGGTCTTATCCATCGACTCGGCGTATTTCTTGGTGCCATGTGTTGCCAGAGAGAACCAAAAAGGTAATCCACGGGTGCGACGGGTTAAATGAATCGCATAATCAGATGGGTTCCAATGTCCATCATCCAAAGTATCCAAGTAGCCGGCATGTTGGGTGTGTGCTTTGCGGGCTAACTCTGGGTTTCGATAGACAAGTGCGCAAGCATCAAATGGTGCAAAGAGCCATTTATGAGGATCAACGATAAATGAATCCGCTAACTCCACACCTTTGAATAATGGTTTAGATCGTGGTGATGCCAATGCCGCTAATCCATATGCGCCATCCACGTGGTACCAAATACCTCTTTCATTGGCGGCTTTTCCAATGCCGTACAAATCATCAATGATTCCCAAGTTGGTTGTGCCAGCGGTTGCAACTACGGCAAAGATTTGGTGATCTGGATTGTTGCCATGGTATTTATCTATTTCAAATGCGACGGTACTGCCCTGTAATTTGTGGTTTTTATCAGTAGGAATCGCTAGAACATCAACATCCATTACATCGGCTGCGGATTTGATTGAGGAGTGTGCTTCATTAGAACAGGCAATCGCCCAGCGTTTTACGGCGGGATATTTGCTTCGGGCTGCATGTCGAGCCGCTACTAATGCCGAGAGATTTCCAACAGTTCCACCTTGTACAAAGACTCCGCCTGAACCCTCTGGCATTCCCGCTAAATCACTTAACCATTTCAACGCTTGATTCTCTGCAAATACCGCACCGGCACCCTCTAACCAAGAACCGCCATACAGAGCTGATGCGCCAACTACCAAATCAAAAAGGTTGGCAGATTCTGTAGGAGCAGAGGGAATGAAGGCTAAATATCTGGGATGATCAGTAGAGATACAGGCCTGCGCAAGTACATGTTTGAAAATATCTAAAGCTTTTTCACCACCTAAACCATTTTCTGTGATGGTCTCCCCAACTTCGGCGTATAGCTCTTCATAACTCCAAGGCCCATCAAGTGGTGGATCCTTTTTTAATCGCACCAATGAGTACTCAAGGATTTTGCCGGCTAGCGCATCAATCTCTTCATCAAACTCATGCATCAGCCGAATAATGCCTTTCTTTTTGAACTACGCACAATATTTCGCAACATCGTTGGGAATACAAAGGCATGTAAAGGCAAAATTGCATACCAATACAGCTGTCCGCCTAAACCGCGGGGCGAGAAGGTCGCTTCTTGAATTATCCGTACCTGCTCTCCCTCTTGTTGGATGCGAAACTCCAGCCAAGCTTTTCCAGGCAGGACCATCTCTGCATAAAGACGTAAAATCTCTTCTTTCTCTACTGCCTCAACTCGCCAAAAATCTAAGCCATCACCAACTCGTAAGTGTTTGGGATCTCGCCGACCACGACGCAAACCAACGCCACCAACTAATCGATCCAAGACACCGCGGGCCCACCACAAGAAATCCGCTCCATACCAACCGGTCTCACCACCAATCTCTTCGATAGAACGCCAAACACAGTTAATTGGTGCATCGGTTAACACCTCTCTTTTGTCACGCAAAATCATCTCTCCGGCCCAATCCGGATCACTTTGCGCCTTCTGCCAAGGTGCGGTTGGCGCAGTTGCGTCAGACCAACGGGTTTCTACTTGATTATTTGAGGTTCTAGATAGTGCCAAATTGATAGCGGTAGTTACATCAATTAGACCCTCTTTGGGTTTTGGCACTATGGCATCAATACTTTTCTTTGGATCTGCAACCGTCTCATTTATTAAGGAGCCAATTAGTGGGCGGGCCAATGCGGTGGGCACCGGTGTTACAAGGCCAATCCACAAACTAGAGAGTTTTGGGGTTAGCACCGGTACCCGGATAATCCAACGCCTTCTCAGGCCAGAGCAGGCGGCAAATTTCTGCATCATATCTGCGTAAGAAAGAATCTCTGGACCACCAATATCAAATATTCCACCAACAGGTTTTTCCAACTTCGCAACGCTAGTTAAATACCAAAGCACATCTCGGATTGCAATGGGATGAGTCAAATTTGAAACCCATTTTGGTGTGGTCATTATCGGAAGCCGGTGTGTCAGATGACGCAGCATCTCAAATGATGCAGATCCAGATCCAATAATGATTCCTGCTCGCAGCTCCATGACCGGAACTTTGCCGGCTGCCAGCAATTCACCAGTGCGGGCACGGGATGCTAAGTGTTTACTTTGCTTATCATCATTAGCAATTCCACCAAGATAAACAATCTGCGAGACTCCTGCTGCTTGCGCCGCTCTGGAGAAGTTATCTGCCATAGCGGCTTCAATCTCATCAAAGTGTGTGCCGACGCCAATTGAATGCAGAAGATAAAAAGCGGTATGCACCCCTTGTAAAGCCGCCAACGTTTCTTCGTAATTGCTGGCATTTCCAACTGCGAGTTCAACATCATTAATCCAAGGTTGGCCCAACACCTTTGATTTATCCCGCACAAATATCCGCACCTGCATTTGATCATTTAGTAAGGCACGCACCAAACGGCCACCCACATAACCCGATGCTCCTGTGACCAGTATTCGGCGCGCCTGACTCATGGGCACAACGATAGACTTCCTCGAGTGTCGCGGCCAAAGGTAGTCATTCTCGGAGCAGGTTTCGGTGGTTTAACCGCTGCCCGAGCATTAGATGGAATCGCAGAGGTCACTTTGGTGGACCGGCACAATTTTCAAACCTTTTTACCGCTGCTCTATCAAGTCTCTACTGCTGGTTTAGCAGCAGATCACGTGGCTTATCCAATTCGCGGTGCATTACGTAAAACCAAAGTCAAATTCCGCATGGGATCACCTATCTCTGTCGATCACAAAAACAAGAGTGTGAAGTTAGATTCCAGCGAGGTTCTGGAATTTGATTATTTAATTGTGGCTTTGGGATCTGCCACCAATGATTTTGGGATCAAAGGCGTTGCGGAAAATGCTCTTGGTATGAAAACCGTAAATGAAGCACTGAATATTCGATCTGAAATCATGCGCCGCTTCGAGGATCTTTGTCGCTTTGAAGATGATACAAAGTTCTCTATTGCGGTAGTTGGTGGTGGTCCAACCGGAGTTGAGATGGCTGGTGCAATCGCGGAGTTAAAACGCGGACCGCTTGCCTCCGACAACGCTGGTGCTGCAAAGAATATCGATGTTTATCTGGTTGAAGCTGGGAAAAGATTGTTGCCTGCTCTTTCCGCCAAACTTTCGGAGCGCACCAAGAAAGATTTAGAAAAACTAGGTGTAAAGGTTTTGACTGATGCGGTTGTTAAAGAGGTAAAGCCACGTCAAATTCTCTTTGCTGATGGCAAGAAGATTCCAGCAGAGATTACGGTTTGGGCCGCTGGCGTTAAAGGTGAGCCCACCATGAAGAAGTTGAGCATCCCACAGGATTCTGGCCGTATAGCTGTTGATCCAACCCTGCAGGTAACCAACTATCCATACATCTTTGCCATCGGTGATATCGCCGGAGCAAAGGGTGCTGATGGTCGTTTTCTTCCCATGGTGGCACCAGTTGCAATGCAGCAAGCCCGCTTTGTTGCCAAACAGATTCAACGGTTACACAACTCCGAACCGCTCACCTCATTTAAGTATGTAGATAAGGGTTCTATGGCCACAATCGGCCGCCACAAAGCGGTGGTTGAAGTAAAAGGTATTCGCATCGGTGGCGTTGTGGCTTGGTATATGTGGCTTTGGTTGCACCTGTTTTATTTATTAGGTGGACGGAACAAAATTGGCACTATGGCGGATTGGACCTGGAACTACCTAACCTTTGACCGCGGCAATAGACACATCATGGATATCTCATGAGTTACATAAA
>JBJOIM010000006.1:0-21500 GCA_046047175.1 Actinomycetota bacterium | reverse complement strand
GAGAAGCTCTCAAATGATGTGGCGTTAACCCGTAGATTGGTTGAGTTAGGTCGAGCTGCTCGTGCGCAATCCCAGGTGAAGATTAGACAACCTCTCTCCCGCGCACTGATTGCGGCTTCCGGCTGGAAATCACTTTCTACAGAGTTGCGCGATCAAATCGCCGATGAATTAAATGTGGAGCAATTGGATGATTTGTCTGCCGCCGGAGCTGATCTCGTTGATGTATCTATCAAGGCCAACTTCAGATCTCTGGGTGCCAGATTTGGTGGTGATGTGCAGGCGATTGCTCAAGCACTCAACTCCGCTTCCGCTCCTCAATTAGTTGCTCAAGTTCGCAGCCAAGGCCAGATAGATATCGCTTATGGTGATGATAAATCCGCATCGATTGGTGAAGAGGATTTGGTAATCACAGAAACCCCACGAACCGGATGGGCGGTCTCCTCTCATTCTGGAGAGAGCGTGGCCCTTGATCTCCATCTCTCCCCAGAGTTGATCTCCAAAGGTGTAATACGTGAAGCGATTAGAGCGATTCAAGATGCTCGAAAATCATCGGGCTTTGATATCAGTGATCGCATCAATGTGAAATGGAATTGTGCGCCGGAGTATGTTGCTGCGCTCAACTCTGGATCACAGTGGATTAGCGAAGAGGTTTTAGCGCTCTCTTTCACACATGACAGCAAACTTGGTGTTAGTGATGAGGAGCTTGGCCTCAAGCTCCGGCTAGAAAAAGCTTAAAACTTACTTCTGATCTCCCATAAATCTGGAAACACGGGATTGAAAAGAGTGGATGCTAAATACTTGGCACCACTAGATCCTCCAGTGCCTACCTTTTGGCCAATAGTGCGCTCCACCATCTTCACATGTCGGTAGCGCCACTCCTGGAGCCCTTCATCAATATCCATTAGCCGTTCGCAAACCATTGCCGCCTCTGGATCTCTGCGATGCAGATCAATCAGTACCGCTTGCACATCTTCAGATGGTGCGTACTGCTGAGAAACATCACGTTGCAAAATACTTTGTGGCAATGTGAAGCCTCGCTTTGCAACATAACTTAAGGTGCAATCCCAAATAGAGGGTGATCTCATCAATGCTTCCACTCTGGCCTTGTCATTTGGAAGGAGATGAGCAGCGGCTTTGGAATCGCGACGACCCAAAATAGCTTCGACCTCGCGAAACTGCGCCGATTGAAAACCGCTGGATGCGCCCAATCGATCGCGAAATGAGTTGAACTGCAAAGGCGTCATCGTTTCAAGGATGTCTATTTGGGCGACACATATTTTCAAGATCGTTCTGATACGACCAAGCAATGACAACGTGTAATGAGTGTCCCCTTGTTGTAAAGCTTTGCCAGCGGTTTGAAACTCATGAATCATTTGCTTGAACCAGAGTTCATAGGTTTGGTGGATAACAATGAAAAGGAGTTCATCATGCTCTGGACCTTCAGAAAGGGGGGTCTGGAGATTTAGTAAATCATCAACTTTAAGATAACTACTGTAGGTAAGGGCGGCAGAGGTGTCTTCGCTCATGTTACGCGAGACCCTCCAGTCTTTACCTTGCGATACTGACCTGAGCTGACCAGATCTCGCAATCTTTCAAACCCGTCATAAACCTCTACATATGAGGTTGCCAAAGGGGAAATCGCAACCCTGATTGAGTTTGGAACTCGATAATCCGGAATCACATCAGCAAACTCTCGAAGCGCAACCGCAATCTGTTCTGCATCTGCATGCACCAAAGAAATGTGTCCACCGCGCTGTTTGGGATTTCGTGGCGTGTTTAGCTCAAAGCCCAGCGGTTTAAGCCATAAATCAAATAACTCAATCATCATCTGGGTGCCGAGCGCAGCTTTCTTTTCAATCTCTTGAATCCCCGCTGCCTCAATCATTTCAAATGCGGATTTGATACAACGCAGACCCATCAAAGATGGGCTAGCGATTTGAAAGCCACGAATACTTTCATCCTTTTCAAATGTTGCCCCCATGGCAAATTGATCTCTTTGTGCAAACCACCCTTGGATTGGTACCCGCAACTCATTTTGCATCCGCTTTGCGACATACAACCAGGCAGGTGCACCAGGGCCTGAGTTTCCATACTTATAGGTACAGCCAACAGCAAGATCAACTCCATTGTCATCAAAATTCATCTCAACCGATCCAACCGCATGAGCCGCATCCCATAAGAGCAGTGCTCCGCGAGATCGCACTAAATCAGTTAAAGCTTTTATATCCTGTCTAGCACCCGAGCGATACTGCACAACTTCTAGGCTGACAAGTGCTACATCATCATTTAGATACGGTGCCAAAACTTCTGGGGTAATCAATTCATTTGTGGCAACCTTGGGGTCTTCATTATCAATCACCACAAGCTTCAAGCCATGTTGTTGCGCGAGACCTTGCATGATGTAACGATCGGTGGGGAAATTAGCGGAATCGATAATTATGGTTTTTCGATCGGGTCGCGCTTTAATCGCAGCGCTCGCCAATTGATAGAAGTTAACTGAGGTTGTGTCGCATGCCAAAACCTGACCCGCAGCAGCTCCTAGTGCGCTTCTTCCAATCAAATCTCCAGCAGATTGTGCTTCATCAACCCAATGGCTCCAACCAGTTACTACCTCCGGACCCCATTCTTGAGTCAAAAAATCATTGATTGCCTTTACCGTCGCATGCGGTAATCTGCCTAGAGAGTTTCCATCCAAGTAGCAGGTATGGGGATCGGTAATAACAAACTGGTTGCGATACTCACGAAGAGGATCCTGCTCATCGAGTTTAAGTGCTTCGGAGCGCTGCATACGCCGCAGTCTAGGTTAGATAGATATGAGTTGAGAAGGCTTTAGGCAAGAAATGCGATGAGAATTTGAGTGCCGAAAAACAAAACGATAAATGATAAATCTAGCGCTATTCCGCCTAGGCGCAGAGGTGGAACAAACCTTCTTACAAAACTCAGTGGTTTATCGGTAATCATGTAAATGATTTCCGCAAGTGGCAGAATAATTCCGCGCGGTCTCCAACCTGGCTTAAACATCCGCACATAATCCAAAATCAAACGTAGAAAGAGTGCGAGTAGAAAAAGATTTAAGGCAAGTACGATCCAACTAGTTATGCTGATCACTGCAGGTTTTTATCAGCTTTGATTGAAAAGACTAGCGTTGGCAGCCGCGGTTTTATCCTCGGAGCTAACCATCACATTTGGTGGAGAAAGCAGGAAAACTTTTGAGGTTACTCGCTCGATTGTTCCTGCGTGACCGAAAACCAAGCCTGATGCAAAATCAATTAAACGCTTGCGCTCCGACTCCTCCATGTCACTCAAATTCATGATGACAGGATTGCCTTCTCTGTAAAACTCTCCGATGGCACGAGCCTCACTGTAAAAACGTGGAGTAATTGTGACAATCCGATCAATTGGAGCTGACTCGGAGGAAACTGGGGTTTGAGCAATTGGAAGTTGAGGAGCAACGCTGAGAGCTGGAGTGCTTCTCTTAGCTGGTGCTGCTTTAGGGCGGACGGCTACAGACTCTTGAACCGATCCATCATCCTCGGTAAGGCCTAAGTAATTGGTCATTCTTCTTAGCGCATTAGACATACCGCAATTTTATGGCGCAGGGCTTCGGCTACCCAGTATTGAACTGCCTAGCCTGATATGTGTCGCACCATGTTCAATAGCGATTTTGTAATCTCCACTCATTCCAGCTGAGATGTAATTCGCAGACGGGATCAATTGTTGCAGCGAAAGGCTGATTTTCTTCAGCTTTTCGAATGCCAGATTGGGGGCGCCATGCAGAGGCCCAACCCCCATTACCCCCACAATCTCTAAGCCCGATAGCCCCGCTATTACAGAGGCAAACTCCATTAATTGATGGGGCTTAATGCCGCTACGTTGGCCAGGACTCTCCTGGCCTTCATCCAGACTTACCTGAATAAAGCAGCGTTGCCTCTTGTCGAGCTCCTGCGCATACTGGGAAATTTTCTTCGCATGGGATAGATCATCCAGTGAGTGAATGTAATCACTCCACTTAACAATAGATTTGAGTTTGTTGCTTTGAATTCCACCTTGAAAGTGCCAAATCGCATCATCGGGAAGTTGCTCCGATTTTTCTGCCCCTTCAGAGTCTCTATTTTCGCCAAAATGCCTTTGGCCAAGAGAATAAAGAATCTCTGCATCGCTACTGGGAAAAGTTTTTGTTACAACGATTAAGGTCACAGTGGAGGGAAGTTCAGATTTGACCGCTTCTAGGTGAGTAGATAACTCTGTGCGTCTATCCATAATTTGAAAACTACTCTAGCCAGATAACGCCAGCCTGGCGTCCCGTTATGCCATCCCGCCGATAAGAAAAAAGGCCAGGGTCGTGGAGTGTGCATTTATTAACCGAACTCCACCTAATCCCACTCTCCTCCAAAAATGCTATCAACCCCGCCTCTACGCCTAAACAGGGTTTTCCATTTTGGGAGGTATTTTTCGTGGCCGCTGCTGGAACTTTCGAGGTGACATCTTCATAAACATCGATATCTACCTCGTAGCAATTTGCACATATTGAAGCTCCAATCTCCGCAGATATCTCGGAGCTCGCTATGCCATGTTTAATGAAATGCTGCAGAGTTTGCTGGAAGACACCGGCTACCAGACCTTTACGTCCTACATGAACGGCTGCCACTGCGTTGGGGCTATGCAATAGCAAAGGAACACAATCCGCAATAAGAGTTACTAAAGCAACCCTTTTTTCCAATGTGAATAGGGCATCCACCGCAGGAGCAAAATTAGAATCTGAATCCGCCTTGATTTCAGCAACTTCGGCACCATGAACCTGGTTCATGTAGAAAATATTTTCTACCGGTAATCCAACTCTTTTAGCCAACTCCAATCGATTTAACTGCACCGACTCATTTGCATCGCCAACATGGGAAGCTAAATTGAATGAGTCATAAGGCGCCTTACTGAAGCCCCCCTCCCGCGAGGTAAAAACCGCCCTCGACATGAAGTTTTTTACTTCATGAAATCAGGGATATCGATTTCATCCTCAGAAACGAGTTCTTCAAAAGTTATACGACGTCTTGTCGGAGTTTGAGGCGCCTCCATCGCAACAGCGATTGGATCATTGGCGGGAATCGGATCGGCCTGTCCATTCAAAGTTGCGGTAGAAATAACTGGGACTGAAACCTTCTTCGGTGCGCCACCATCAAACCCTGCGGCAATAACGGTAACCCGCACCTCATCACCAAGGGCATCATCAATAACAGTACCGAAAATAATATTGGCATCGGGATGTGCACACTTGGCTACCAATTCCGCAGCCTCACTGATTTCAAACAAACCTAAATCAGAACCGCCTGCGATGGAGAGTAGGACCCCGTGAGCTCCATCAATTGAAGCCTCGAGCAATGGTGATGAGATAGCCAGCTCTGCAGCCCGGGTGGCTCGAGCCTCTCCGCGAGCCGAACCAATTCCCATTAATGCAGAACCTGCGCCATCCATAACACTTTTCACATCAGCAAAATCAAGATTGATTAAACCTGGAGTTGTAATTAGATCGGTAATTCCTTGAACACCTGATAGCAAAACCTGATCCGCGGTTTTGAAAGCCTCTGGTGCAGAGATGGAACGATCGGAGATGGATAGCAAACGGTCATTTGGAATAACTATTAAAGTGTCAACCTCTTTGCGAAGACTTTCAATTCCCTCTTCTGCTTGAGTAGCTCTTCTCTTTCCTTCAAAGCTGAAAGGTCGGGTTACAACGCCTACCGTTAAAGCACCTAACTCTTTAGCAATTTTCGCAACAACAGGTGCGCCACCTGTTCCAGTTCCGCCACCTTCACCTGCGGTAACAAAAACCATGTCTGAGCCGCGCAGTACCTCTTCAATTTCTTCGGCATGATCCATAGCCGCTTGTTTGCCAATTTCAGGAGCAGCACCCGCACCAAGGCCACGAGTTAATTTTCTACCGATATCTAACTTCACATCAGCATCACTCATAAGGAGCGCTTGAGCATCAGTATTAATCGCAATAAATTCAACGCCTTTTAATCCAGCATCAATCATTCGATTAACTGCGTTAACTCCACCGCCACCAATTCCAACAACTTTGATGACCGCTAAATAGTTCTGTGGTGTCGCCACTTTTTCGCCTCTCCTCAAACCCTAATTCTCAACTTTAGACTTAGAGTTTCCTTTTATTGTGCGCGCAAAAGTAGGCGGGCGGTGCATCACAAGCAAACACCGACACAGGCTTTTATTTTTTACCTTTGATTTTTTTATCTGCTCACAATTGGAGATGTTGGATTGGAAAGATTTAGATTTTTAACTGATTTATTTGCCTTTAACTCTAAAAGGCGATTCATAATCTCGATTTTAAGCTCTAGATCTTTGACACTTCCCCAGGAAATATCCAATCTCCGGCCCTGATTGACCAACTTAGTAGAGATTGAAATTTGGTCCTTAGCGTTGACCCTTTCAACTTTTAGCGAGTTGCCTTGCAGAGTCTCAATCAACTGCGCGATGTCAGAGCGCAACTCCCGGCTGTCATTTTGAATTGATATCTCAGGCATCTCTGACCACTCACCCGCAGCCAAAGCACGGGCTACCGCTTCGGTGGGAAGATAGAAACTCTCTAAATCTCGGTCTATAAATCCAATCGACTCCACATTGGTACTGTCCCTCGGAATCAATCTGCCAATTGGATCGCGGGCAATAATTGAGATGTGTAACTCTCCAGAGAGAAGCCTGCGTTCCAGTTTTATGTTTTCCACCCAAAGCATCTCCCTTAATCGGGTTGCTATTTCGCGGCGATCAACACGCGCTAAAGGTTGGCCAATCTCAACCACAGCCGGTTGTCTGGTTATTTTATCCATAACATCTTTGACGATTTTTTTGTCTTTACTGTCGATAATTATTTTCTCTACTGTGAAAATTTGGCTCCACCCCAAGATGTAGGTAGCTAGGGCCAGAATTACAATACTCAACACCAAGACAGGTGCTTTAATGATTTTTGCCATTACTTCTCTTCGATTGCGGTCAAAATCAATTTCCCTAGTGAATTAACATCGCCTGCTCCCAAGGTAATGATCACATCTCCGGGTTTGGCAAAGCGGGCCACACTTTCCACAACGGTCGGCATCGATGGTTCATATGTCACCTTTTCTTTTTCCATCTTGCCTGCAATCAAAGCTGAAGTGACACCGACTAAAGGCTTTTCGCTGGCTGGATAGACCTCCAATAAAAAAGTGTGGTCAGCCAAAGAAAGTGAATCAGCAAACTGTTGTGAAAAAGCCTTGGTTCGGGAGTATCGATGGGGTTGAAAAACAGCTATTACGCGACCGGATTGGGCAAAGACCCGCGCTGTCTGCAAGGTTGCTGTTATTTCTGTCGGGTGATGTCCGTAATCATCAATAACCGTTACCTCTCCGGCAACTCCTTTAATTTCAAATCGTCTCCGTGCGCCGGTAAACAATTTCAAACCAGCAAACAAATCCTGAACCGATGCGCCTAATTTGAGGCCCGATGCCAAAGCTGCTGCAGCGTTGAAAAGGTTATGACGTCCGGTAATCGCAAGCTCCATCTCCCCCAGAATTCTGCCTTTCCAAGTGATTCGAGCGGAGGCGTTATTGGCTGCCACATGTATACGATCCAACTTCAGATCGGCATCCAACTCTTCGCCATATGTAATTAATTCGATACCTCGGGATTCCAAAACCGTCAGGGTTCTCAATAATCTTTTAACACCGGCATCATCAATACATACGACTAGAAAACCTCCAGGCTGGATTGTCATTACAAACTCTGCAAAGAGCTGGTCGATTGCTGAAATATCAGAGAAATTATCGACATGGTCCAATTCGATATTTGTGATAATCGCACCAAATGGTTTATACGCTATGAAGGAGCCATCTGATTCATCAGCTTCGACTACAAAAATACCCCCCGATCCTTGATGTGCATTGGTCCCAGAGTTGCGAACCGTCGCCCCAATAGAAAAGGATGGATCAACTCCACAATGCTGCAGCGCCACAGTCAACATTGATGTCGTAGTAGTTTTCCCGTGAGTACCGGCAACCGCAACTGATTTATAACCAACCATTAACTCCGACAAGGCTTGCGCTCTCTCCAAAATCGGAATGCCGGCTGCCGATGCGGCAATCAGCTCAGCATTACTATCAGGAATAGCGCTTGATTTAATTACAAAATTAGCACCTTCGACATTTGCTGCATCATGGCCCACAAAGGTGTTGATACCTAAATTACGCAATCCGACCAGATTCGACGAATCATTAAGGTCAGAGCCGGATACCTTGGCACCGCGGGCAATCATTATTCGAGCTATTCCACTCATTCCTGAGCCACCGATACCTACAAAATGGGCATGGGAGTTGGGCCAATCCCTGCTCATGCCATTACTCATTTTTCATCACCACTTTTGGCTTGCAAGACTCCAAGTGATAAATCTGCAATCCTTCCTGCTGCGCCGCTATTTAATCCCATCTCAGTCGAGTTAAAGTTGCTGGCTTTTACTAAGGCCTCCTGAATATTGTTAACTAGCCAATTCGCCGTGAACTCTTCATTTTTCACCATCACTGCGGCGCCCTTTTGTTGTAAGGCTTTTGCATTTTCTAACTGTTCGCCATTTCCATGAGGCAAGGGAACTAAGATCGAGAACCTGCCAACCGAGGCCAATTCTGAACAGGTGACCGCTCCACTTCTAGCTATAACTAGGTCAGCACTTCCATAGATTGCATTCATGTCGTGGAAATACGGCAATGGCAAATAACTCGTGGTTCTATTAGGAAGCTGATTATTGATCCCTACGGCATGGATTATCTGGATATTGGAAAGCATTGGAAGAGCCTGTGCCACTACTCCATTCATGTATTGCGAACCCTGTGAGCCTCCGAAAATCGCAACAAGTGGTTGCTTTGGATCCAATCCCCAAGCTCTACAATTTTCTTGCTTGAAACTTTCGCGATTCTTAATCTGAGCGAGTTCATTCAGAGAGCTTCGAATTGGCATGCCGGTAAGCACAGCGTCTGGCCATTGCTCTCTCACGGTTTCAAAATTAACAGCAACCAATTTGGCAAAACTGCGACCAAGTCTGTTGGCCCAACCTGGTTTTGCATTAGCCTCATGAATCACAATTGGCACACCTTTTAGATAAGCGGCCAGATAGGCGGGAGCTGAGACATAACCGCCAAAACCAATTAATAAATCAACGCCGCGCAAAGCTCTAAATGCCTGCAGTACGGAGACAGTAAGGCGGAATGGAAACAGCAAACTATCCCCATTCAATGATCTAGGCAGAATTACCTTCTTTATGGTGCGAAGTGAGTAACCCCGTTTTGGAACCAGCAAATCCTCCAATGCACCATCGGTTCCTAGAAACTCACATTTGATTTCCGGTCTGATTTTTTTTAATGCATCCGCAACCGCTAATGCGGGTTCGATATGGCCCGCAGTACCGCCACCGGCCAACAAAATTAATTGCGGCTTAACGGATTTACCCACAGGAACTGAAGACACAGCCCTATCCTCTCGCAGCCCGAACCGCTTTTCGCTCTTTTATTTCAGCAGCAATTTCTGGGTCGCGCCCAATGACACCAAGGACAAATCCAATCGCTACAAATGTAGCCAAGAGTGAGGATCCGCCATATGAAATGAAAGGCAAGGTGACACCTACAACCGGCATAACACTGATAACAGTTCCGATGTTTAGAATCACCTGGAAGGAGAGCCAGCAACCGACACCGGCACAGGCATATCTCTCAAAGGAGTTATTGGCTCTAAGCGCGACTCTAAATATCCCCAAGATTAGTAACGCGAATAGGGTCAAAACCGCGATTGTTCCAAGCAACCCTAACTCTTCTCCAATGACAGCAAAGATGAAATCAGTATGGGCAGCAGGCAGATTGCCCCATTTTTGTTTACTGCTACCTAGTCCAGTTCCAAAAGGACCACCAGAGGCTAACCCCATAATGCTGTGTGCTTGCTGCCAACCAACACCTTTGTAATTCTCCTCAGCGAAAGGGTCAAAGAATGCAGAGAAACGGTTCATACGATTACTTGATGTCAGAATCAAGAAAGCAAAAGCTGATCCAATTCCAGCGCCCAGGATGGCAAACACTTTCATTGGAATTCCAGCAATAAATAAAATTCCTCCAACGATTCCAGCAACCACTACGGCGGTTCCTAAATCCTTACCTATTAGAATCAAAACCATAATTATTAAAATTCCGGGCACAATCAACGGTGCGGCATTACTTACCAGTCCTTGCTCTGATTTTTGATCATGAATCCTTAATCTCAAAGCGCACCAAATTATGATGCCGAACTTGGCGAATTCGCTGGGTTGCAAAGTAAATGAACCGATACCAATCCAGTTGGTATTACCGCCAACCGTTCTTCCCAAACCCGGAACCTGGGGTAAAACCAAAAGTAAGGCGGAGACAATTAATGAAAGGCGAGATAAAGGAATCCACAACTCTGCTCTGAGTTTCATCGCCACCCAGGCAATTCCTACCGAAAGAATGAGAAATAAACTTTGGCGTAACACAATCGCAAAAGAGTTACCTGATTCATTCAAAGCGGTGACTGAGGAGGCGCTCAAAACCATAACTAAACCCAGTGCGGATAGCGCAATCACTGAACCTAGAATCAGGTAGTAAGCCGATGCCGGACGAGAGAACAATGATTTTGATTTATTCATTTAATAACCCCTTAACCGCTTGTGCGAAAAGCTGACCACGCTCCGAGTAATTTTTGAATTGATCCATAGATGCACATGCGGGAGCCAGCAAAACCGTATCCCCTGAATCAGCCAACCCGGCAGCGACCGCCACTACCTTGTTCATAAGATCTAGGGAATCTGAATACTTATTGACATGATGGATTGGAATCTCGGGGGCATTTTCTGCCAGCGCTTTAGCGATTAAGGGAGCATCGCTGCCAATCAAAATAGCTGCTTTGATTCGCGATGAACAGCTCTTAATTAGCTCATCCATAGTTGCACCCTTAGCTAAACCTCCTGCGATCCAGATAGATTTCAACTGAGAGTTCAGAGCCGCCATTGCAGCATGAGGATTTGTGGCCTTCGAATCATCAATCCAAATGACGCCATTTCGTTCTGCCACAACTTCAAGTCGATGATGATCTAGTTTGAAACTCCGCAGCGCTTGGGCAATGGATTCTGCTTTACTGCCAACGGAGCGAGCTAAGCCAGCAGCGGCCATGGCATTTAAAACATTGTGTGGAACCGCAGGATTTATATCGGAAAGCTCAAATAGCGCCTCCGCCTCATCGGAGATAAAGGCTCTATCGACGATCAAGTTCTCAACTAGACCTAGTTGATGGGGTTTAGGAGTCTCCAGAGAAAACCAGATTATTGGATGAGTCAGGTTTTTGGCACGTCGAACAATTGCCGAGTCCAGCGCGTTAAGAATTACCGTTTCGGCATTGTTTGTGATTTTGAATTTAGCATTTGCATAATTATCAAAGCTACCGTGCCAATCAATGTGGTCCTCTGCTATGTTCAAGATCGCTACTGATACAAACTGTGCTTCAACACTCCACTCCAGTTGAAATGAGGAGAGCTCAAGAATCAAAATCTCTGCCTCTGAGTTAATCACCGCTTCTATTGCGGTCAAACCGATGTTCCCGCACGCCATAGCGTTTTGACCATCGGCAACAAGCATCGCCTCGGCCATTTGTACCGCAGTAGTTTTGCCATTTGTGCCGGTTAGCGCCAACCACTTCTGTTGTGGCCTAATCTCCTGTTTGACCCGCCAAGCTAAATCAATCTCACTAATTATTGAAACACCAGCCCGTTTGAGCTCAAGGATTAGCCGGTTATCGAGCTTCCATCCCGGAGATACAACCGCAAACTCAATCTTATCTAAATCCACATTTGATAAATCGTTGGAAATTTCTGGGCTGGTTAATTTTTCATCAACCAAAATTGTTTTTGCAGATTTGGAGTTCAAGAATTCAATAGTGGGCTGCCCGGTTACTCCGGCGCCAAACACCACTACGGATTTGCCAGAAAGGCTGGAGATGAAACTCACTTTTATGCAACCACCCACTGGGCGTAGAACAAGCCCAATCCAGCAGCAACGCTTAGTCCGGCGATAATCCAGAATCTAATCACGATGGTTACTTCGCCCCACCCCAATAATTCAAAGTGATGTTGTAGCGGTGCCATCTTGAATACTCGTTTACCACCACTTATTTTAAAGTAGGTCGTTTGAATAATTACCGACATAGTGATGATTACAAATAATCCGCCAATTGGAATCAATAGAAGTTCAGTGCGTAATGTCATAGCCAATCCAGCTAATCCGCCACCAAGGGCCAATGAGCCGGTATCTCCCATGAAGATTCTTGCTGGCGAGGCGTTCCACCAGAGGAATCCCGCGCATGAGCCAGCCAAAGCTGCAGCAAGCACCGCAAGATCTAATGGATCTCGGACTGTGTAACAGTTTGTACTGGCCGCAACTTCACATCGTTGGCCAAATTTCCAAACTCCAATAAGCACAAATGCTAAAAAGGACATGACAGCTGCCCCACTTGCTAAACCATCAAGTCCGTCGGTGAGGTTAACTCCATTGCTGGTTCCCAGAACCATGAGAATCGCCCAGACAACAACCAGCACCACTCCGAGTTTTATGGAGGTATCTCTAACCGTTGAAAGATACTCAGACATTGGGGTTAATCCCAAGTCATCTGGAAAACGAGTAGCTAAAACGCCAAATACTCCTGCAACTATCGCCTGTCCAATCAACTTTTGTTTAGCGCGCAGACCTAAGGAGCGCTGTTTAACTACCTTTAACCAGTCATCTAAATATCCGACCAAACCTAAACCAACAATCAAGCCGATTACCAAGAGCCCTGATGCTGTCAGCTCGGCTTCGGTAAACAAATGAGATATGAGATAACCAATGATGGTTGCGAAAATTAAAACTATGCCACCCATAGTTGGGGTTCCACGTTTTACATGGTGAGATTTTGGGCCATCATCTCTAATCTGCTGCCCATAACCTTTTCGTGCTAAAAACTTTATGAAGGCAGGGGTAGCGAAGAAACTAAAGAGAAAGGCGACCGCTCCTGAAATCAAAATACCTCTCATTTTGTACTCCCCTCTTCCCCATATACCTGTCGAGCTTCAATAAAAGCATTTGCCAACTCTTCTAAATGTTCAGCTCTCGAGGCTTTGATTAAAACTACATCGCCGGCTTCAAAGGCCGATTGCAATGTATTCGCCTCAGCCACACTCCCAAAATAGTGGGTTTGAGTTTGAGATTCAGTTAACCCATCTAAGTAATCCTGATTAGAAATTGCGACCAATTGATCAATGCCCAGCTCTCCAACCAAGTGGCCGATCTTTTTATGCATTTGAGCGGAATCTGGGCCAAGCTCATGCATTGTTCCTAGGAAGGCCCAAGATCTTCCACCTCTTTCCTGTGTCAGCAAGACCAAAGTTCTTAGCGCCGCCTCCATGCTCTCGGGATTGGCGTTATAAGAGTCATTAATTATTAATACTCCATTTAAATCATGGGTTTCCATACGCCATCTACTGCTGGCTTCATGTTCAGATAGCGCAGAAGCAATACTCTGCGTTGGAATATTTAAAACATGTGAAATCGCCGCAGCGGCCAAGGCGTTTGGGATCTGATGCAATCCCATAACTCGGAGAGCGACCGGCTCTCTACCCTCTGGCGTAACTAGATCAAAGTGCGCATAACCACCGCGAAACTCAATGTCGGCAGCCCTTACATCGCAATCATGTGATTCACCAAAAGTTAACTTCTGTACCCCGCTCACAAAGCTCATCTTCGGCGTGAACTCGTCATAAGTACCTAAAACTGCAAATGCGCCAGGATTCAAAGAGTTAATCAACTCACCTTTTGCTTTGGCAATGTTCTCTCTAGAGCCAAACTCCCCAAGGTGGGCATTGCCAACTTTTAGAACTGCGCCAACATCTGGATTAGCGATCTTAGCTAACGCCGATATATCGCCACCGTGCCGTGCGCCCATTTCGACGATACAAAAACGGGTAGTTGGTTTTGCGCGCAATAAGGTCAATGGAACACCTAAATCATTATTGAATGATCCTTGTGCTGCAATTGTTTCACCCTTAGAGCTCAATACTGTATGGAGCATATCTTTGGTAGTGGTTTTGCCCTGTGAACCAGTTATGCCAATTACCTTTAACTCTGGCAATGAATCCCTTACAAATTTAGCAAGCTTTCCGATCGCGATAACAACATCGGTAACCAAAATATGTGGACCCGCCACAGGTTTCGAGACAATTGAAAGTACCGCTCCACGTTGCAGAGCTTGGTCAACAAAACTATGCCCATCTGCATGCTCACCCAAGAGCGCTAGGAAAACATCTCCGGCTTTTACCTCTCGAGAATCAAATTTAAACTCTGTTTCATTTTTGAGCTCAGCATCGCCAGAGAGCTTTCCTTCAATGATCTGGGCAACTTGGGCGGCATTCATTTTGATCATCTCAGATTCGCTATCGCTCTTTTTAACTCTAGTTGATCGCTAAATGGGGTTTTAACCCCATTAATCTCCTGCCCAGTCTCGTGTCCCTTGCCCAAGACGATTACGGTGTCACCACTCTGAGCAATTTTGGCAGCATGCTCAATCGCTTCAGCTCTATCGACAATCACTCTCTGGTTTTCACCTAGACTCAATCCAGCTGTCATATCTTGCAGAATGCTCATGGGATCTTCACTGCGCGGGTTGTCGCTGGTAAAAATAGCGACATCACAACCATCATAAAGCGCCTTACCCATCAAGGAACGCTTAGATTTGTCACGATCACCTCCACAACCCAGGACCCCAATCAACCTCGAATTCGTGGTTTCTCTGGCTGTGCGCAATACCTTTGTTACCGAATCTGGAGAGTGCGCGAAATCCACCAGCACGGTGAAATCCTGTCCGCTAACAATCTTTTCCAATCTCCCTGGCGCACCAGTCAGAGTAGAAAGCGATTGACCAATAACCAATGGATCCACACCGCTGTGCGCTGCTATTGCAACTGCCAGTAGACAATTTTCTAAGTTGTAGGAACCAAGTAAGTTGATGCGCCCTTCAATCAGCACACCCCCTTCACCTCGAATTACCGCTTCATATCCTGTGTCGTCGCTTTGAAGAGATTCGAAGTACCAAGTTGCTTTTTTGTTTTTAATCGAGAGTGTGCCCAGTGGAATACTGATTTCGCTGGTGAGCCGCACTCCATACTCTTGATCAATGTTGATTAAGGCAAAATCACTCATTTCACTAGTGAATAAGGTGCGCTTGGCTTGATAGTAACTCTCCATGTCACCATGAAAATCCAAATGATCTTGAGTTAGATTGGTAAAACCGGCAACTGAGAAATGCACTCCATCGACACGATGCTGCACAAGTGCGTGACTGCTCGCCTCCATCGCCACTGCTCGAGTATGACGCTCCTGCATTACAGAAAGGATGCGGTGGAGAACATCTGATTCTGGAGTGGTATGAGTTGTGGGGTAAAAATCTTCGCCCATGATTATTCCAACGCTGCCAATCAGTCCATTTGAAAACTCGGCATACTTCCAGATTTGATTAAGTAAATAGGTTGTGGTGGTCTTTCCATTTGTTCCAGTTATGCCTGCAACATACATACCTCTACTTGGTGAATTAAGAAACCAATCCGATAGAAAACCGATCTGGGAGCGTGGATTCGGCACAACCAACACGGGGATTTTCAGCTGCTGAAGGGGAAGGGAATCAGCACCTGAAATGTCAGTTATCACCGCCCTCGCACCACGCTCCACAGCGGTTTGAATGAAGGCGCTACCGTGGGTCTTTGCCCCAGGTAACGCAATAAAAATCTCACCCTCATCAATACTTTTTGAATTGCTTGATAAACCAATTACCTCAATTTCAGAGTTAGTTTTATCAATCGAGATGCCCAGATAGTCGGCGACAGCCCCGAGTCTCCTTGTGATTGGAGTGAATCTCTGTATTTCAGCCATTTGTACTTACACGGGATTGGGATTTGTTTAACGCCTCGGCAGCCGCAATCTTCGCCTTTAACGCTTTTTCATCAAGCACATAGGAGTTGGTTGCAGGAGCCGTTGGCGGAATATGCTGGTCTTTCAAAACAAAACTCATAACTTTATTGAATACTGGGCCACCGAGATAACCACCCCAGTGCAATCCCTTTGGATCTTGAATCGTTACCGAAACAACGAACTCTGGCTTATCTGCCGGTGCAAATCCGATGAATGATGCCGTGTAACCACGATAGCAACCACATGAATCATCAACTCTTTGTGCAGTTCCAGTCTTACCAGCCACTCGATACCCTGGAATTGCAGCAGATGGTGCGGTACCGGAGGCTGAAACTACGCTCTCCATCATTAACCGCATTTTCTTGGCGGTTTCAGCGCTCACTACTCTCACGCTCTTTTGTTTACCAGCAGGTGTGTATCTGCCGGCAGCATCGCTAATGCCCTTCACTACAGTTGGGGTTACGCGAACACCATCATTTGCCAAAGTTGCAAAGACAGAGGTGGCCTGCATTGCGGTTACTGAATATCCCTGTCCAAAGGCAACTGTTGGTGCAGTTGTTCCAGACCAGTCTTCAACATCTAACAGCTTTCCACTTTCTTCACCTGGCAGACCTGAGCCAGGTTTTTCGCCAACACCAAATTTCTTCAAGTAGGAGTGCAACTTGTCATTTGAGAGCATCTCTCCAATTTTTATTGCTGCGGTGTTACTTGATACCGCCAAAGCGCCAGCAACTGTCCATTTCATAACGCGATGTGGATCATGATCGGAGAAGACCTTGTTGGATCTCTTCAATTTGTCAGGAACTGTCAGGACTGTCTCTGGGCCGACTTTTCCTTCTTCTATTGCTGAGGCAACAGTTATTACCTTGCCGGTTGAGCCAGGCTCATAAACCTCTTGTACGGAAGGATTCTGCCAGCGGTATGGATCAATACCTTTAGTGTTTCCTGGCGTAAATGATGGATAGGTGGCGTGCGCCAATATGTGACCAGTTTTTGGATCCATAACAATCACTGTTCCGGACAAAGCCTTTGAATTTTTTACAGCGGTGCGAATCGCCTCTTGGGCCACCCACTGCACATCGCGGTCAATTGTTAATCTAACTGTATTGCCCTTTACAGCCTCAGAAGTGATCTTCTGAGTTCCAGGAATTATTGTGCCGCCGGCGTTTGCATAGGTGTACTCACCATTTATGCCGGCCAATGTCGAATTCATGCTGTACTCCAGCCCGGCTGCGCCATTTCCGGCTTGATTAATAAATCCAATCACTGCAGCACCTAACTCGGCTTCAGGGTATTCCCGCACATAAATGCGCTCTGCAAAGAAACCTGCCAAACGCTTGGCGAATCCATTCTTCTCTTGAGATACCTCTGCGTTGTAACGCTCCACTGCGGCCTCTAATTCACGCCAGACCGCCGGCTTAACAGATTGTGCAATAACGACATATCTTCTTGTTCCAGTCAATTGCGACTCTAATTTGCTCTCATCCATATCAAGGATTGGGGCGGCGAGCTCTGCCAAACGCTTTGGATAATCAATAATCGCTTGATCAGCCAATACTCGATATGCAATAACGGAGCGAGCAAACTCAACGCCATTTACATCGGTAATTGCACCTCTTGGGGCCATAATCAAAGATCTCTTTGCCAGTTCCATATCGGCACGATTAGCAAACCCCGCAGCCCGGACCGCCTGGACATCAATAAGGCGAACCGCAAAAACGATCAGTAAAACAAGTGAAATAGCAACGACATACCGGATGCGACGCTCGACTAAAGATTTATGGGTCATGGATTTGCCGCCTCTTTAGATGAAGCTGTTTTGGCAAGCTCTGTGGGAATGGAAATATCTAAGAAATATGGTTTTCCGCTGGGAACCATTCCCAATTTGATTGCCTTTTCAGCCAATGCTTCAGATGTCGATAGAACCGCTACCTCACGGAGCGCTTCCTCGCGTTGTTCATTGATGGCAATTGCTTCAAGTTTCAACTCGCGAATTCTTACCGCATCATTTCCCAGCAAAATATTGATGCCTAACAATCCCAATAAACCAGCGGTCAGGATGGTAGCGATTAATCCATAAAAAACTCGATCCGATGCCTGCTGCCCTGGCACTGGTCTTAACTCTGGAACGAGACGTAAAACTACCTGTGATGATTTCTTTACAACGGTCTGACGGGACCGTTCAATTGCAGGTGCGAGAGCGGATAGCGCCATTAGTACGCCACCCGCTCTATCGCACGTACTCTGACGGATTGCGCACGGGAATTTTCTTTTATTTCAGCTTCGCTGGCCTTTTCGCTACCGCGGAAAACCAATTTGAATTTTGCCGCTAACTCTGCGATTTCAACCGGCAATCCAACTGGAGTTTTTGATTCTGTTGCGGTAGCGAAGAACTGCTTAACAATCTTGTCTTCTAGTGATTGAAAAGACATCACAACCATTCGGCCGCCGATCTCTAATCTTTCCAGTGCACGCGGAATTGCCCTCTGCAAAATCTCTAACTCCTGATTTACCTCGATACGTAAAGCTTGAAAGGTGCGTTTGGCGGGATTGCCTCCGACCCGTCTTGCAGGAGCAGGGATGCTGTCTTTAACAATCTGGGCTAACTCAGCGGTGCTCTTAATTCCACCTTTTTCACGCTGCGCGATGATGTTGTCGACTATCCGAGCGGCAAAACGCTCCTCGCCGAAATCCCTGATAACTCTGATCAATTCACCGCGGGAGTAGCTCCCCAGAATCTCCTGCGCGGTTATCCCTTTGGATTGATCCATCCTCATATCCAGTTGGGCATCCTGAGAGTAGGAGAAGCCACGCTCAGTTTGATCCAACTGCATTGATGAAACCCCTAAGTCAAAGAGAATGCCATCTACATTTTTCAAACCTAGAGAGTTAAGGACCTCAGGCATCTCGTCATAAACCGCATGAACAATTGTGATGCGATCTGAATATTCAGAGAGTCGAGAGCTGGCTTTAGCGATTGCGGTCTTGTCTCTATCCAAGCCAACGATTTTTAGATTGGGAAACTTTTCCAATAAAGCCAATGAATGTCCGCCCCAACCCAAAGTGGCATCAACAATTATTGGCAGCTCTGCGTTTTCAATTGCGGGAGCGAGAAGGGCGATGCAGCGATCTAGCATCACGGATGTGTGCTCTATTTTCATCTTCCCCTCACTTCTCTAGTTCTTCTTTTGGTTTTCACATCTGCTAATTGCTTTTCTTAACTTGCTCTCTGCTCTGGTCACCGCCGGCCGACGGATCTGGGGGGTTAAACGGCACCGGGGAAGAGGCGCCGTTTAGTTGAAGGTCGGCGGTGGCCACAAAAGAGAGCGGCCTGACCTAATTGGTATTAGGTATTTGTTTGGGTCTAAAACAGACCCGGGAACACCTCCTCGGAAACATCAGCAAAACCTTTTTCCCGATCTTTGAGGTAGCTCTTCCATGCTTTGGCATCCCAGATTTCAACTCTGGTATTTGCACCAATTACTACGCACTCTTTTTCTAAATCTGCATATTCACGCAAACCACTTGGAATAGTTACGCGACCTTGCTTATCTGGAATTTCATCGTGCGCACCTGCAAACATCACACGCATGTAATCGCGAGCTGATTTTGCAGTTAATGGCGCTTGTTTTAGCTGTTCTGTGATTCGAGCAAATTCAGCAACTGGAAATACAAAAAGACATCTTTCTTGACCCTTTGTTATTACTAACCCAGAGGCCAGTTCATCGCGGAACTTTGCGGGAAGTATTAAGCGACCTTTTTCATCCAGCCGAGGTTCATGGGTACCAAGAAACATCTGTACCTCCCCCGTTTTTTAAGCAGAACCCCCGTTCCGCTCAATTCCCCACTTTACTCCCTTTTCCTCCATTTTCAACCACCTAGCCCCATTTTTCTGCGAGGCTGATTTGGCGCCCCTCCACTCCAGCTTGATTTTCGGCAACAAAAAACCCGCCCAGTTTTGGGCGGGTTTAGAGAGCTAAGTGTTATTTACTCTTCAAAATTACGACGATCCCAGCGCTGTTCAAACTTGGAGCTCCACTTATTTCCACCAGGTGACTTAGGGGCTTGCATCCGGTTGGTAACCGCGTTCATTAAGCCACCTAGGTTGGTAATGGCCAGTACCGCACCAACTAGCGATAGTACGAAGCCGGCGATTCCAAGTGGTGGGGTCTGAGAGATTAGGCCACCGAAAAGCACAAAAATGCCCAGCAAAATTAGGCCAAAGCCGAGGACAACTCGGGTACGACTCGGGGTCTTTCCGTTGAAGGTTGAAATTAGCCGTGGATCATCGGCGGCGAGGGCTTGCTCCATCTCCGCTAAGAGACGTTTTTCATGCTCGGAAAGTGGCATACCTCCACAATAGTAGTAAGGAGAAAAAGTGGAAAGTCGAATCAGGTATTTCTAGAAATTGTCTAAGAATCCTCTGAATCTGAGTCATCAACCAACCGCGCTGGACGCACCGAGTGTCTCCCAAACCTCTCAATCGCGCGATCTACCGCGTCTTGGGCCTGCCTCCAGCCGACCTCCCGTTCTCCAAGCTCTAGTTGATAAACCGCCCCAGATTGATCAGTTAAATTCTCCAGCGCTACTCCCAAAAGTCGAATCCGAGAACCAGCTAATTTCAAGGATTGGTACAGCTCCTTGCTGATCTCGTAAATCTCATGGGTACCGCTGATTCCTAAGGGAACGGTTTTTGAGCGGGTTAGATTGGAAAAATCAGAGAAGCGCACCTTTATCGAAATAGTTTTGCAAAGCAAATCTTTTCCGCGCAGACGATGTGATGCTCGCTCTGTTAATCGCAACAGCTCACGAAATATCTCCTCTTGATCCTCAAGATCATAAGAGAAGGTTTCGGCTGCGCTAATGCTTTTCTCTGGAGCATCCGGAACTACCTCTCGATAATCTCGGGCCCAAGCCAATTCATAAAGCGAAATTCCGGCACTATCTCCTAACGCCCGCTTTAAAGTTTCAAGAGGTGTATTGGCGATGTCGGCAACGGTACGCAACCCCAATCTCTGCAACTCTTCATTGGTCTTTGGTCCTACTCCCCAAATTTCACTAACTGGTAGTGGGTGCAGAAAAGTTAAAACTCGATCTGGCGCAATCTCTAAAACCCCATTTGGTTTACAACGTCCAGAGGCTAGCTTTGCGATGAACTTGGTCGAGGCAATCCCAACTGAACAGGTGATTTTCTCCTGTTCAAAAACCCGTTTTCTAATCAACTCTGCAATTTCTCGACCAGTGCCAAATAATCTCCTCGAGCCTGTGACATCTAAGAATGCTTCATCTAAAGAAAGTGGCTCGACATATGGAGTGAACTCCAGAAATATCTCCATAACTTTGCGAGATACCTCTGAATACCTTTCATGATTTGGTGGAATAAAGATTGCATTTGGTGCCATGCGTTGCGCTCGAGCCACTGGCATCGCAGCTCTGATGCCGAATTTTCTAGCCTCGTAATTTGCCGATAGAACTACA
>JBJOIM010000005.1:0-23649 GCA_046047175.1 Actinomycetota bacterium | reverse complement strand
GGAGATTACTTAGCTGGCTCCAATCATGTGCTCCCTACTGGTGGATGTGCCTGTCATTCCAGCGGTGTTTCCGTTCAAACATTTTTACGAGGTCTGCACTTTATTGATTACAACGAGCGTGCTCTTAGAGAGATTGCTTCGAGCGTAATCACCTTTGCCAATGCCGAAGATTTGCCGGCACATGGCGAGGCTGTTGCGGCTCGATTTGAAGAGCCGGGCGATAGTAAATGAACCAACGTTGGCCGGAGTGGCTCTCGCTAAATGCAAACATCCGTGAGCTGAAGCCTTATGGCGCGCCGCAGATTCCAGCGCAGGTGCGGTTGAATACAAATGAGAATCCATACCGTTTGGATGAAAGTTTGCAGAACAAGATTATCTCTGAGATTTCAGAGCGAGTTTCTAATTTAAATCGCTATCCAGACCGTGATGCGATTGAGTTAAGAAATACTTTGGCTGCATATATAAATGGTATATCAAATACTGATTTCAGTTATGAAAATATCTGGGCCGCCAACGGCAGCAACGAGATCTTGCAAAGCATAGTTCTGGCCTTTGCTGGAGATGCCATGGGATTCGAACCCTCATATTCGATGCATCCGCTCATAACAAAATCAGTTGGAAAGAAATGGATTTCCATATCAAGGGGACTGGATTTTGAATTTCAGTTGGAAGTGGCGAATGAAGCGATTAAGCAGCATAGGCCTGGAATTGTTTTTCTAACCACTCCAAATAACCCTACCGGCGGATCCATTTCACTAGCCGATGTTGCAGAGGTCGCAAAGGCCACCTTGGCAGTTGGCGGGATTCTGTTAGTTGATGAGGCGTACGCCGAGTTCTCTAAAGAGAAATCCTCCGTCACATTAGTAAAAGACCACCCAAATCTGATTGTTTCTCGAACCATGAGCAAAGCCTTTGCCTTTGCTGGAGCCCGTCTTGGTTACATGATTTCCAATAGAACTTTGGTGGAGGCGATGTTATTAGTAAGACTTCCTTATCACTTGAGCGAATTGACTCAGGCTGCGGCGCTTGCCGCATTGAAAAATCGAACTGCTTTACAGCAGCAGGTTGAACAAATTAAACAATCTAGAGATCTTCTCGTCCAAGAGTTATTAAAGATGGGATTGCAAGTGGTCCCGTCAGATGCCAATTTTGTTATGTTCTCTGGATTTAAAGTTTCTTCCCAGGATCTTTGGCAGAGGTTGGTCGATCGAAATGTACTTATTAGAGATGTCGGCATTCCTGGTTACCTTAGGGTGACAATTGGAACCGAGGCTGAAAACAATGCTTTTTTAACGGCGCTACAACAGGCCCTGCACCCTTAAGCCTAATATCGGGTCGCTCCGGCCCTAGGTGATAGGGGATAATTCCTCTTATGACCAATCCAAGATTTGCCCGCGTTGAGCGCACCACCAAAGAGTCCTCAGTTCTGGTTGAACTCAAAATTGATGGTACCGGAGTTATAGATGTCTCTACCGGAGTTCCATTCTTCGACCACATGATTTCACAACTTGGTAAGCACTCTGGATTTGATCTAAAGGTAAAAACAACTGGCGATGTTGATGTCGATTCTCACCACACTGTTGAAGACACCTCACTTGCTTTCGGACAGGCATTGCGAGAGGCCTTGGGAGATAAATCTGGAATTAGGAGATTTGGAAACTCACTTGTTCCTCTTGATGAAGTTTTAGTGCAGGTCGCGGTAGATCTCTCTGGTCGTCCCTATTTAGTACACCGCCAACCTGAGATTGTGGAGTTGATTGGAACTTTTGATACCACTCTTGGAAAACATATTTGGGAGTCGATCGTTGCAGAGGCGCGCATTGGGCTACACATCAGAGTTTTAGAAGGTAGGAATGCACACCATGTATTGGAAGCGCAGTTTAAAGCTGTAGCCCAAGCCTTTAAGGATGCGGTGGCTCTAGATTCTCGTACCTCCGGCGTACCCTCCACCAAAGGCGTTCTTTGATAGCGATTCTCGATTATGGATCAGGCAACATCAGATCTGCACAACGGGCCTGCGAAAAAACTGGGGCTGATGTCGTAATCACCTCTGATTTCAAGACCGCTTTAGCGGCCGATGGATTAGTTATTCCAGGAGTTGGAGCCTTCGGCGCTTGCATGAATGGATTGAGAGCGGTCAGAGGCGAGGAGTTAATTAAGGAACGGTTAGAACTCGGCCGCAAAATATTAGGAATCTGCGTTGGTATGCAGGTTTTGTTTGCGGAAAGTGATGAGTTACTTAATGGAGAGCGGGTTAGTGGAGTTGGGATTTTTCCGCAAAAGGTGGAGAAATTATCGGCACCAGTTCTGCCTCATATCGGATGGAGCGAGATAGAGAGTAGAAATAACTCCGGTTCATTTGCAGATCTAGACGGTGAGAGATTTTATTTTGTGCATAGTTACGCGGTTAAATCTGAGGTATCTGATGCTGCAAATATCAGTTGCAATTATGGAGACAATTTCATCGCTGCTATTGAAACCGATCTGATAACCGCTACCCAATTTCACCCCGAGAAAAGTGGGGACGCTGGTTTGAAACTCATAAATAACTGGGTGGCCACTTTATGAAACAACTTGAGTTGTTACCTGCAGTTGATGTTAGAGAGGGTCAAGCTGTCCGCTTGGTACAAGGTGAGCTAAGCGCTCAGACCAACTACGGAGCGCCTTTAGATGCTGCTCTTGATTTTCAAAATGCCGGGGCGGAGTGGATACATCTGGTAGATCTAGATGCAGCATTTGGCTCAGGTTCTAACCATGAGTTACTTGCTGAAGTGATTGGTAAGTTGGACATTAAGGTTGAGTTATCTGGTGGAATTCGCGATGAAGAGAGCTTATTGAGGGCCCTTTCAACCGGTTGTGCCCGCATTAACTTGGGTACCGCAGCTCTTGAAAATCCAGATTGGACCGCATCAGTTATCGCCAGATTTGGTGAGCGTATCGCGGTTGGTTTAGATGTCCGAGGTCGCACTTTAGCCGCTAGGGGTTGGACCAAAGAGGGCGGCGACTTATTTGAAACTTTACAGAGATTAGATGCAGATGGCTGTGCTCGATATGTTGTTACCGATGTAAATAAAGATGGAACTCTGCAAGGCCCAAATATTGAACTACTGAGACAGGTTTGTAACGCTACCAATCGTCCGGTAATTGCATCTGGTGGCGTATCAAAACTGCAGGACTTAAAAGATTTAAGATCGCTTACCGAAATTGGTGTTGAGGGTGCGATAGTAGGAAAGGCTTTGTATGCCGGCGCATTCACCTTGCCTCAGGCAATCGAAGTTTCCTACTCATCAAAGGGAATGGCGCAATAAACAATGACTCTAGCCACCAGAATAATTCCCTGCTTAGATGTTTCAAATGGCCGGGTAGTTAAAGGAATCAACTTTAAGAACCTAGTTGATGCCGGTAATCCAGTTGAGATGGCCCGGATATATAGCGAAGAAGGCGCCGATGAGATTACCTTTCTCGATATCTCAGCTAGCGTTGAAAATAGAAAGACGACTTTAGATGTAGTTAGCGCGACAGCAGATGAGGTCTTCATTCCACTCACAGTTGGGGGAGGCATCTCATCGGTTAGCGATGTCGATCAATTGCTGCGTGCTGGTGCCGACAAGATATCTGTCAACACTGCAGCAATAAAAAACCCTATTCTCATTAATGAGATTAGCGATAGGTTTGGTGCTCAGGTTTTGGTAATTTCTATCGATGCCAAAAGAGGTCGAACTGAATCTGGTTTTGAAGTTACAACTCATGGTGGTCGCAACTCCACAGGCATCGATGCCTTCAAATGGATTGAACAGGCGATTTCCCGTGGTGTTGGAGAGATACTTTTGAACTCTATGGATATGGATGGCACGAGAGCTGGATATGACTTAGAACTCATCAGAAGAGTTAGGGAGATCTCCTCTGTGCCGGTAATTGCCAGTGGGGGAGCTGGTGACCTTGATGATTTCGGAAAAGCAATTGAGTCTGGCGCCGATGCCTTACTGGCGGCCAGCGTTTTTCACTTTGGCATCTACCGTATTAGCGATATCAAACAGGATCTATCTCGTAAAGGTTTTACGGTGCGGCAGAGCTCCACTTTAGGGGAGAATTAAGAGATGCTTACCAATTTATTGGCCAGCTTCAAAGATGATGAGCAGTTACTGCCTGCCATCGTTCAGGATGCCAATAGCAAAGAGGTCTTGATGTTGGCCTGGGTAAATAAAGAAGCCCTCGAGAAAACCGTCAGCACTAAGCTGGCCACATTCTGGAGTCGAAGCAGAAAAGAGATTTGGGTTAAGGGGCAAACCTCGGGAAATATGCAAGAGGTGATCTCAATTAAATTTGATTGCGACTCGGATGCTTTCTTGTTTTTGGTACATAGCCATGGTCCGGCTTGTCATACTGGAGAGAACTCCTGTTTTTACTCAGAGATAGCTCTCTAAACATGGATTTGTTAACACTCGCAAATTTCCGTGAATACGCCAAGAGCTTTAATGTAATTCCAGTTGCAAAACGTTTTGTGGCAGATGGTGAGACGCCGTTAGCTCTGTACAGCAAACTAACTGGGAATCGAGAAAATAGTTTCCTCTTGGAATCAGCTGAACATGGAGGCGCTTGGTCTCGCTACTCCTTTATAGGAGTAAGCAGCGAAGCCACTTTGACCGAGAAGAATGGCTTGGCCCATTGGCTTGGAGTAATGCCAGCGGGAGCCCCCAATCAAATCGACCCCCTGGAAGCTTTAAATATCGCTAGCAAACATTTACGTTCGCCGAAAATTCCTGGTCTACCGCCATTAACTGGCGGCCTAGTTGGTTATATGGGTTATGACGCAGTGCGTCGGTTAGAGAAACTTCCACAATTAGCTACAGATGAACTGCAACTTCCAGAGATAGCTTTCATGCTGACAACAGATTTGGCTGTTTATGATCATTTGCAAGGCACAGTAACTTTAATTGCCAACGCAATAAATTGGGATGGTTCAGATGCCCGGGTGGATCAGGCATATGAGTCGGCTTTGTCACGTTTAGAGGTAATGGAGACCGCACTGAATTCAGATACCAAGAGTTCTGTTATGCAATTACCTGAGGTCCCTCAGTTAAATTTCGCTCGCAATATGGAAAGTTCCACCTACAAAGAGCACATTGCTTCTATTAAGGAAGAGATTAAATCTGGCGAGGCGTTCCAAGTAGTTCTATCTCAGCGTTTCACAATGGAGTGTGCGGCCGATGCTTTAGATGTTTACCGGATGCTTAGATTAAGAAATCCGAGTCCTTACATGTATCTCTTTAGATTTACCGATGGGTTAAACATTGTTGGCTCGAGTCCAGAGGCGCTGGTTAAGGTTAATGAGCGCGAGGTAATGGTCCATCCCATCGCTGGCACTAGAAAACGCTCTTCAAACCCAGAGGAGGATCAAAGACTGGGCGAGGAGTTGCTGGCGGATCCCAAAGAGCGTGCTGAACATTTGATGTTGGTTGATTTGGGAAGAAATGATTTGGGACGGGTCTGTGATCCGGGTACGGTAAATGTTGTTGAGTTTATGCAAATTGAAAGATACTCACATGTTATGCATATAGTTTCGACTGTCACAGGATCTTTAGCGGAAAAGCACTCTCCGGTAGAGGCGTTGTATGCGGTCTTTCCAGCGGGAACATTGTCCGGTGCGCCAAAGCCAAGGGCGATGGAGATTATCGAAGAGCATGAACCAACGCGTCGGGGAATTTATGGTGGGGCGATTGGGTATGTGGATTTTGTTGGAAACCTAGATACCTGTATCGCCATTAGAACCGCGGTAATAAAAGATGGTAAAGCGTTTGTACAGGCTGGCGCTGGAATCGTTGCGGATTCAAATCCGAGTAGTGAAGATGAAGAGTGTTTGAATAAAGCGGCAGCGGTTTTAACTGCCATCTCCATGGCTAACCAGCTCGAGAAGAATAATTAGCTATGAGTGTATTGAGTTCAATTATTGAAGGGGTTCTGGCGGATTTAGAAACTCGAAAACTCTCAAATTCACAATTGGATGAAGCACTAAGTGCGGCACCAAATGTTAGAGATCCATTGGAATCCCTGCGTCGAAATCCTTTATCTGTAATAGCAGAAGTCAAAAGATCATCACCAAGTAAAGGTGCTTTGGCTGAAATTCCAGAGCCCGCAACTCTAGCCAGGAGATATGAATCGGCTGGAGCTTCGGTTGTTAGCGTTCTTACCGAGCAAAGACGTTTTGGTGGTTCACTAAAGGATTTACATCAAGTTCGAGGTGAAATTCAACTTCCCGTATTACGTAAAGACTTCATTGTGAATGAGTATCTTGTCAAGGAGAGTCGTGCTTATGGTGCAGATCTACTCCTATTAATCGTTGCCGCCTTGGATGATTACCAGCTTAGAGATTTGTACACGCTAGCTAACGAGTTAGGGATGAAGGTTTTGGTCGAAGTGCATGATCAATCAGAGCTGGAAAGAGCTTTGGCGATAAATCCGGAGATTATTGGGGTTAACTCGCGAAACCTAAAAACTTTAGAAATTGATCTAAATAACTTTGATGCACTTTTACCCAACATTCCTCCAAAAATTTACCGTGTGGCGGAATCTGGAATTAGCGATAGTCGACAGGTGAGAGCGGCATATGAGTTGGGCGCCAACGCGGTTTTGGTGGGTGAGAGCCTGGTTAAGGCAGATTCACCAGAGTCTTTAATCGCAGAGTTCTTAAATGTCGCGACCGGCAGTTAACCCGTAAGATTTCATCATGGAGCAATCAAAGATTATCGGACACTTTGGACCTTATGGTGGTCGCTTTGTTCCTGAGGCTTTGATAGCTGCTCTGGAAGAGTTGGAAGCGGCTCACATAGCGGCATCATCCGATCCAACTTTCCAAGCCGAGCTTTCAGAGTTACATAAGAGTTACACAGGTCGGCCATCGATAATTACTGAGGCTAAACGTTTTGCCGCCCATGCCGGTAATGCAACTATTCTTTTAAAGCGGGAAGATCTCAATCACACTGGCAGTCATAAAATAAATAATGTATTAGGTCAAGCGCTGCTCACAAAGCGAATGGGCAAAAAACGCATCATCGCAGAAACTGGAGCAGGACAACATGGTGTCGCCTCAGCAACCGCAGCAGCTTTATTGGGCTTGGAGTGCGTTGTTTATATGGGAGAAGAGGACACTAAGCGTCAATCACTGAATGTTGCTCGCATGAAATTATTAGGGGCAACAGTTGTTCCAGTAACAACTGGTTCTAAAACATTGAAGGATGCAATTAATGAAGCGATGCGGGATTGGGTAACAAATGTTGAAACCACCCATTACCTATTAGGTACAGTCGCAGGTCCCCATCCATTTCCCACAATAGTTCGGGATTTTCATCGCATCATCGGAGTTGAAGCGAGAGAACAGGTTTTGCAATTAACTGGCCGGTTGCCAGATGCGGTTTTAGCCTGTGTTGGCGGCGGATCAAATGCAATTGGAATATTTCATCCCTTTATCGATGATAGAGATGTCAGGCTTATTGGTTTAGAGGCTGGCGGATCAGGGGTGGAAACCGGAAAGCATGCAGCAACGATTGTGGGAGGAACCCCAGGTGTTTTGCATGGAACCCGCACCTATGTGTTACAGGATGAAAATGGACAAACTGTTGAGTCCCACTCAATTTCAGCCGGTTTGGATTATCCGGGAGTAGGTCCTGAGCATGCTTTCTTACATGACATCGGCCGTGCTGAGTATCGCGCCATAACTGATGATCAAGCTTTGCATGCCTTTGCACTTCTCTCCAAAACAGAGGGGATTATTCCTGCCATTGAAACAGCGCATGCCTTGGCCGGAGCCTTACAAATTGGAAATGAGTTAGGTGAAGGTGCGATTATCCTGATAAACCTCTCTGGCCGTGGAGATAAGGATGTGCAAACCGCGGCAAACTACTTTGGAATTCCACTTTAAATAACAACATGAATTCAAAGCTACGAGAAGTTTTCGCCAAAACAAAGTCGGAGAATCGAGCCGCGTTAATTGGCTACATGCCAGCTGGGTTTCCCACCTTGGAGAGATCAAAAGAGATAATCGCTGCGATGATCTCTGGCGGGGTGGACATTGTTGAGGTTGGATTTCCTTACAGTGATCCAGTTATGGATGGACCAATAATTCAGCAGGCGGCCGAAGTAGCGCTTCATAATAAAACTAGTGCGGCGGATGTATTAGATGTTGTTTCTAACACCTCTGTTCCAGCATTAGTGATGTCATATTGGAATCCAATAGAGCGCGCCGGAGTAAGCGAATTTGCAAAGGGCTTAGCTCAAGCAGGGGGAGTTGGTGTTATCACACCAGATTTAACAATTGAAGAATCTTCTGAGTGGTTTACCGCTACAGATGAAAACCAAGTTGGTCGAGTTTATGTTGTAGCACCGAGTACCAGTGACGAGCGATTGAAAAGAGTTTCGCAAGCCTGTTCCGGTTTTGTTTATGCAGCTAGCTTGATGGGCGTAACAGGAGCTCGAACCACGGTTTCAGATGCGGCTGAAAATCTAGTTCATCGGGTTCGCAAAGCAACCGATCTTCCGGTCGCGGTTGGGCTAGGAGTCTCAACCCGGGAGCAGGCGAAGCAGGTAGCAAGTTATGCAGATGGCGTGATAGTTGGCTCAGCCTTTATTAAGTTGATTTTGGACTCTGCCAATGAGAAAGATGGGCTGGAAGCGGTTAAAGTTCTCGCCTCAGAGTTAGCCAAAGGGGTTAGGGGAGCTTAACTTCCAATATTTGACTGGCTCGCTAAAGAATTATCAGAATCTATAGAGGAGTTAAAGTGCCAAAGGAACCACGCCCGCGCGACAAGCACAAAAATAAAAACACTGGCGACACCGTTACGCGCAATATCGTAATCGGAATGGTGGCCTTAGTGGTGCTCTCAGGGTTGATCTTCACTGTAATTGACAAGCGCAGCTCCTCCGAGATTGCTTTACCTGCCACAATTGAAAGCATTGATTCATCAAAAAATGGTGCACCTCTTGTTGGTCAAATACTGCCGGAGAATGATTATGGAGTTTCTTTCAATGAAGAGAATCCTTTCCGCATCGATATTTGGGAGGATTTTCAGTGCCCATATTGCAAGTTTTTTGAAACTGAGATGAATCAGTATTTGGAATCTTTAGTAAGAGATAATCAAGCCAAGGTTGTTTACCACATGGCCTCCTTCTTGGGTCAGGAATCAGTACGGGCGGCAAATGCCGTTAACTGCGCAGTAAGTGAAGGTCGCTTCATCGAGTATCACCGCGCGCTTTATGAGGTACAAGCCGCAGAAAATAGCGGAATTTTCTCAAACAAGAATTTGATTGAAATCGGTAAACGTCTGGGAATTTCAAATCCAGAGTTTGAATCTTGTGTAAATGATTTAAAGTTTGCCGACGCGGTTTCAAATGTTGCGGGTTCAATGAAGAAAAATGGCGTTGAGGGAACCCCGACCGTTTTCCTCAATGGCAAACAGTGGAACCGCACAAGTTCGGAGTTCCAACTTGAAGAGTTTAAGGCGGCGGTGGAAGCAGCTAGACAATAATGTTTGCTGTAATTCCATCACCAACCCAATCTCAATTTGAAGTTGGACCGTTAACCTTTCATTTCTACGCTCTGTGCATAATCCTCGGAGTTGCTGCTGCCGTTTGGATTGGCAACCGTAGATATGTTGGTTTAGGTGGCAAATCTGGCGTTGTTGGTGATGTAGCGGTCTTTGCAGTTCCCGCTGGAGTAATTGGCGGAAGGCTCTACCATGTCATTACCTCCCCAGAGAAATACTTTGGAGTTGGCGGAGATCCAGTCGCAATATTTTTTATCTGGCAAGGAGGGCTGGGGATTTGGGGAGCTATAACACTTGGCTTTGCCGCTGCATATTTGGCATATCGGCGCCATCCACAAAATTCAGGCATTGAGTTTTCAAGATTTGCCGATGCATTGGCTCCAGCCTTGCTGGTGGCCCAGGGTATTGGTCGCTGGGGAAACTGGTTTAACAAAGAGTTATTTGGCAGACCGTTAGAGGCGCCATGGGCATTGGAAATTCCATCGGCTTATCGACCAATTGGTTACTCTGCTTATGAAACCTTCCATCCAGTCTTTTTATATGAGTCCATCTGGTGTTTAGGGGTAGCGGCTTTTCTTATTTTTTACCCTAAATTAAGGAGGCTTAGAGCCGGATCTATTTTCGCTCTTTATGTTGGACTTTATAGTTTTGGCAGAGGGCTAATTGAGATGATTAGGATTGATGAGTCAAATCTAATACTTGGACTCCGACTCAATGTTTTCACCAGCATTTTCTTGATATTAGCTGCGGCGTTGTATCTATACCTACACAGAAACATGCAGAGTGGCAGATCCCGCCAATCTGAAAACAGCAAGTAGGGTTCGGTTGTGGGCTTAGAGGAACTTCATCTTCGCAATGAGGACCATCGCACACATCGAGCGGGATGGTTGCGTGCCGCAGTTCTTGGTGTCAATGATGGTTTGGTTTCAACCGCAGCGCTGATGATTGGCGTGGTGAGCGCTCAGAAAAATGATCTTGTTGTCACTGCTGGAGTTGCAGGAATCGCAGCTGGTGCCATGTCAATGGCAGTAGGAGAGTATGTCTCTGTTCGGTCCCAAAACGATATTGAAGAATCTGATCGAAAACTAGAGGCTGAACACCTGGCTCTTGATCCTGAAGGCGAGTTAGAGGAGTTAACTCAGATTTATCAGGCTAGAGGGTTGAGCCGAGAGACAGCTGTCAAAGTCGCTAAAGAGATGCACGAACATGATGCTCTTGCTGCGCATTTACGTGATGAGTTAGGTCAACATGATGCGACTAAAGCCCGCCCTCTTCAAGCTGGGTTTGCTTCTGCTTTGAGTTTCACAGCTGGCGGGCTCATGCCGATGATCGGGGCGTTAGCGCCAAGTTTGGGAAGTAAAGCATTTTCAATTGTTGGCATAACTCTCTTGGGATTAGTGGTTGCAGGGATAATAAGTGCGAAAACCGCTGGCTCTAGCGTGGTGCGCACTACCGGGAGAATTCTCTTGGGCGGAATTTTGGGTATGGCGATTACCGCTGGGGTAGGGCAGGTCGCACATATCTCGGGTATCTAAGTCCCGCCATTCCAAGCCCAATCACTTCTCCATCTCTGTAAATTCTTGATACATTTCACCTCTTATTCGGGCCATCGCCGTCCCAAAAATCGCTATTTAAGTAACAGTAGAAATCAGTGGGGACATACAGTGGCAAGCAATTCGCCTTTTTCCGCTCTGCCGAGCGCACAGGGTCTTTACAACCCTGCCCATGAACATGATGCCTGCGGCGTGGCGATGGTTGCAACCCTTAAGAAAACAGCGACCCATGAAATTGTGCAACAAGGCTTAACCGCGCTTCGCAACTTAGAGCACCGCGGCGCATCAGGAGCTGAGGTAAACAGTGGAGATGGAGCTGGAATCCTGACTCGAATTCCTGATGAGTTTTTTCGATCTGTTTTAAATTTTGAACTTCCCGCGGTGAGTAAGTATGCGGCCGGGGTTGTATTTCTTCCTCATGATTTTGCTGGCAAGGTACGTGTCGCAGAGATAGCAAAGGAAGAGAATCTAGAGATATTGGGATGGCGCGATCTGCCGATCAACTCCAGCTCACTTGGGGCAACCGCTCTTTCAGTCATGCCAAAATTTGAACAGATATTTATTTCAACTAAGGATGGAGTGTCAGATCTAGATTTAGATCGTAGAGCCTTTTGTTTCCGCAAAAGGGTAGAGCATGAACTATCTGTTTATTTCGCATCTCTATCATCGCGCACCATAGTTTATAAAGGGATGCTAACAACAGGTCAGTTAGAAGAGTTTTTCCCTGATTTATCAAATCCGCTATTTAAATCACCTTTGGCATTAGTGCACTCTCGATTCTCAACAAACACCTTTCCTTCGTGGCCCTTAGCCCATCCATACCGTTTCATCGCGCACAACGGAGAGATAAATACAGTAAGAGGTAACCGCAATTGGATGGCAGCACGTGAGTCCTTATTGGAAAGTGATTTGATTCCCGGAGATATCAAGCGACTATTTCCCATAGTTGATCCCTCCGGTAGTGACTCAGCCTCATTTGATGAGGTTTTAGAGTTGCTTTACTTGGGCGGCAGAACTTTGCCCCATTCTGTATTGATGATGATTCCTGAGGCGTGGGAAAACCATGACACCATGCCCAATGAATTAAAGGACTTTTATCGTTTCCATGCCTCAATGATGGAGCCATGGGATGGACCAGCTTGCGTGACCTTCACCGATGGCAAACAAATCGGCGCGGTTTTAGATCGCAATGGACTTCGCCCTTCCCGTTTTTGGGTTACTGATGATGGCCTGGTGATTTTGGCCAGCGAGGTTGGAGTTTTAGATGTACCCCAAGAAAAGGTAGTTAGAAAAGGTCGCTTACAGCCAGGACGTATGTTCTTGGTTGATATCGAAGCGGGCAGAATTATTGAAGATGAAGAGATTAAAAATACGTTGGCGGCCAGCGCTCCATATGGTGAGTGGTTACATGCCGGAATAATTCGGCTCTCTGATCTGCCTGCTCGCGAGCACATTATTTATCCGCACTCATCGGTCGTGCGCCGTCAAAGAGCCTTTGGTTACACGGAGGAAGAGCTTCGAGTAATCATCACGCCAATGGCAAAAACCGGAGCAGAGCCAATTGGCTCTATGGGTACCGACACCCCGATTGCGGCCTTGTCAGAAAAACCTAGGCTGCTATTTGATTACTTCTCGCAGTTATTTGCGCAGGTAACCAATCCACCTTTAGATGCAATTCGAGAAGAACTGGTTACCTCACTCGGTGGCTCTATTGGACCAGAACACAATCTGCTTGATCCCGGCCCTGCATCATGCCGTCAAATTTCTTTGGCTTTCCCGGTGATTGATAATGATGAGCTAGCCAAGATCATTCACGTGAATGCAGAGAATGATCATCCTGGCTTGTCAGCTTATGTAGTTAAGGGTTTGTTCCCTATTGCAGATGGCGGAGAGGGTTTAAAGGAGCGCATCGAAGAGATTAGGGCAGAGGTTTCTCGAGCGATTGAAGATGGCGCGCGCGTAATAGTCTTATCTGATCGAGATGGAGATGCCGAAAACGCTCCAATTCCATCTCTACTTCTTACCTCAGCGGTCCATCATCATCTAATTCGTGAGAAGACCCGAACCAAAGTGGGGCTAATTGTTGAAACCGGCGAGGTGCGAGAGGTGCATCATGTTGCGCTCTTGGTTGGTTATGGCGCTGCTGCCGTCAACCCTTACCTGGCCATGGAAACAGCGGAAGATTTAGTACTGCAGGGGATTGTTACTGGAATTACCCCAGAAAAAGCGGTTAAGAATTTAATTAAGTCTTTGGGCAAAGGTGTATTAAAGGTAATGTCAAAGATGGGAATTTCTACTATCGCCTCATACACAGGCGCGCAGGTATTTGAAGCGATTGGTTTGTCTCAGGCGGTAATCGATGAGTACTTTGCCGGGACGACCTCGCGTTTGGGAGGCGTCGATCTTTCGGTAATCGCTGAAGAGACAATCGCAAGACATCACATTGCTTACCCACCAGGGGGAGAGGTTCCAGGTTCAAAACGTTTACAAATTGGTGGCGAGTATCAGTGGCGCCGTGATGGTGAACCCCATCTATTTGATCCAGAAACTGTGTTCACATTACAGCATTCAACTCGCTCAAAGCGCTATGACATATTTAAGAGATACACAACAAAGATCGACAATCAATCAAAGTCCTTGATGACGTTGCGTGGACTCTTCTCATTCAAGGAAGGTGTTCGCACTCCAGTTTCGATTGATGAAGTTGAGCCTGTTTCAGAGATAGTGAAGCGGTTCTCAACGGGCGCTATGTCATATGGATCAATCTCTCAAGAGGCACATGAAACTTTAGCTATCGCTATGAATCGCCTAGGTGCTAAATCCAATACCGGAGAGGGCGGCGAGGATCCAGCGCGGTTTAAGCCTGAGCCAAATGGGGATTCAAAGCGTTCTGCAATCAAGCAGGTTGCCTCTGGAAGATTTGGCGTGACAAGTGAGTACTTGGTGAATGCCGATGATATTCAGATCAAAATGGCACAAGGTGCCAAGCCAGGAGAGGGCGGGCAGCTACCTGGCAACAAGGTTTATCCCTGGATTGCAAAGGTGCGTTACTCCACACCTGGCGTTGGATTGATTTCGCCTCCTCCTCATCATGACATTTACTCAATCGAGGATCTTGCACAATTAATCCATGATTTGAAGAACTCTAATAAAGAGGCGCGAGTGCATGTAAAACTAGTTGCCGAGGTTGGTGTCGGAACAGTTGCAGCTGGAGTTAGCAAAGCACATGCCGATGTAGTTTTAATCTCAGGTCATGATGGGGGAACCGGTGCCTCGCCGCTCACATCTCTAAAGCATGCTGGTGCGCCTTGGGAGTTAGGTCTGGCTGAAACTCAGCAGACACTGTTGCTAAATGGTTTGCGCGATCGCATCGTTGTTCAAACCGATGGGCAAATGAAGACAGGTCGCGATGTAATTATCGCTGCACTACTGGGTGCAGAGGAGTTTGGTTTTGCAACCGCTCCACTTGTCGTATCAGGTTGCGTCATGATGAGGGTTTGTCATTTAGATACCTGCCCTGTTGGTGTAGCTACTCAAAATCCAGAGTTACGAAAGAGATTTACTGGAAAGCCAGAGTTTGTAGAAACCTTCTTCGAATACATTGCAGAAGAGGTAAGGGAGTGGCTCGCCAAGTTAGGGTTTAGAAGCTTGGAAGAGGCTATTGGTCAGGTAGAGATACTGGATACACAGGCAGCGGTAGATCATTGGAAGGCAAGTGGATTGGATCTTTCGCCAATACTTGCCGTTCCTGCCATTGCTAAGGATGCGGCACGACGTAACACCACCAAGCAAGACCATGGTTTGGAATCTGCTTTGGACAATGAATTGATTGAGTTAGCAAAACCTGCACTGGAGCAGGGCCAGTCAATTAAATTGCAGATGGCGATTAGAAACCGCAATCGCACAGTTGGAACGATGCTGGGCTCAGAGATCTCCAGAAGATTTGGTGGAGCCGGGTTGCCTGAGGACAGCATTGATATCACCTTCCATGGCTCTGCTGGCCAATCACTTGGCGCCTTTATTCCAAGAGGTTTAACCCTGCGTTTGTATGGTGATACCAATGATTATTTGGGCAAAGGATTGTCTGGCGGACGAGTGATTGTGCGTCCAGATGAGAAAGCAAAGTTTGCATCCGAGAAAAATGTCATCGCCGGAAATGTCATCGGATATGGCGCAACTACTGGTGAGATATTTGTGCGTGGTGTTGTTGGAGAGCGCTTCTGTGTTAGAAATTCGGGAGCCACCGCGGTAGTAGAAGGCGTAGGAGATCATGCCTGCGAGTACATGACAGGTGGCACAGTTGTGATTCTGGGTCAGACTGGTCGAAATTTAGCGGCCGGCATGTCAGGCGGTAGAGCCTTCGTACTCGATTTGAACCCTGATTTGGTAAACAAAGAGATGGTTGATGTACTGACAGTTCCACAGGATCAATCAGAAAAGCTACGTGGCATCATTTCGAAATTCTTTGCCGAAACCGGTTCGACAGTTGCTGGCGAGTTATTAAAGGATTGGAATGCGGCTCAAAAGCGAATCTCAATGGTCATGCCTAGGGATTATGCCAAGGTGTTAGATGTTATTGATAAAGCAGAACGTGAAGGTCGCTCTGCAGAGCAAGCAATCATGGAGGTGCTAAATGGCTGATCCCAAAGGTTTTCTAAACACAGGACGGGAGACTCCCAAGCGCCGTCCAGTGGATGTACGCATCAGAGACTGGAAAGAGGTCTATGAGGAGCAAGAGTTCGGTGTGCTTCAAAAGCAAGCTGGGCGTTGCATGGATTGTGGAATTCCTTTTTGTCATCAAGGTTGCCCGCTCGGCAATCTAATCCCAGAGTGGAATGACTTAATTTGGCGCAATGAAAAGAGCGATGCGATTGATCGACTTCATGCTACAAATAACTTTCCCGAGTTCACTGGAAGGCTTTGTCCTGCGCCCTGTGAAACCGCTTGCGTCCTAGGAATTAATCAAGATCCAGTGACCATTAAGCAGGTGGAGTTGCGCACGATCGAAGAGGCTTTTTCCTCTGGAAATGTCAGGCCGATGCAGCCTGATCGCATGACGGGAAAAACAATTGCGGTCATTGGTTCTGGTCCGGCTGGTTTGGCGGCAGCACAACAATTGACTCGAGCTGGTCACACCGTTGTGGTTTACGAGAGGGCGCCAAAGATTGGCGGTCTACTGCGTTATGGAATACCAGAGTTCAAAATGGAGAAATCGATATTAGATCGACGTCTCAATCAAATGCAGCGCGAAGGAACCCGTTTTAGAGCCGGCGTTAATGTCGGTATAGATATAACAGCTAAAGAGCTGAAGAGTAGATATGACGCGGTTGTTCTGGCTGTTGGCGCAACTCAATGGCGAGATTTAGATATCCCAGGTCGCTCCAACAAAGGTGTTTATCAGGCGATGGAGTATTTGCCTTGGGGCAATAAACAAGCGCTAGGTGAGTTAACTCAAGAGCCACCGATAAATGCACATGGCAAACATGTAATCATTCTAGGCGGTGGAGATACCGGTGCAGATTGTTTGGGCACAGCAATCCGGCAAGGTGCAGCAAGCATTACGCAGATTGAAATTATGCCCAGACCAACCGAGGAGCGCCCTAGCACTCAACCATGGCCAACCTATCCAATGGTTTACCGGGTCAGTAGTGCGCATGAAGAATCTGGTGAACGTCTTTATTCGATCTCAACAGAGGAGTTCATTGGAGATGGCCAAGGAAATCTAAAGGCGCTAAAAATTGTAGAAACTCAAATGGTTGATGGAAAGTTTGAAAGAGTTGCAGGTACCGAAAAAGAGCTGCCAGCCGACCTAGTTTTTCTTGCGATGGGATTCACTGGGGTTGAGAAAAATGAATTAGTAACTGGATTCAATCTTGCTTTGGATCAAAGAGGAAACATTGCACGTAATCAAAATTATGAAACTAATGTTGAAGATGTCTATGTTTGTGGTGATGCTGGCAGAGGACAATCTTTGATTGTATGGGCGATTGCAGAGGGAAGAAGTGCTGCAGCCGCGGTGGATAAAGCATTGATGGGTAGAACTCAACTTCCTGCGCCGATCGAACCAACCGCCAGACCGTTGATGGTTTAGCGATTTAGTCTCCCGAGAGAAATGGCATAAAATAACCAGATGCGCCGCGCCAAAATTGTTTGCACCATGGGTCCTGCCGTTGAATCTGAGGAGAAGGCGGCTCAGCTCATCGCAGCGGGGATGAATGTGGCTCGCCTGAACCTTTCTCACGGCGGTTATGAGGAGCATCAAAATCGTCTAAATCTCATACGAAAAGCAGCCGCAGATGCAGGAAAGCCGGTCTCAATCTTGGTGGATCTACAGGGCCCCAAAATTCGCTTAGGTCGATTTGAAAACGGTCCTCATGAATTGAGCCGAGGCGATATTTTCACAATTACTACAGATGAAATTTCTGGAACTAAAGAGCGAGTAGGAACAACTTACAAAGGTTTACCAGGAGATTGCCGTAAAGGCGATCGCATCTTGATTGATGATGGCAAAGTTACTGTTGAGGTTGTAGAAGTTAAGGGCAATGATGTTGTTACCAAAGTAATTGAGCCCGGCCCAGTCTCCAACAATAAGGGCATTAATCTTCCTGGAGTTGCCGTTTCTGTACCAGCAATGTCAGAGAAAGATAAAGAGGATTTGCGCTGGGGTTTGAAAGCAGGGGCGGATTTCATTGCACTTTCTTTTGTACGTTCTGCAAAAGATATTGTTGATGTGCATGAAATTATGGATGAGGTCGGAAAGCGAGTTCCGGTAATTGCCAAAATTGAAAAACCTCAGGCCGTTAAAAACTTAGAGGAGATTGTTGCGGCATTTGATGGCATCATGGTTGCGCGTGGTGACTTAGGTGTTGAAATGCCAATTGAAGATATTCCACTTGTGCAAAAACGTTGCGTGACCTTGGCACGTGAAAATGCCAAACCGGTAATCGTGGCTACTCAGATGTTGGACTCAATGATTACTAACTCTCGCCCAACACGTGCAGAAGCTACCGATTGCGCCAACGCTGTATTAGATGGCGCAGATGCTTTGATGCTCTCTGGCGAGACCAGTGTTGGCAGCTTTGCAATTGAAGCGGTTCAAACTATGGCTCGAATCATTGAAAAAACAGAACAAGAAGCGCTCCATCTAATTCCAGCTTTGCAACACAATCCAAAAACAAAGGGTGGTGCAATAACTAAAGCGGCCACCGAGGTAGGTCTTACAGTTGGAGCCAAGTTCCTAGCTGCATTTACAAAATCAGGAGATTCTGCGCGCCGTATGTCCCGCCTCCGATCACCAATTCCGATATTGGCACTTACCCCTGATGCAGCTACCTTTAATCAAATGTCTCTAACTTGGGGTGTCGAGCCAATCCTTACCCCACTAGTTACAACCACGGATGAAATGGTCAAGCAGGTTGATGCCATTGTTCTTGAATCCCAAAGAGTTGCAAAGGGTGAGTTGATTCTCATTGTGGCCGGCTCTCCTCCAGGGATTCCTGGTTCAACTAACGCGATGCGGGTTCATCAAGTAGGAGATGCTGTAGGTGGCGTAGCTCCGGCATATCGTTAGAATAAGAAGTGTAGAACCAGCCTCGGTACTCCAACGGTAGAGAGGGCAGTCTCAAACACTGCATAGTGTCGGTTCAAATCCGACTCGAGGCACATGTCATCTGAAACTTCAGTTAAATATCAAATCCTGGTTGCTGAAGATGAAACCTTAATCCGCATGGATCTAGTTGAGATGCTTACTGAAGCCGGATATGAGGTAATTGCTCAGGCATCAAATGGGGAAGAGGCAATTACCTTAGCCAATCTTCATAGCCCTGATTTAGCGATATTGGATGTGAAGATGCCGGTATTAGATGGAATCTCCGCCGCTGAAAAGATTATTCAAGTAGCCCCAGTACTTATGCTCACGGCATTTAGTCAAAAAGATTTAGTAGATCGGGCTAGAGATGCCGGAGCCATGGCCTATGTTGTTAAGCCTTTTACAATTAATGACTTAACTCCGGCTATTGAAATCTCCATAAGCCGTCATCGCCAAATGAAATCCTTAGAGGCCGAGGTTGCAGACCTGCATGACAGGTTAGAAACCCGAAAGGTAATTGATCGGGCTAAGGGAATATTGATGCAGGCCTTAAACCTCTCGGAGCCCGAGGCCTTTTCCTGGATTCAAAGGGCCGCAATGGACCGTCGAATCACAATGAAAGAGGTTGCTGAAGCGGTAATCAATCCCAGTGCTGCTTTAGAAAAATAAGCCGTGTTTTGAGAGATTACATCTCAAATAACGAGAAAGTTATCTGTTTTCAGCATCTATTTCCTTGTGCCAATTGTGACTCTGCCGTTAGCCTTCACCCCTCCCTGTCCCAGGGGGCATGATCATGAAGAAAGGTATTACATGAAAAAGCGTGGCCTAATTTCGGTTGCTGCAGCAGCCGCATTGGCAGCTGCTTCACTGGTTGCTTATGCACCAGCGTCAAATGCAGCCGCTAAGACAATCACCCTCGCATTTCAAGGTCCACTAACTGGAGAAGAAGCTCAGGTTGGTCAGGATGAGTTAGCTGGCATGCTCTATGCAGTCAAGCTATTTAATGCGAAGAACAAGGGTAAGTATGTAGTTAAGGTAGTTCGTGCAGATGACCAGGGCGATCCTGCTCAAGCTGCAAAGGTAGCTCCTGGAATTGCTTCCAATAAGAAAGTTATTGGTCTAGTAGGAGCGGCTTACTCAGGTGCAACAATTGCATCTCTACCGTTCTACAAGCAGCGTAACCTTGCAATGGTTTCTCCTTCTGCAACACGTGTATCAATCACAGATCCTGCAGCCGGAGCAATTGGTTTCCCTGTATTTCACCGTGTTGTTGTAACTGACAAGGTTCAGGGACCATCTCTATTCAAGCTAGCAACTAAGGGTGTTTCATCACCTAAGGTATTCGTAGTTGATGATCAATCAGCTTACGGCGTTGGCCTTGTTGATTACATGAAGCCAGGAATTCCTGCTGGACAATCAGCTGGTTTTGACTCAGTTTCAGATAAGACCACAGACTGGTCTGCAACAATTTCAAAGGTTAAGACCGCTGGTGCAAACGTAGTTATATACACCGGTTACTTCCCACAGGCTGCAGTATTCTTCAAGCAGCTTCGTGATAGCGGTTACACCGGAGTTCTTGCAGGTGGCGACGGAGTTCTAAGCCCAAGCTTTGTAACTTTGGCACCAGCTTCAGTTCTTGAAGGTGTACGTCTCACAGCTGGAACTGTTCCTCTTGCTGATATCTCTGCTGATCTTGAAGCAGATTTCCAGAAGAAGATGGGCAAGGCTTCAGGTGTTTATGCAGCCGAATCAATCGATGCTACAAACATCTTCCTAAGCTGCGTTTCAAAGGGTGTTTCCACTCGCGCTGCAATGTTGAACTGCGTCAAGAAGTTCAAGGGTAAGTCCCTAACCGGATCAAACCTAAGCTTCGATAAGAACGGCGACGTTGCTGGTGGCGTTATGAACGGCTTTGAAGTTAAAGCTGGAAAGATCGTATTCACCGGTCCAGTAAAGTAATAAAGTAGAAAAGTTATTTCGGCGGGTCTCGATTGGGGCCCGCCGAAATCTCATTAATCTTTACCCTTAAATGCAAAGAATAGGAAGTCGATAAATTGTTTGGAAACTTTCTTGATCAATTCTGGTCTTTGACCTTCGGTGGTTTAAGCCTTGGATTCATCTACATTCTCATTGCTTTGGGTTACACAATGGTTTACGGAGTTCTGCGCATGATTAATTTTGCGAACTCCGAAGTTTTCATGGTCGGCACCTTTGCCACGATCATCATTATTAGAGATGTATTTAAATTTACCCAGACCTCTGAGTACGCCACAGGACTCAGATTATGGCTGATACTTGGCACAGCGTTAATCGCATCCATGCTCGTATCTGGAATACTTTCAGTTCTCATTGAACTTGTTGCCTATCGCCGCTTAAGAAGAATGAACTCAGGAATTCTTGCCCCATTAATTTCTGCAATTGGTGTTTCAATGGTCTTGGCAGAGTCCATGCGCATTATGACCGACTCGCGCCCTGTGGCCAGCCCTCGCGCCATGGAGAAATCTTTCATCGGAAAGTTTTTTGATGCTGATATCCGCTTGGATAACACCATTATCATCGTGGCTGCGATTATTTTGCTAGCAATCCTCTTGGCATTTGTTAACAAGACCCGTCTTGGTAAAGCTATCCGAGCTGTCTCTATGAACGGCAATGCCGCCAAATTGATGGGTATCAACATCGATGGCGTTGTATCAATAACCTTCTTAGTCGGTGGATTGATGACCGGTGCCGCTGGCTTCTTTTATGTTTTGAAGTATGAAAACAGCAGTTTCAGCATTGGATTCGAGTTGGGTATCGCTGCCTTTACCGCAGCAATCTTGGGTGGAATTGGAAATATCAAAGGTGCCTTCTATGGCGGCTTAGCCCTGGGACTCCTTGAAACCTACGCCTCATTCTTCCTTGGCACCCAATGGAAGGCGGTCACCGTTTTCGTGATCCTAGTTTTAGTCCTATACACAAGGCCGAATGGATTATTCGGTGAAGCTATGACGCAATCGAGGGCATAATGATAAATCTTCGAGATAAAGGCGCAGATATCTGGGAACGCTCAAACCGTATTGAGCGCACCTTCATCGCATTGGGATTTATTGCCTTAGCGGCCTCTTTGCCATTTTATGGTGGAACATTCCTCAATACGCCAATCGCTGATTATGAATCTGTTTTGGTTTATCCAATCGCGATGTTTGTACTAATGGCCATTGGTCTAAATATTGTTATTGGAAAGAGCGGATTGCTTGATCTTGGCTATGTAGCGTTTTTCGCAATCGGCGCATACACGATGGGATTACTTGGAACTCGAACCAGTTTGAATACCTGGGAAATCTTGCCAATCGGAATTGCGATGGCGATGTTTTCTGGTGTAATTCTTGGAGTACCCGCATTAAAGCTACGTGGAGATTATCTGGCCATTATTACTCTAGGTTTTGGCGAGATTGTCCGCATCGTTGCCCTAAATCTAGGAACGCTGGGTCGTTCGGAAGGTATTTTGAATATCCCAACCCCGCCATCAGTTTTTGGCATCGAATACAGTTTTGATAGTCACCGCATCTACTACTGGACGCTTCTAATAATCATTCTTTTTGCAATTTGGATGGTTCGTAGATTATCTGTTCGTCGCGCCGGTAGAGCGTGGGAGTCGATTAGACAAGATGAAGATGCGGCGGAATTAATGGGTGTTCCAACCTTTAAATACAAGGTATGGGCATTCGTACTGGGAGCTTCCGTAGGCGGAGCAGCGGGCGTGTTTTATGCATCAAAAACCCTATTTATCGCGCCCGATAATTTCACACTTCAAATTTCAATCTTGATTCTGGCCTGCGTTGTTTTCGGTGGCATGGGAAATATCTGGGGTGTAATTCTGGGAGCAGTTATTTTGGGTTATCTACCGGATCGCATCCGCTTCTTATCTGATGCACGATTATTAGTATTCGGCTTAGTGCTGGTAATCATGATGAATCTCCGTCCTGATGGTTTGCTACCACGCAAAAAACGTGAGAAGCCACTACCAAAGCAGGTGCAGTAATGTCTAATTCCATAATTTCTTTAAAGAATGTCACTATGAAGTTCGGTGGTGTTACCGCCCTGAACGATGTCACCTTTGATGTTAAGCAAGGTGAGATTTTGGGTTTGATTGGACCTAATGGTGCTGGAAAAACAACGGTGTTCAATGTAATCACTGGGGTTTATCAGATTACCTTCGGAGATATCGAATTTGATGGCAAATCTCTATCTGGCACAAAGCGTTACAAAATTACCAAGCGCGGCATAGCTAGAACTTTCCAGAACATCCGTTTGTGGGGAGATATGACAGCGCTAGAAAATGTTGTTACCGCAACCGATACCCACAAGAAGTCAGGGTTGCTAAGCGGTTTGTTTGGAATGCCTATCTCTCGAAAAGAGGAGAAGAGAGACAAGGCCCGAGCACAGGAGCTTCTTGATTTCATAGGCATCGGAGAGTATGCCGATCGTTTAGCACGTAATCTGCCTTACGGAGTTCAGCGCCGACTTGAGATTGCAAGAGCGCTTGGCACAAACCCCAAACTAGTTCTACTTGATGAGCCAGCTGCAGGTTTCAATCCATCAGAAAAGGTTGAATTAGCAGCGACCATACGCAAGATTCGCGATGCCGGTTATACAGTTTTGCTAATTGAGCATGACATGTCATTGGTTATGAAGGTTTCCGACCGTGTAGTGGTTTTGGATTTCGGCCAGAAGATCGCAGATGATGTACCAAGCAAGGTTCAAAATGACCCACGAGTTATCGAAGCGTACTTAGGAGTGCCTGAAGATGCGTCTTGAGATTAAAGATTTACGGGTTGCCTACGGCAAGATTGAGGCGCTTAAAGGGATTTCAATCACCGTTAATCAAGGTGAAATTGTCTCTTTAATTGGCGCTAATGGTGCTGGAAAGACCACGCTACTGAAGACTATTTCTGGAATATTGAATCCAACCGCAGGAAGCATTACCTATGAT
>JBJOIM010000004.1:0-23709 GCA_046047175.1 Actinomycetota bacterium | reverse complement strand
GTGAGGAGATTTCAAGATACCTAGCCGAGACAGATGTTGTGCATAGCCATACCTGGTATGCCAACTTTGCCGGCCACCTTGCCGCAAAGATATTTGGAATTCCTCATGTTGTAACCGCTCACTCTCTCGAGCCACTTAGACCTTGGAAAGCAGAGCAATTAGGTGGCGGCTACCAGATTTCTTCCTGGATTGAAAAGACCGCTTATGAAAACGCATCTGCGATTATTGCTGTTAGTGATGGAATGAAGGCCGATGTTCTGAACTCTTACCCTGAAATTTCAGAAGATAAGGTTGTTACGATTAGAAACGGGATTGACACAGATCTTTTCAAACCTAATTCTGATGATTCGATTTTAAGTAAGTACAGAATCAAGGCCCCTTTTGCGATGTTTGTCGGAAGAATCACCCGACAAAAAGGCTTGGCGCATTTGTTGCGAGCTTGGAGGGATATTTCCTCGGAATACACCTTGGTACTAGCTGCCAGCTCACCAGATGAACCAGCTATTGGTAAGGAGGTTGAGAGCCTTATTGAGGAATTATCTAATTCAAAAGGTAATGTCATTTGGATTAAGGAAATGCTGAGTAGGCATGAATTAACCGCACTTCTCACGCAGGCACAAGTCTTTGTTTGTCCCTCAATCTACGAGCCACTTGGAATTGTTAATCTAGAAGCAATGGCTTGTGAAACAGCGGTAATCGCCTCTCGGGTGGGTGGAATACCAGAAGTGGTAAATCATGAGGAAACCGGCCTACTTGTCGATTATGTAGCGGATTCACAATTATTTGAATCAAATCTAGTTGCAGCCTTAAACAAGGTTTTGAGTGATGGTGATTTGGCACACCGCATGGGTAAGGCTGGCCGGTCGCGAGCAATTAGCGAATTTGGCTGGGATAAGGTTGCACAACAAACACTGAATCTGTATCGGAGCGTATTGAGGTAATGACAAAAAGAGGCTGGGGGCTTTTTGCTCTCGTGGGATTGCTATGGGGAATCCCCTACTTATTCATGAAAGTCGCCGTTGAGGAGCTATCGACCCCGCTAATTGTCTTCGCCCGTGTGCTCATTGGCGCTGTAGTGCTTATCCCACTTGCTTATTTTAAGAATGAATTACGCTCAGCATTAAAGTATTGGAAATACATTGCTTTGTACGCAGTTCTAGAAATGGTTATTCCCTGGAGTTTGATTACTAGCTCTCAGCGCGATCTTTCATCGGGAGTTGTTGCACTTTTGGTAGCAACGGTTCCAATTTGGGCAACATTTTTTGCTCATCGTGGCGGAGATACATCTGCAGCTCATCGCACACGTGTTTTTGGAATCGCAATTGGTCTAGTAGGAATCGCGCTAATCGTGGGTATTGAATCACTCAATGATGTGAACAACTTGGTAGCGCTATTCAATGTTTTGATTGCGGCATTCTCTTATGCCTGGGCGGTCAACATGATTACTACAAAAGCGCCAAATGTCTCTGGAATCGCAATTAATGGATTGGCGATGGCCATATCAACTGTGGTTTTTGCGCCATTTGCTCTAACCCACTTGCCAGAACAAATGCCCTCTAACGAAGCCTTGATCTCTACTTTGGGACTAGGCGTCTTGTGTACCGCAGCCGCTTTTTGGATCTTCTTTAAGGTTCTAGAAGATATAGGCCCGGCTCGCGCCTCTCTCGTTGTCTATCCCAATACCGCAATCGCCGTTGTTCTTGGAATCATCTTGCTTAACGAAGAGCTAACTGTGGCAATACTTGTTGGTTTACCTTTGGTGTTGATTGGTTCTTACTACGCAAGCCGAAAGCCTAAGACCCCGATTATTGCTGGTTGAATCCAAGTTTAGATAAAGCTTTTGCATCGCTTTGCCAATTAGGCATTACCTTTACATGTAGACCTAAAAAGACTCGACCTTTTAATTTCTTTTCGATCTCTTGACGCGCGTTAGTCCCAACCTGTTTTAGTCGCTCGCCTTTGGCTCCGATAATGATTGCCTTCTGGCTATCGCGCTCCACCACAATCGAGGCGTGTATATCAAAAAACGGCCTTTCGTCTGGCGTGCGTTTTTCACGTTCTGAAATCTCGTCAATTGTCACCGCAATGGAATGGGGCACCTCTTCAAATACATCTGCGATCGCAGCTTCCCGAATCAAATCAGCGAGCTGATTTTCTAACTCTTGATCGGAGGTCATATCAGCTGGGTAAAAGGCTGGTGATTCTGGAGCGTACTTTGCTAGAAGATCTAGCAATAGCTGTACCTGGTCATCGGTCTTGGCAGAAAGCGGCACTATGTCATCCCAAGAAAAACCGGCCTGCTCTGCCAATTTGCTTGCTGCAATTAACTGTTCTGGAAGTTGAGGCTTCTTAGCCATATCAATCATGGTTATCGCACAGATCTTCTTTGCAGTTTTGTGGGTTGCTATTTCTTGTGCGATAAAGAGATCTCCCGCTCCGATTGCTTCGACCGCGGGGATGCACAAAACAATGGCATCAACTGAATCCATACTTTCGCTGACCATAGTGTTGAGTGCGCCACCCAAGAGTGTCTTCGGTTTGTGCACTCCCGGTGTATCTACTACTACCAATTGAAAATCATCTCTAGTCACGATGCCGCGGATTGCGTTACGAGTTGTATTTGGGTGATGAGAGGTAATAACAATCTTCTCGCCAACTAACGCGTTTACTAAGGTTGATTTACCAGTATTGGGCCGACCGACTATCGCTACAAAAGCTGCTTTATGTGACATCAGCCCCAAGGGTACTAGTAATTTTTGGTGCTAATGGCATCAGAAGTTCTAGCGCATCACTAACTGAGGTAACAATCTCAGCACATCTCTCGCCTATCAGCCTATGACAACCATCGCTGGTTGGCGAAGAAATAGGCCCTGGAACCGCCATGACTATGCGCATTAACTCTGCCGCATCTCGCGCAGTTCGTAGAGATCCACTTCTAAAAGCCGCTTCCACGACGATAGTGCCCTGTGTCATCGCTGCAATAATTCGATTTCGGGTCAAGAAGCGATCCTGTCTAGCTTTTTCATTTGGCATAACCTCGGATATCAATGCACCGGTTTCGCAGATTTCAGCGAACAATCTCTCATTTCCTGCTGGATAGTTGATAGATACACCTGAAGCTAATACCGCGAAAGTCTTGCCCTCTGCTGCAATTGCTCCACGATGTGCGTGGGTATCAATTCCATAGGCTCCGCCACTTACCACTCGCCAATCCCGATCGGCAAAACCGGCAGCAAACTCGCTGGCAATTTTTGCTCCGTATATAGTGGGATTTCTAGTGCCCACAATCGCAACTGCATTTCCCTCTATCTCGTTGCCCTTAATAATCAAGCCAATCGGAGGCGCTTCTAAATCATTTAGTGCACTCGGCCACTCTGCAGAGTCTTTGGTTATGAAGCGTGAACCAGAGTTGGCAATTTGCTCGCACAGTTCATCAGAATTACTATTCAAAATCTTACTTTTAATCCGTTCGACGGATTTGCGTTGATCAAGGTAAAAGTCAGCGAGAATTCTTTCAATTAACTCAGAGGCGCCTAGTCGTATTAACTCTTCACACCAGAATTTAGAGCCACCCTCTATTGCGTTGAATAAGACAACTTTGTCTTTATCTATCATGCGGCTATCTCCGTAGCCGATCGCAAACTTATTGCAATCTCTAACTCTTCGATTCCAGGTATCGCGACCTCTCGGAGATCGGCAATACTCCAACATAAGCGAAGTAATTTGTGAAATCCCCTTGCGGTGATTTCCTCACGATCAATCAGATTGTGTAGCGCGCTCATAGCCTTTTGCTGTGCCTTAAAACGGGTTCGAAGCAGCTCGGAGGGAATTTGGGAGTTAAGAGTAAAACTATATTGAGTAAATCTATCTGCTGATATTTGCCGAGCTTTTTCTACCCGAGCTCTAATTTCAGTACTGCTTTCTCTAGGTGTTAAGTCCGCCAACTCCACCCTGGTGGGAGTATCAACTTTGAGCCGTAAATCAATACGATCTAGTAACGGTCCAGATAGTTTGCTTAAGTAACGTCTAACCTGCAGTGAGGTGCATTGACAGCCTCTGCCTTTACCGGAAAATCTGCCACAAGGGCAAGGGTTAGCTGCTAAAACCAACATGAACTGCGCAGGAAATTTAAAACTGCCAATTGCTCGGGTTATCTCCACGACTCCCGATTCCAGTGGTTGGCGCAGTGAGTCAAGAATTCCATTGCCGCACTCGGGAGCTTCATCTATGAATAGCACCCCGTTATGAGCCAGGGAACACGCCCCCGGTCTAATTGTTTTTCCACCTCCGCCAACCATTGCGACGGTGGTTGTGGTGTGATGTGGAGCGATAAATGGTGGACGTTTTTCCAATACATATCCGATATCAAATGTGCCAGCGACCGAGTGGATAGCTGCAACCTGTTTTATCTGACTACTTGAAAGCCTTGGCAAAATAGTAGGTAGCCTTTCAGCCAACATGGTTTTCCCAGTTCCGGGTGGGCCAATCATCAAAAGATGATGACCGCCAGTAGCTGCAACCTCCATGCCAAACTTTGCAATTTGCTGCCCAGCAACTTGAGAGAAATCTAAGTTTGAATTCAATTCAGCGGTATCCCGAGGTTGTAAAGGCGCTATTTGGCAGGAGCCATTTAGGTAGCCAATAACCTGAGAGAGATTAGTGGCTGGCAAAATCTCTAAATCCTCAATCAGTGATGCTTCTTCAGAGTTTTCTACTGGAAGTATTGCCCGTTTAGTTCCTTGTTTGGCGGCGGCCAACAACATCGGCAAGATTCCCCGAATTGGTTTTAAGACACCTTCTAGCGATAACTCTCCAATTAAGATCATTCCATTGAGCGCGGTTGAAGAAATCTGACCGCTGGCGGCAAGAATTGCAATGCTGATCGGTAAATCAAAACCTGAACCACTTTTTGGCAACCATGCTGGAGAAAGAGAAACGGTAATTTTGTGTTGTGGCCAAATAAATTTTGAGTTTTGAATTGCGGAGCGAATTCGATCTCTAGATTCATTTAGAGCGGCATCGGGCAAGCCCAAAAGTTGATAACTCGGCAATCCCTTTGAGACATCAGCCTCAATACTGACTAACTCACCATCAATTCCCAACAGAGCGACACCCTGAGTCATAGCAAAACTCATGAAATATCCTCACGGTAATCAATGCTGAGCTCTCCGGAGCGGCCCAACAAAACCCCTGATACATCTATGCGATAGGCGCTACCCAATCTCTGATGGGTGGCTAGCCAGGCCAGGGCCAGTCTCTGCAATCTGTGCAGCTTAACGGCGGAGATTGCCTCTAATGGCTCTCCATAATCATTACTGGTTCGAGTTTTTACTTCGACAAAGATAATTTCATTATTTGGAGAAAGAGCTACTAAATCCAGCTCTCCTTCCTTAATTCTCCAATTTCTATCGAGAATCCGATATCCCCTAGAAACTAGGAGTTCGGCAGTCGCTTTCTCCCCCGCATGACCAAGTAACTCCGCTTTTTTGTTGAGCGCCATGGCGCGAAGGTAGTTTTCCAGTTGCTGACCTAGATTTAACTGCAAGCAAATTGTGTGAAAATCTAATTGTTGATAAGTGCTGCAATGTTGGCGTAGGAACGACGGTGAACCTCGCTGACACCATATTTCTTCAAACTCTCTTGGTGGCTGCGGGTGACATATCCCTTATGTGCTGCAAAACCGTAATCCGGATACTTGGAATCTAGATTCTGCATAACCCGATCACGATAAACCTTTGCCAAAATTGAGGCGGCTGAAATTGATAGTGCAACTTGATCTCCCTTCCAAACCGCAAGCGCAGGGGCTGGCAATCCCTCTATCTCGTATCCATCAGTCAAAATGTAGTTTGGGTTGATAGAGAGAGCACTAATTGCGCGCCTCATCCCATCTAAATTTGCACGATGTAATCCGATGGCATCAATCTCTGAGGGAGGGATTTCGATAATTGAATGAACCAAGGATTCGGCAACAATCACATCAAAGAGAGTCTCGCGTCTTTTTGGGGTCAGCTCTTTAGAGTCTTTAACCTCTTCCAAATCCGGAGAGTTCAAATCACGCAAGATGACCGCTGCAACGACCAATGGTCCAGCGCATGCACCGCGTCCAGCCTCATCAACGCCAGCGATTCTGGAGATTCCGGCAGCGATTAACTTTTGCTCAATCATGCGAGGTCAATCATGCTGGGTCAATCACTTAAGATTATTTTGAAGTTACAGGAATCTCTGAAAGATCTTTGCCAACCTCTAATAAGCCGATATTTTTCCAAGGCCAGATAATAAATAAAGCTCTACCGGTAACTTTATCTAGCGGAACCATGCCTTTATTTGGATCGTCGGTATGAAAACGTGAGTCAGCACTTGCGCCGCGATGATCTCCCATCACCCATATGAAATCTTTCGGAACGGTTACATCAAACTCGGAGTCCGATGGTTTATCGCCTGGATAAATGTATGGTTCATTTATAGCAACCCCATTTACCTCAATCTTGCCTTCTGCATTACAGCAAACGACTCGATCACCGCCAACGCCAATCACTCTTTTAATTAAATATTGCTTGGCAGGGTCTGGCATGACACCTACAAAAACCAAGGAATCTCTAACAACTTTTGCTAAACCAGTTTTTTCATCATACGGAGCAGATAACCAGTTGGCGGGATCTCTGAAGACAACCACCTCTCCCCTTTTTATATCTGAGAAGAGTGCACCTAATTTGTTTACTCCGACTCGATCATTTACCAAAAGAGTGTTCTCCATCGAACCTGATGGAATATAGAAAAATTGGACGAGAAATGTTTTAACGATAATTGATAAAACTAAAGCGGAGACCAGCAGGATTGGAAGTTCGCGAAGCGTTGACTTCTTAGCTTTCGCAAACATCAATCTACGACCAAAATTGGTCGGATTTAAGACTTAGCTTCGTCTGTGGTTGTCTCAACAGCTGGGGTTTCTTCAGCTGGTGTTGCTACCGCTTCCGGCTCAACTACTGGAGCTGTTGCTGGAGCAGACTCTGCGACAACTGGAGCTGAGTAGATTGCCTCTAGATCCTCTGCACCACGACGCTCGCGAATCTTGGCGGCCTTGCCACGAAGTTCGCGTAGGTAATAAAGCTTGGCACGACGAACTTCACCCTTACGTACCAACTCAATCTTTTCGATAACCGGTGCATGAACTGGGAAGATTCTCTCCACGCCAACACCATAGGACAGCTTGCGAATTGTGAAGGTCTCGCGTGCGCCAGATCCCTGACGAGCGATTACTAGACCTTGGAAAACCTGAATACGGCTCTTGTTACCTTCGATAACTCGGACGTGAACCTTAAGTTCATCGCCAGGACGGAAGTTTGGGATGTCCTTACGTAGGGTGGCGGCATCAACCGCATCAAGAACGTTCATGGTTTTTCCTAACAGCTTGGTATTGAAATTTTTGTGGCTTATTAACGGCGGTATCTTGCCACACCAGCTCCCGAACCGCTAAATCACGCTCAATCTGGGCTGGGCCATCCGGAGGAAAGGCTCCCCAGTTACTTGGCCTCAATCTGAGCCAGCAAGGCATCATGCAAGGCAGCTCCCGCCACAATCACCATGTGCTTTTCACCATTCCAGATTCCAGATTTGATGGTCAGTTTGGCACCGGCCTCAGTAGCTATTAGACCTGCTGCCGCATAATCCCATTCATTAACACCAGCCTCGAAGTAGGCATCAAGTGAACCACTGGCGACATGACAGATATCGACAGCGCAAGCACCAAGACGTCGCAAATCTCGAATATTCGGAAGGAGCTTCTCGATAAAACTTGCTTGTGCTTTTCTCTTCTCTGAGTCATATGCAAATCCCGAGCCAACTAAAGCTCGATTAAGGGCCACAGGGTCATTGCACTTTAGAGGTTGGTTATTCAAGAACGCTCCCGCTCCACGGCTGGCTTTCCATAATGAATTGGTGGAAGGAGAGTAAACAACACCGACCAAGAAACCCTTCTCATCCTTGGCGGCAATACTTATGCACCAACCAGGTAGATCGTAAAGATAATTAACGGTTCCATCTATCGGGTCAATAACCCAGGTGATTCCGGATTTGCTCTCTTTATTTGCACCCTCTTCACCCAACAAACCATCATCGGGGCGCGCCTTAAGTAATTGCGCCACAATCAACTTTTCACTTTCGTGATCCATTTGAGTGGCAAAATCAAATACGCCACTCTTTTGATCTAATTCAAACTTTGAGGGACGTTTCTGAAGAAGTTCGCCGGCTTGTAGAGCTATCTCCTCTGCAAGCTTCAAAAGTTCAGAACCTAGAGTCATGTTCTCATCTAATCACATAAGTGCGCGGTAAATATGTAAAGCGGACTCAAGTAGACTTGAAGCATGCTCTCCCCCTATAAGCGACTCTTTGCTATTCCTGGAGGGTGGAGATTCTCATTTGCCGGCTTCATATTGCGTATGCCAATCTCGATGCTGTACATAGCAATCGTCTTGTTTGTAGTTTCAGAGACAGATTCATACGCTTTAGCCGGCGCTCTATCCATGTTCGCCTCTGTTGTACTCGCTATCGCTACCCCGCTTTGGTCACGGGCAGCTGATCAATTTGGACAAAATAGAGTCCTTTCTATTACCGCTCCTGTACATCTAATATTTTTAGGGTTATTTGTTTACTTAGTTAAATCTGATGCACCAACCTGGAGCTGGTTCTTGGCAGCCATGATTTTTGAAGGCTTTGTTATTGGTTCTGGGCAAATGGTGCGACGCCGGTGGATTCACGTTATCGGCGAAGATCGAAAGCTCATTGACACTGCTTACTCCTTTGAGGCGATGGTTGATGAGATTATCTTTACTAGTGGTCCGGTAATTGCAACGATATTTGCATCAATCTTTTTCCCGGCCGCAGCAATATTTGCCGCAATGGCATTTTTGGCTGTGGGCGCAGTGCTGTTCTTGCTGCAAAGAAAAACTGAACCACCAGCACATCCCAAAGAGCCAGGAGATGACCACTCTCTATTAATTAAAGATAGATTCATTAGAGCACTCTTTATTCCCATGATGATGGTCGGTGCGTTTTTTAGTTCAACGGGTTTAGTCATTGTCGGGTACTCAGATGAGTATGGAGTGCGTGAATACAGTGGGCTATTTATCGCCATCTGGTCCCTAAGCTCAGGAATCTCCGCATTCATAAGTGGCACGATTCATTGGAAACTTAACGAGGCAAAAAGATTTATCCGTTCTTTAATTGCTTTGACTCTGCTTACCTTGCCAATTTTTCTTTCAGCGCAGATATTCCCTGGAAATCTAGGGATCATGGCATTAGTTTTATTTATCAATGGTTTAGCGATTGCACCACTATTGACTGCAGGTCTCGCAGTGGCAGAACGCTCTGTTAGTGAGAAAAGAACTACAGAGGTCTTGGCTTGGGCGATTGCTGCCTTAAATTTGGGTGGAGCTATACCTACCGCACTTACGGGCTACATCATTGACACATTTGGTCCATCTGTCGCATTTATTATCCCGGTGGGATGTGTGGCAATTGCGATGCTGACTCTTGTTCCCTATTACTCAGTCTGGCATCAGAAAATGGCCCAAATCCCAGCTTAGGCTCCAATGAATTTTCCACCTACTATGGCAATCTTTACCCGTGACTGAACTAAGAGTTGTTGGCAAATCTGAAGATGGCGACCATCTCGAGTTGGCTGACTCAGAAGGAAATAAATTTACCGTTCGGGTAAATGATTCTCTCAAAGCCGTAGTAAATGAAAGAAGATTGGCACCAGTTGCTGAACCTACTCAACAGTTCTCCATCAAAGAGATTCAATCCCGTTTGCGCGCTGGAGAAAGCTATGCCGAGGTTTCGCGAATCTCTGGGTTATCGCTAGAAAAAATTGAACGTTATGCCAGTCCGATCATGCAGGAGCGGGCCTGGATAATTGAGCAGTCAGAGAAAGCTTCGCCAAAAGGAAGTTCCATGCCTTTATCGGAGTTAGTGATTCATAGATTGGCTCCACGTGGTGTAAACATGAATCAGATCTCCTGGAACACTTGGCGTCTCGATGATGGAACTTGGAATTTAGTTCTGAGCTATCCATCAAGCGAGGGTCATTCGGAAGCAACCTGGACATTTGATGCAAACAAGCGAACTCTCTCATCAAAGGATGATGGTGCTCGTTGGATAAATGGTGAAGAGATTCCCACCAAGCAAGCGCAGCGAAATGATCGAATGAGTGATCATGGTGTCTTGTTTCCAGTCGAAGGAGAACAACCTCAGCCACCGAGACTGGTTGCGGTGCGTACTGATCCACTTGTAGATGAACGCGGTGGAATCGAAGAATCCCCAGCTAAAGAGATCACCCCTGATGCGAAGAAAGATGGAGTAACACGTCGCATTTCTATCCCGTCATGGGATGACATTATGTTCGGCAAGAGTAAGAAAAGAGATGGCGAGGAAGAGGAAAACTAAAGCTGATGAAGTAAGAGAGGAATCTCTAACTCAGCTTTTGTAATGCCTCCATGGTGTCCCACCATTGCCAACTGCAACTCCTCCCGCTCTTTCTCCACCAAAATTAACTCCCCATTTGCAATTGCAATCAAATCCCCTACTCGCTGTTGATTTGTCTCCGTAATAGTTGCACCAAACAAACCATTTCCTATTGCCTCTTCTCGAGTAAATAGTGTTACTTGATCTCCAAAGTACTCCTGCCATTGTGACTTAGTTTCCGCCACAGCACCTTCTCGAATATATAAGTAACGTACCCGTGGTTCCCCTCCAAGTAGATCAACGTTTTTCAGTAAGTCATTTCCTTTGCCCAGTACGCAATATTCAGAACGGTTTATCATCCCGTGATCGGCAGTAACCCATAACCTAGTTCCTTTTGGAAGATTCTCAATGAGCTTGTTAATTAACTCAGCGGCCTTTCGCATAGCAGCATAAAACCTCTCTGATCCAAATCCTTCTCTATGCGAGGCGTCATCAACATCATTAATATAGACATAGGCAAATGAATTTGGTTTTCTTAAGGCGACCGCAGCATTGGAAACTAGGTCATCAACTTGATTTGCACCTAAATAATCAGCACCACGAAGTGCGGCTCGCGTGAAACCGGTTTCTTCATATCGTTTTGCGGCAACATGTGAAACTTTTATTGCTTGTGCATTAGCTCTTTCAAAAAGGGTTTGTTGTGATTGCCAAATGTACGGATCAACACGTTCATCCCATTTAAGGGCATTGAGCAATCGTTCTGGAGTACCGCCATGTGGTACCCGCATTGTGTAGCCCACCATGCCATGCACACCTACATCAGCACCTGTTCCTAACGAGGTGAGGCTGGTAGATGTTGTGGAGGGAAAGGTTGCGGTTAATAGATCCAAACTAGACAACTCACTAAAGATTGATAGCTCCTTCTTGCACAACTCAAGGGCGTTTCTTCCCATGCCATCTATCAACAACAAACACTCTCGCCGTCCAGGATTGTCAGAGATTCCAAGGGGGTTGTTTGTTCCCGGCACTCCTAGAGTTGAGAAAACTGATTGAGACAGATCAGAGAGCAGTGCCATCACAGCCATATCTTTCCAGTAATCTTGAGTTCATGATTCGCTATTCCGAGGAAGTAAAGAGCGCGCTAGCCAAAAATCTGCCTCTAGTGGCTCTGGAGTCCACCATCATCAGCCATGGGCTTCCCCGGCCGACAAATATTGAGGTAGCTAGAGAGGTTGAGGAGATTGTTCGCGCAAATGGCGCTACCCCAGCCACTATCGCCATCATTGATGGCGACATCCATGTCGGTCTCGAGAAAAACTATTTAGATCGAGTCGCAAATGATGAATCAATTTTGAAAGCCTCAATTAGAGATCTAGCATCAGTAACCGCCAAGAAATTGAGTGCAGCAACTACTGTGGCCGCAACCTCACGCATCGCACATATTGCTGGCATCTCATTTTTTGCAACCGGCGGACTAGGCGGCGTACATCGCGGAGCCCAAGAAACTTGGGATGAATCAGCAGATCTACACTCCTTAGCATCAATTCCGGTATTAGTTGTAAGCGCAGGGGCTAAGTCGATTCTAGATGTCGCTGCAACACTAGAAAGATTAGAGAGTTTCTCGGTTCCGATTATTGGCTATCGAACCAATCGATTCCCGGGGTTCTATCTATCTGATTCTGGTTTTGATTTGGAATATAGGACTGACTCCGCTGCTGAGATAGCGGAGATCTGGCAGGCGCGAAATACTGTTTCCACCAACAACTCCGGCATGGTGGTTGCAAATCCCGTTAAGAATCAGATGGATAAAGCTTTGCATGAAAAAACTTTGCAGGATGGTTTGGCGGCTTCGAAGAGAGCAGGCGTTAAAGGAAAAGCGGTAACCCCTTTCCTTCTTGAGTACTTCCACTCCAACACAAATGGAGAATCCTTAAGAGTAAATATTGAAATCATCAAAGAAAACTCAGCTTTAGCCGCACAAATTGCAGCAGCAGATTCAAAGTTGAAGAATTAGAAATGCCAAGAATCTTATGTGTCGGCGATTTGATGCTTGATGTAGTCGTACTAATCGACTCCCCAATCAACTACGCCAGCGATACACCTGCCAAGATTTCAACTCATGGTGGTGGGGCGGCTGCAAATACCGCGACCTGGCTCTCGTACTCGGGCAATGATGTCTACTTTGTAGCTCGCACCGGCGATGATGCTGCTGCTGATGCGGTAATTCGAGAGTTGGATTCCTGGAAGATCAAACATGGAGCGCTCAGGCAAGCTGGTTTAAAGACTGGCGTGGTCGTTGTAATTGTTGACGAGAGTGGACAGCGCACCATGTTTCCAGATTCAGGAGCTAACTCTGGATTGAGCAGCCTGGATTTGCCCAGCTTGGATGGGTTTGATGCCGCCTTTATCTCTGGCTACTCACTATTTAACAAAGCTTCTAACTCGGGCGTATTAGAAATGATTGATCAGCTAAAATTAGCGGGAATTCCTTTGTTTTTTGATCCCGCTTCCGTTGGAACTATCTCTCATTTTGGAAAAGATGCGGCGGTTTCATACCTCTCCAAGATGGATATTTTGTTAATGAATGAGCAAGAGGCGCTGTATCTTTCAAATCAGGATAATTGCGAAGCAGCGCTTGTTGAATTAACAAAACAGGTTGAAACCGTTGTTATCAAGCGCGGATCTGCTGGTGCAATTGGAGCATCCATAAACAGCGCGCCGGTGCTAGTTGAAACTGATGCAATTAATCCAATTGATACCACCGGTGCTGGTGATGCTTTTGCTGCTGGGTTTATTCCAAGTTGGATTGAAAACAAAGAACTAGATCTAGCAATTTCAGCTGGAAATAAGTTAGCAGCCCAATGTGTTGCAATTATCGGGGCTAGACCGAGCGTCAATCCCCGATAAACCTCTCTTTACTTGGCAGAATCCCGCCCATGGCAAAATCAGATTCGGGTAAGAGCTCTAAGAAGGCGGCAGGACCAAAGCCTGGAGAGTTCCCTGGCAAAATCGTTGATGTCGATGTTTCATCAGAGATGTCCGACTCCTTTCTGGAGTACGCCTATTCAGTTATCTACTCACGTGCGCTTCCTGATGCGCGCGATGGATTGAAACCCGTACATCGCAGAATTCTTCATCAGATGTCTGAGATGGGCTTACGTCCAGACAAAGGACATGTAAAGAGCGCCCGAGTTGTTGGAGAGGTAATGGGTAAGTTGCACCCACACGGTGATGGTGCGATTTACGATGCCTTGGTTCGTATGGCACAAGGTTTTTCTATGCGATTGCCGTTAATAGATGGACATGGAAACTTTGGCTCTCTTGATGCTGGCCCAGCTGCAATGCGCTACACCGAAGCGCGCTTGGCTAACTCAGCGTTACTGATGGTGGAAGAGGCTGACGAAGATACGGTTGATTTCGGCGCCAACTACGACGGTCAGATTATGGAACCGCTTGTACTGCCTGCAGCTTTTCCTAATCTTCTAGTTAATGGTGCAACCGGTATCGCGGTTGGTATGGCAACCAATATGGCGCCGCATAATCTAGGTGAGGTAATTGCAGCCACAAAGCATCTAATTGAGAACCCAAATGCAACTTTGAAACAGTTAATGAAGTTTGTTCCAGCTCCAGATTTTCCTACCGGTGGCTCCATAATCGGCAAGGAAGGGATCTTAGAGGCTTATCAAACCGGTAAAGGCGCTTTCAAAGTGCGTGCAAAGGTTGAAATTGGAAAGGTCACCTCTCGCAAACAGGGCATAACTATTACCGAACTCCCTTTCAATATCGGACCGGAGAAGGTTGTGGAGCGCATTAGCGATCTAGTCAAAGCAAAGAAGATTCAAGGGATCTCGGACATCATTGATCTAACGGATGGTCAATCAGGAACCAAGGTAGTTGTCGAGGTTAAGAATGGCTTTGAGCCTGAGCAGGTATTAGAGAATCTTTACAAGCTAACCCCGCTCGAGGATGCCTTCTCAATTAATGCTGTTGCATTGGTGGAAGGAAAGCCAAAAACTCTAGGATTGAAAGAGCTGCTTCAGGTCTTTATAGATCACCGTATCGAGGTAGTCACGCGTCGCTCAAACTTCCGTAAAGAAAAGGCCACCGCCAGACTTAACCTGGTAGATGGATTACTGAAAGCGATTATTGATATTGATAAAGTGGTAAAAATTGTTCGAGGCAGCGATGATGCCAATGAAGCAAAAGCTGCATTAATCAAGAGCTTCGAGCTAACCGATGAACAGGCTACCTACATCCTTGATATGCCACTTCGTCGCTTGACCAAGATGTCCAAGATTGAACTTGAAACCGAGCAAAAAGAGTTGAAATCCACCATCTCCAAGCTGACCGCTTTACTAAAGAGTGATGAAGCTTTGCGCAAGCAGGTTGCAGATGAGTTAAGCGAGGTTGAGAAGAAGTTTGCTACCCCGCGCCGAACACTTATTGCTTAAAACTTATTGCCTAAAACGTATTGCTTAAGCGTCAATTCTTTCGCGGTCAATATCGGCGGTTGCGATGAACTCTTTGCGTGGAGCCACCTCGTTGCCCATCAGTAGTTCAAACATCTTTTCTGCTTCAGCCGCATCCTTGATTGTTATGCGTCGCAAAGTGCGGTGATCTGGATCCATGGTTGTCTCACGCAGCTGGTCGGCATCCATTTCACCTAAACCTTTGTAACGTTGAATTGGCTCTTTCCAGCGTTTGCCATTTTTCTTCAAATCATTGAGTAACTTCTTCATTTCATCATCGGAGTAGGTGTAATGCACCTCGCCTTTTTTGCCTCCCCCGCCCATTACCTCAATGCGATGTAGTGGCGGAATCGCTGCAAATACCCGACCATCATCAATCAATGGCTTCATGTATCGATACAACAAGGTAAGCATCAAGCATCTAATGTGTGCGCCATCAACATCGGCATCTGACATCAAAATAACCCGGCCGTACCTGGCATCTTCAAGAGAGAAGGATTTTCCAGAGCCAGCACCAATAACCTGAATGATTGCAGCGCACTCAGCATTGTCGAGCATCTGTGACAATGAGGCTTTCTGAACATTAAGGATCTTGCCCTTCAACGGCAAAATAGCTTGGAACTCAGAGTTACGTGCCGCTTTAGTAGTTCCCAAAGCAGATTCACCCTCAACGATAAACAACTCGGTGCGAGAAACATCCTCAGAACGACAATCAGATAATTTGGCCGGTAGTGAGGAGCTCTCCAAGGCATTTTTTCTGCGCTGCAACTCTTTATGAGCACGGGCAGAGATTCTGGTGCGTGAGGCATTGGCTACCTTCTCCAAAATCAACAAACCATTAGCTTTATCGATGCGCTTTGTAGTTGTGAAGAATTTCTTTAGCTCATCAGAAACTACCTGCTGCACGATACGGGTAACCGCCGGGGTACCCAACACCTCTTTGGTCTGACCCTCAAACTGTGGTTCAGACATACGCACTGTTACAACCGCAGTCAAACCCTCAACTATGTCATCTTTAATGACATCTTGTTCATTTTTCTTTAATACACCTTTGGAACGTAGAAACTCATTAAAGGTTTTGGTTAGAGCTTTTTCAAATCCCTGGACATGGGTTCCACCCTTTGGGGTAGCAATAATGTTTACAAAGGATCTAACGGTGGTTTCATAACCATTGCCCCACTTAACGGCGATATCTACATCCATATCCCGCTCCACCTCTTTGGGCTCTAGATGGCCTTTCTCATCTAGGACTGGAACGGTTTCTTGATAATGGCCCTTGCCGGTTAAGCGAATTACATCGCCAACAGCTTGATCGGGTTGAATAAAGTCGCAGTACTCAGAGATGCCACCTTTGTGGAAGAAAGTTTGCGAGCTTTTTTCCTTGGTGCGATTGTCATTTACAACCAGTGTTAAACCAGGAACCAAATAGGAAGTTTGTCGAGCACGGGTATAAATCTCTTCTAGGTCATACTCTGCATCTTTAAGGAATATTTGCTTGTCTGACCACCACTTGACTCTGGTGCCGGTTACCTTTGATGAAATCTTTCCAATTACCCGCAAACCAGATTGCGCTTCAAATGAAGCATTAGGTCCATCGCCATCAAATACTCCAGCAACACCACGTTTGAATGACATCCAATAAATCTTGCCATCGCGATCTACCTCAACATCAAGACGAGATGACAACGCGTTAACAACTGAAGCGCCAACACCATGTAGACCACCGGTGGCTGCATAAGAGCCCCCACCAAACTTTCCACCTGCATGCAGTTTGGTCATTACAACCTCAACGCCGGTTAACCCAGTCTTTGGCTCTTTATCAACAGGAATGCCACGACCATCATCATGAACCTCAACTGAGCCATCTTTTTCTAGATTTATCTCAATCTTTTTGCAATGACCAGCTAACGATTCATCAACCGCGTTATCAATAATCTCCCATAAGCAGTGCATCAATCCGCGACCGTCGGTTGAACCGATATACATTCCGGGACGCTTACGGACCGCATCTAGACCCTCCAGAACGGAGAGATCTTTTGCGGAGTAAGAGGTTTCTACGCTGCGATTATCTTTGTCAGCCACGATGCGCAAGGGTATCTATCACCCTTAATGCAGAGCGGATTACGCGCCGAAGAGGCTGAGAATTTGTAGATAAATTCACAGAATTAGGCGAGAAATGCAAAAAAGTATCGTTTTAACCTGCGGGGAATAAGTAAGAGGTGGTTTGATGTTCCACTGTAAGCATCTGTACTAGGTAGGAAAGGTAGGCTCCAAATGACCGAGAATGTAGTACTCGACTCCACGCCCCTTAACGCCCTTGACCGCTGTGACCGTTGTGGCGCACAGGCTTATGTTCGTGCCGTTATGGCAAATGGATTTGAACTACTTTTCTGTGGTCATCACGCCAAGAAATATCAAGAGGGCCTAGCAAATGCCGCAACCCGAATTGATGATGAAACCGCTCGTCTTAGCGAAGGATCAACGGCGCAATAAGTTTTGAGACCACACTCGGTCTTTTGGTTAATGCTTCTTCTCGATCTGCAACGCCACTCAACTTAACTAAGCTGTTGACCGCTATATAACGCAGAGGCTCCGGTTCCCAATTACGAATCTTTCGATTAACGAAATGCAGGTTTGTTAACTCACTTGAATTTCCAACAATTAAATTAGCCATGATTTTTGCTGCTAGAAAACTCATGGTTACACCATCACCGGCATAGCCACCAAGACGGCCAAAGCCAGTTTTAGTATCAAATTGAATGTAAGGCTCCCAATCACGGGTAATAGCCACCGCTCCGCCCCAAGCATGGGTAAAGGAAACATTCTCCAACTGCGGAAACCATTTCTTTGCTAATTGACGGATATTTTCATGAACCGAGTTTGTGTACTCCTTGCCTTCCAGTAAGCGAGATTTATATGGATAAGTTGCACCTCTGCCTCCTATCGCTAAACGATTGTCAGCGGTGCGTTGTGCATAGTTAATGAGATGTGAACCTTCCGCAAATGTGAACCGCTCTTTTACCCCTATTTCATCCCAAAAAACTGCAGGCAAAGGCTCAGTTGCAACCGTCTGGGAATACAGCGGTATGAACTCCCGTCGCGCTGCTCCATATACCTCGGTGGCCTGAATAACCACATTAGCTCTAATGCTTTGGCTATTTACCAATACTCCGCTCGGGATCGGAGTAGCAAATGAGTTTTCAAATAAGTGAACTTTTCTAGATTTCAGGTACTCGAAAATTCCTTGGAGCAGTCCCATCGGATTTACCGTTGCACACTCAGGGTTGAATAGACCGCCTCGGGCATCACGTACCCTGATTAAGTGAGAGAGTTCTTCCGCACTTTTCCAAATATGAAGTTCATCTGCAGTCATGCTCAAACGTTTTTCTTGCGCTGAGTTTCTGGCAAACATCACGGTGCCGGATTTAGTGAAATGAGATTGTGGGGCAAAGCGCTGGGCAAAACTGCCAATCTCATCAATGGATGAAATCAGAGCGTTAAATAACGAATTAGTGCGATCCAAGCCATGACGTTTAATCAACGTAGAACGAGAGACTGGGTAATCAGATGAGGCCCAACCACCATTTCTACCGCTAGCACCAAATCCAAAAACCTTGGCTTCAAATACCGCAATCTTTAGATTTGGATTGAGATTAATTAAATGAAAGGCAGACCATAGACCGGAAAACCCACCACCGATGATGGCAACATCGTATGCATCTGCAAACTGCGAATTAGGTTGAAAACGCTCTGCGGAGTCAGCCCAGAGCGAGTTATTCGGCTTGAAATCCAGCTTCTCTGTGGGAGCCATCGCAGAATGGTTTTTCTTTAGAGTGGCCACAACGGCAAAGTGAGAAGTTCTCTTTGGTTTCGATGACATTGCCATCGGCATCAACGAAATCTGCGGTTCCAGTAACTCGAACTGAACCATTTGGTTTTACGAAAATCTTCACTCGATCTGACATATCGAACTCCTAATCTAGGTAATCGCGTAGAACTTGAGAACGTGATGGGTGGCGCAGCTTTGACATGGTCTTAGATTCAATTTGGCGGATACGTTCGCGGGTAACGCCGTAAACCTTGCCGATTTCATCAAGGGTCTTTGGCTGACCATCGGTTAGACCAAAGCGCATAGCCACTACCCCGGCCTCACGCTCTGACAAGGTGTCTAGAACTGAGTGAAGCTGCTCTTGAAGCAAGGTGAAGGAGACCGCGTCTGCTGGAACAATCGCTTCAGAGTCTTCAATCAAATCACCGAACTCTGAATCTCCTTCTTCACCAAGTGGGGTGTGCAGTGAGATTGGCTCGCGACCATACTTTTGAACCTCAACAACCTTTTCTGGGGTCATATCAAGTTCTTTTGCTAACTCTTCTGGGGTCGGTTCGCGCCCTAAATCCTGCAACATCTGGCGTTGTACACGGGCCAGCTTGTTGATGACCTCAACCATGTGCACTGGAATACGAATAGTGCGGGCTTGATCTGCCATCGCGCGGGTGATTGCTTGGCGAATCCACCAGGTCGCATATGTTGAGAACTTGTAACCCTTTGTGTAATCAAACTTCTCTACTGCGCGGATAAGTCCAAGGTTTCCTTCCTGGATTAGATCCAAGAACAACATTCCGCGGCCGGTATAGCGCTTTGCTAGTGAAACGACCAGACGCAAGTTGGCCTCTAGTAGATGGTTCTTGGCGCGCTTGCCATCTTCTGCAATCCACTCTAGTTCGCGCTTGAGAGAGCGATCTAGTTTTTCACCAGAGTTCAAACGCTCTTCAGCAAATAATCCTGCTTCAATTCGCATTGCAAGCTCAACCTCAAGCTCTGCATTTAGCAGCGCAACGCGACCAATCTGCTTTAAATAATCTTTAACTGGATCTGCGGTTGCACCAGCGGTAAGAACTGTTTGTGGAGGTGCGTCATCCTCTTCCGAATCCTTAAGAGTGAACTCGCCCTCTTCCTGCTTTGCCTCTTCATTTAAGTTAACAACACGAACATCCGATTGTGGCTCTGCGACCTCTTCGCCGGTATCTGCAACAAGTTTCTCAAGATCCTCTAACTCAACCTCTTCGAGTTCAACATCTTCGCCATCAATCTTCTCTACAAGTTTTTTGCCTGATGGCTTTGTTGTCGCCGATAATTCTGAAGTTTGCGCTACTCCTGCTGCCTGACCCGCAGCAGCGGCCTTCATCGCCTCTATCTCAGCTTTGGTTGGGAATCTACGTGGACCTTTTTTCTCAACTGGCGCAGCGGCTTGTGCTTCCTTTGCCGCCTTCATCGCCTCTAGTTCGGCTTTAGTTGGGAATCTACGTGGGCCTTTTTTCTCTACGGGTTTCTCAACCTTCGAACTCTTCTTTACTGGTTTTTTGGCTAGTGCAGCTTTAGCAACCTTCTTAGGTGCGGATTTCTTCGCACTTGTTGCAGCGCTCTTTTTCTTTGGAGCGTTTTTGGGCGCACGAGATACAGCCACGAAATAGTCCTTTGTTAATTTCTGACGAATTGTCAGAGTTACTTGCCAGCCACTTGGGGAGTTTGGCTATGGCTATATTATAAATTGTCCACAGGCCGAAATGCACATTTAAAGAGTTATCGACGGCTGGCGTGGGCTAAATCCAAGCTCTCTCTGATGATTTGCCCGACGGTTTCAACCTCAATTAGGAAGCCATCGTGACCAAAGGGCGAGGAGATCTGCTTCAAAGGTGCGGCGGTTGGGCTCAAATCCACTATCTCCTGCTGGAGCCGGGGTGGAAAGAGTCGATCGGTATCAATTGAAGCCACTACTACTGGAACCTTGGTTTGAGCCAGCGCAGCGGCGACCCCACCTCTATCCCGGCCAATATCGTGAGAGTTCATCGCCTCAGTTAGAGCAATGTAGGTATTAGCATCAAATCTCTTTTGCAGCTTTAGAGCTTGATGATCCAGGTAAGAGGCCACCGCGTATCGACCGGTGTCATCGCCCTGCATATCCCGACCAAAACGCATATCCATTTCATACTCGGTGCGATAGGTCAGATGAGCGATCTTACGTGCTATCCCCATTCCCTCTACCGGACCCTTTTCCAATTCATAGTAATCACCATTGTTGTAATAAGGATCAGCCTTAATGGCGTGAATCTGAGTAGCAGCGGTACCAATTTGATCTCCGGTTGCTACCGCCGATGAGCCGATGGTGCAGATAGCGCCAACTTTTTCGGGATGGGTAATAGCCCATTCCAGCGCTCTCATTCCACCAAGTGATGGACCTACAGAGAGTAAGTAATTTGAAATTCCTAGTTGTTCACTAAAAAGAACCTCCGCAGAAACCATGTCGCGGATTGAAAGAAATGGAAAACGCGATCCCCATCGTCGGCCATCGGGTGCCAACGATGAAGGACCGGTACTTCCCTGACAGCCGCCAATTACATTTGGACAAATGACAAAGTACTTATTGGTATCAAAGGGAAGTCCGGGTCCGACCATCTCTGGCCACCAAGAAGGCACATCAGACCAACCAGTTAAAGCATGATTAATCAAAATCGCGTTTGATCTCTCCGCGTTTAACTCTCCCCAACTTTGATAAGCGATGGTTACATCAGGCAAAACCTCACCTGACTCCAACTCCAAATCACCTAACTTGTGGAATTTACGATCGCCTGGATCATGGAACTCCAGCCAAGCCCCCGTTACTGAATGAGAGATACTCATTTACTTTGCGGCGGCAAAAGCTTTTTCTAGATCCGCTTTTATGTCGTTGATATTTTCAATACCGAGACTTAAGCGAACTAAACCTGGAGTAACACCAGCTTGCAGCTGCTCTGCTGGAGTCAACTGTGAATGGGTAGTTGAAGCTGGATGAATAGCCAGCGAGCGCACATCACCGATATTTGCTACGTGGGAGAAGATATTCAAAGCCTCGATGAACTTCTTGCCCGCCTCTACCCCACCCTTGATCTCAAAGGAAAGCACTGAACCACTTCCTCTTGGACAATACTTCTTGGCCAGAGCGTTCCATGGTGAAGATGGAAGTGATGCGTAATTGACCTTTTCAACCTGGGGATGCTGCTCTAGCCAACTAGCTACTGCAAGAGCATTATCAACATGGCGTTCGATGCGGAGTGAAAGGGTCTCCAACCCTTGTGCCAACAACCAAGCATTAAATGGGGCCACTGCAGCACCAATATCGCGCAATAGGGTTAAACGAATCTTGAAAATGTAAGCCAAATTAGCGCCAAATGCGGAGCCAACCCCTAGTGCTTGGGCGTAAACCAAACCGTGATAGCTGGGGTCTGGTTGATTAAAGTTCTTGAACCGCTCTGGATGCTTTGCATAATCAAATTTGCCAGCGTCAACAATCGCGCCGACTACCGCATTGCCATGTCCTGATAGGAATTTAGTAGCTGAGTGCACAACGACATCTGCACCATGCTCGATTGGTCTAATCAAAAATGGTGTCGCAACTGTGTTATCAACAATTAACGGAACACCAACGGAGTGCGCCACCTCTGCAACCGCAGCAATATCAAGAACATCATTTTTGGGGTTAGCGATGGTCTCGCCAAAGAAAGCCTTGGTGTTTGGTCGCACCGCTTTCTTCCAACTCTCTGGATCCTCTGGGTTTTCTACAAAGGTGACCTCAATACCGAATTTTGGCAAGGTGTAATGAAACAGGTTGTAGGTACCACCATAAAGTGAGGGCGAGGAGACAACATGATCCCCGGCTTCAGCAACATTAAGAATCGCAAAGGTTGTCGCAGCAGATCCAGAGGAAACTAATAGAGCAGCTACTCCACCTTCAAGGGAAGCGATGCGCTGTTCTACAGCATCCTGAGTTGGATTCATGATGCGGGTGTAGATGTTGCCTAGCTCTGCCAAACCAAATAGATCTGCGGCATGTTTTGTATCGCGGAACTGGTAAGCGGTGGTTTGGTAGAGAGGTAACGCCCTTGCTCCGGTAGTTGGATCTGGAACCTGTCCGGCATGAACTTGACGGGTTTCAAACTCAGCATTAGTAACGGAAAAAGATGACATGAACTAACCTCCCCAAATAACAGGGGGCCTGACTAGCTTTGGCAGACCCACGCTTGTCGATTGCGCCTTGCTATCGACCTGGTCTTCACCCGGAGCACCCCACCGTGGTGGAGGGTTGCCGTCCAGTTAGCCGGGGCTTGAAACTGGAACTCGTGACCTAGGACGGACTATAGGAAATGAAAACTAAAAAGTCCACTTATGTGAGGTTAAGCCGTGCGCCTCTGCGACAGCTTGGTAGTAAACCTTGCCCTCATGAACATTAAGCCCCTTTGCCAATGCGGGATCTGCGGCCAAGGCAGCCTGCCAGCCTTTGTTGGCAAGAGCTAACGCGTAAGGCAAAGTGGCGTTGGAAAGTGCGTAAGTGGATGTAAATGGAACAGCACCCGGCATATTTGCAACGCAGTAAAAGAGAGTGTCATGCACTTTGAATGTTGGATCGGCGTGGGTGGTGGGTTTGGAGTCTTCAAAGCAGCCGCCTTGATCAATAGCGATATCAACTAGAACTGCACCTGGTTTCATCTTCTTTACCAACTCGTTGGTAATTAACTTGGGAGCCTTTGCTCCATGAACTAAGACCGCTCCGATTACAAGATCGGCCGCTATCGCCTGCTCTTCAATCTCATGTGTGTTGGAGATCAAAGTCTTTACAGTCCCATTGAAGTTTTGATCAATCTCTCTCAGTCGCTTTTGATTGATATCAACCACTGTTACATCTGCTCGCATGCCGTGAGCGATGGTTGCGGCAGCTAGACCTGCGATTCCGCCTCCCAAAACCAAGAC
>JBJOIM010000003.1:0-29586 GCA_046047175.1 Actinomycetota bacterium | reverse complement strand
GCAACATTTCCCAGGCCGAAACCAAGCAGTACAAAACCCATAACTGTAGAGGTGAAGACTTGAGGACGGGGAATATTTATCTCACTCAAACCCTTCGTCAAAAAGATGAATAGAAAAAGAAGAAAACCGGCCAACAAAAATCTAATTCCCATACCCAGAAGAGGTGGCATAGTTTCAATTACATATGCAATGGCAAAATAGGTTGAACCCCAAATAACGTATACAGTCCAAAGTGCTATCCAGGTCAATTTTGATGTGGAGAGCTGCGGCACTGTTGGATTCTACTCGCGCTTCGTCATCTCCCCATAAACAAACTAGTAAGGTTTGCCAGTTATGTCAGCCACTCCTTTTGACCACTTACCGGTAGCAGATCCGGGACAGCCCGATTTACGCTCGGTACCAAAATTTCTATGGTGGATAGGTGTCAAACAGAAAAAGATCGTTTTAACGGGAACATTTTTCGGAATCATCAATCTGCTATGTCTTGCCTTGATCCCAGGTGTACTAGGCGGCGGAATTCAAGCAATCGCAGATGAGAGTTCATCAGAGTTGCAAAAAGCGGTAATAGGCGCTTTAGCGATAGGTGTGCTTCAGGCTGCAGCTGGAATCCTCAGACATCGAAGAGCTGTGGGAAGTTGGATCTCCGCGGCAACTCGATTACAACAGCTTGTGGCTCGCAAGGCTGTAGATCTTGGAGCAGATTTGCCCCGTTTGGTCTCTACTGGAGAGGTCTCAGCAATCAATTCAAATGATGTAGAACGTGTTGCTCGAGTTTATGATCTGATTCCTCGACTTAGTGGTGCCTTGGTTTCTTTTTTTGTTGTGTCCATACTTTTAATTAACTCATCTCCAACATTAGGTCTGCTGGTAATAATTGGTGTGCCGCTTTTAGGTTTGGCAATTGGCCCAATCATCAAGCCTTTGCAAAGTAGGGAATCTGCCCAAAGAGAGAAACTCTCTGAATCTTCTGGGTTGGCAGCTGACACCGTAGCTGGACTTCGCATTTTGCGTGGAATCGGTGGTGAGGAAACTTTCTTAAAACGTTTTCAAATCGCTTCACAAAATGTTCGTGCAGCTGCTGTACGAACCGCCAAAATGCGAGCCCTCTTAGATGGACTTCAGGTAATTCTCCCTGGCTCGCTAGTTGTAGGCGTTATCTGGATAGGTGGAAATCTGGTAAGTCGCGGAGATCTGAAAGTTGGCGAACTTCTTGCCTTTTATGGTTATAGCGCCTTTCTGATGATTCCTCTGCAAATACTTACTGAATCAGCTCAGCGGCTTACTTCTGGTGTGGTAGCTGCTCGACGGGTTATGAAACTTCTAAGAGTTGAGAATCTTCAGAGTCACGGCAACTCTAAGTTTCCTGATTCATTAAATAAATTGACTGACCTAATATCTGGATTGACAATCTCTCCACATCAATTTGTTGGAGTAGTTTGCGATAACTCGTTGACGGCAGATGAGCTGGTCGACCGGCTTGGAGGCTATTTAGAATCCGAGCAGGTGTTTGTGGATGACACCCCATTTTCAGAGATCACTCGAGACCAGATTCGGAGCCATATTTACGCCCAAGAGAAAGAGCCTGCGATTTTGTCGGGAACAATTTCAACCTTATTTAGCGTGAAAAACTCGGGTCGTATCAGCATGGAGCAAGCTATTGAGGCGGCCTCTGCAGCAGACATTTTGGATTCGCTCGAAGGAGATGGATACAACGCTGAGGTCGTAGAACGTGGTCGGACCCTCTCCGGAGGCCAGCGTCAAAGATTGGCTTTAGCTCGCACCATTTTCGTTGACGCTCCAATAGTTGTACTTGATGACCCAACCAGCGCAGTAGATGCCCACACCGAAGCTCGTATCGCATCAAGGTTAAAGCAAATTCGCGGTTCACAAACTACGGTCGTATTTACAACCAGCCCCCTTTTATTAGATCACACAGATCATGTTGTCATGATTTCTGAGGGTCGAGTTTCAGCAGTTGGGAACCACTTTGATTTACTCAAGCAAAACGACGAATACAAAAGATTGGTGGTGCGTGGAGAATGAAATGGCATAAACCACCGCGACCTACAGATGAAAGCGCGCTACCAACTACCGCCTATCCCGCTCCCCCTAAAGACACATCTCGACTAGAGAAAAGTTTTGGCTTAGAAAAATCAGCTAATCGATTACCAATCGCAAGTGAATCAACAGTCAACTCCCACATTTGGAACCTGTTGTGGAGTCACAAAGGTGGATTTCTTTGGGTTGCTGTTTTGCAACTGCTAACTACTTCGGCGGCCCTAATACCACCTCGAGCTTTTGGCGGATTACTAGAGGATTTAAAGAATCGCCCGGACGCTACTCAGGTCAAAAATACTGTTTACATTGTTATTGCGGCATTAATTTTGCAATCAATTTTCGTTTACTTCACAAAGGTTCGAGCCTCGATTCTGGGCGAGTTTGTTCTATCAGCTCTAAGGGAAAGGTTTGTCTCGCGAGTAGTTGAGCTCCCACCAAATGTCGTAGAGCGAGCTGGCGCGGGCGAACTTCTGACTCGCACGACCACCGATATCGATCACATAACCTGGGCGGTCCGAGATGCTGTTCCAGTTATCACAATCTGCCTGGTATCAATTTTCGGAATTTCTACCGCAATTGCCCTCACCGCACCGCTATTCCTGGCCGCAGTTTTCATTGGAATTCCCTTTGTTTTCGCGGCTACACGCTGGTACTTACGCCGATCCCCTCAGGCTTATCGAGTCGAATCATCCTCGTACGCCATTGTTAACTCGGTACTAGTAGAGACCGCAGAATCAGGACGCACAATTGATGCACTCCGCCTAGGTGAGCAACGCACAAAGCGCACCGATGCCTCGATCAGCCGCTGGGTGGAGTGGGAGCGCTACACATTGAGATTACGGTCGCGTTGGTTTCCTGTAGTTGAAATTAATTACATACTTCCCGTTTCTGCTGCATTAATGATGGGTGCTTATTTCTATAACCGAGACATGGCATCAATCGCAACTATCACCGCAGGAATTCTCTATGCGCAAATGCTCGCCGGCCCGATTGAGGCCATGTTGTGGTGGATTGATGAGTTGCAAACTGGAAAAGCATCTTTGTCTCGTCTACTCGGCATTCATGAGGTAGAAGATCGCGAGATTCGTGATGTCTTACCTGCTGGAAGAGATATAGCTGGAGAAAAAGTTCGTTATGGTTATCGATCTGGAAAAGATGTTTTGAAAGATATCTCTTTCATGATTGAGCCCGGAACTAAATTAGCAATCGTTGGCCCATCAGGCGCCGGTAAATCAACTCTGGGAAGGTTGTTAGCTGGAGTACAACCGCCTAATCAAGGTCGTATAACTGTTGGCGGTGCTGAGATTGGTTATATGCCAGTGGAGCAAGCTCGAACTGAGGTTGCTTTAGTTACCCAAGAGCACCATGTCTTTGTAGGAACTCTTCGCGACAACATAACCTTGGCAAAGCCTGAAGCCAGTGATGAAGAGGTATGGCAAGCATTGCGCGCGGTGGATGCAGAGCCGTGGGCAAAGGAGTTAGAACAAGGTTTAGAAACTGTGGTGGGTAGCGGTGGTCTCCGTTTGCTTCCCGCACAAGCTCAGCAGTTAGCACTTTCCAGATTGGTGTTAGCTGATCCACATACCTTGATTTTGGATGAGGCTACATCCCTACTTGATCAACAAGCCGCCAAGCATCTAGAGGCCTCCCTCAGTGCCGTCCTTCAGGGTCGTACCGTGATTGCCATTGCACATAGATTGCAGACTGCTCACGATGCTGACTTGATCGCTGTTATCGAGGATGGGGTCATAGCTGAATGGGGCTCACATGAGGAGCTACTCAATGAGGGAGGCGCATATGCCCGACTTTGGCGTTCCTGGAGGGATGAAACTTAGTTTTTGCGAAATGCATGTATTTGCAAATGATTTGCATTAAGATACACCCATGCATATTCCTGATGGCTTTATTGATATCCCAACCTCCGCCGCTTTTGGTCTACTGGCTGCAGCTGGAACAGCTGTCGCGCTTAAGAAGGCAAAGACTGAACTAGATGATCGCACAGCCCCCATGGCTGGATTGACCGCAGTATTTATCTTCGCGGTTCAAATGCTTAACTTTCCAGTGGCTGCAGGAACTAGCGGTCACCTTTTGGGAGGGGCGCTGGCTACGGTTCTGGTTGGTCCTTATGCAGCTTCGCTAGCGGTCACCGTGGTACTCGGTGTTCAGGCGTTGCTGTTTGCTGATGGTGGACTGACAGCGCTGGGATTAAATGTTTTCAACCTAAGCATCATCGCGGTAATTGCCAGCCATTTAACTTTCAAGGCGGCAAAGAAATTACTCCCCAAGGCAAAGGGTTCTGTTCCTTTAGCGGCAGCAATCGCCGCTTTTGTATCGGTTCCAGTATCTGCCGCTTTCTTCTCATTGCAATATGCCATTGGCGGTATCGGTACCGCTCCAGCCTCAACAGTTTTCGCGGCCATGTTCTCAACCCATGTATTGATTGGAATCGGTGAAGCGTTAATAACAATGGTCACAGTTTCGGCGATTATCGCCACCCGCTCCGATCTGGTTTATGGCTGGGACAAGAAGAATGTAACTTTGGAGGTAAAGAACGCATGAGTACTGTAAAAGATAAAGCGATGACCAAGTTCTACTTAGGCTTTTTTTTCGCTGCAGCTGTACTAGCTGGCGTAGTTTCATTTTATGCATCCTCTAGCCCTGATGGTTTAGAGAAGGTTGCTGAGGATGAAGGGTTTCTAGAAACAGCTAAGGACTCCGCGGTAGCGAACTCACCTCTAGCAGATTACGGTGTCTCGGGAGTGGATAGCGAGCGTCTAAGCGTTGGATTAGCTGGAGTTATTGGCATCGTTGTAACCGCAATTGTTGCGATGTTGATTTTCAACTTTGCAAAGAAGAAATCCTCGAAATAGCAACGAAACAACATCACCATGGGCATGATGTAGGGGAACGTCTCTACATACATCGTCATACCTTGATTCATGATCTTTCACCACAGATCAAGATCATCTCAGGCTTGTTGTTTATTATCGTTGCGGTTGCAACCCCAATAACAAACTACCTGGCATATCTAGGTTTTTTCTGCCTTATTTTCATAGCTATCGCCATTGCAAAGATTCCACCCAAAGTTGCCTTTGTGCGCTCTCTAATCGAAATACCCTTCATATTGTTTGCCTTTCTAATGCCCTTTTTTGGCACTGGCGAAAGCACAAAATTTTTTGGTTTTACAATCTACGAAAATGGGGTTTTGGCCGGTTTGAGCATAATCGCAAAAGGAACACTGGGGATCTTGACTGCAATCCTGCTCTCCTCCACTACTACCGCAAGAGAGATTTTGCGTGGTCTCGAACGTCTAAAAGTTCCAAGTTTAATTATTCAGATTGCCACCTTCATGTTGCGTTATACAAATGTAGTAAATAGTGAGATGGAGCGGATGCGCATAGCACGGGCTTCAAGAGGATTTGAACCTCGAGGAATTAAACATTGGAGGGTGCTAGGTCAATCAGCCGGTGCACTATTTATTAGATCTTATGAACGTGGTGAACGGGTTCATTTAGCGATGGTCTCGCGCGGCTACAAAGGGTTGATGCCCCAAAATGAATCACAATCAATTTCAGTAAATGAGTTGATGAAGGGCTTTTCGCTACCACTGCTTGCGGCAGCGCTTTCAATATTTACAATGACGCTAGTGTAAGGCACTATGGAAAAAACTTTGCAGGTAAAGGATTTGGCCTTTGCCTACCCGGATGGACATCAAGCACTATTTGGCGTAAATCTTGAGTTGAACCGTGGAGAACGTGTGGCACTTCTTGGGCCAAACGGTGCAGGCAAAACAACTTTGGTGATGCATTTGAATGGCATTTTGCCGACCATGCAGGGTTCGGTAAAGGTTGCCGGCACTTTAGTTGATGCAGGTAATAAAGAGGAGTTGCTCAAGATTAGGCATAAAGTTGGGATTGTCTTTCAAGATCCTGATGATCAACTCTTTATGCCAACTGTTGGTGAAGACGTGGCGTTTGGTCCATATAACGCTGGTCTGCGCGGAGAGCGTTTAGATGCAGCTGTAAAAGATGCGTTAGAACTGGTTGGAATGTACGAGTTTATTGATCGTCCGCCGCATCATCTTTCATTTGGACAGAGAAGAAGGGTTGCCGTTGCAACGGTGCTTGCGATGCAGCCGGAAATTCTTGTGATGGATGAACCTTCATCTAATTTGGATCCCGCATCACGTCGCGAATTGGCTGAAATTTTGGAATCGCTAGATGTGACACTTTTAATGGTCACCCATGATTTGCCATTCGCTTATGAGTTGTGCGAGAGGTCGGTAATACTTTCAGGTGGGATTATCGTGGCAGATGACCGAACCAGAGCAATTTTGCGTAACGAAGAGCTCCTGCGCAACAATCGCTTGGAGTTACCAAAAGGATTTGCTCTTTAATCCAAAAAGAAATCTAGCAAGAAATCTTTGGTGCCGGGAACCACTGCATATTTATCGAGATCTGTAATACCTTCTGAAGCCAGCACCTCGTCATCGACGAAGAAGTTTCCAGAGCATTGATCACTGGGTCGATTCAAAATTATGTATGCAGCATCAGCCAATATTTCAGGTGTACGACAAGCTGCGGTATCAACCCCAGGAATCATTTGTAGAGCTGCGGTATCGATTGCGGTTCGGGGCCACAGCGCATTGACTGCGATCTTGTCCCGCTTAAACTCCTCTGACATTCCTAGCACGCACATACTCATTCCATACTTCGCCATGGTGTAAGCAACATGATGCTTAAACCACTTGGCTTTCATGGAAAGCGGTGGAGACAGAGTCAAGATGTGTGGGTTGCGACCTTGCTTGGCACTCTCTTGAAGATGAGGGATAACCGCTTGTGAAGTTAAAAAAGTACCCCTGACATTTACATCAAACATTAAATCAAATCTCTTGGCTGGAGTTGCCAAAGTCGGAGTCAAATTGATTGCGCTCGCGTTATTAATCAAAATATCAAGACCGCCAAACTCTTGAGCAGCCTTCTCTACTGAAGCGGCGATCTGATCCTCTTCACGTAGATCACATTGGATTGGCAAAGCCTTTCCACCAGCAGCCTCAATCTCTTGAGCAGCGGTGTATATGGTGCCCGGTAACTTTGGATGTGGGTCAGCGGTTTTAGCAGCAATAGCCACTGAAGCACCATCCTTGGCGGCTCGCAAAGCTATAGCTAAACCAATTCCACGAGAGCCTCCCGTGATGAAAATTCTCTTGCCGGCGAGAGACATCTACTTTCCCTTCTTTGATAGGAAGTTCATGAAGGCTTCACGGGCCTCATCTGATTGCAAAGCCATTTGGAACAACTCCCCTTCAGCCCTCATAACCGCGCTAACTTTGTCATGCAACTCGCTCTTTAATAACGCCTTAGTCTGCAAAACCGCATTTGGTGGCTGTGACGAAATCTGATTCGCGATTTCGTAAATTCGCTCTAAAGGAGTATCAGAAATCTCAGCTATCAAACCAATTTCTCTTGCAAACTCTGCGCTGAAAGCCTCTCCAGTCAAAAAGACCTGTGCCGCTCTCTGATATCCGGCCAATCTAGGAAAGAGAATGCTTGATCCAGCCTCCGGCACCAATCCCAAATTCACAAAAGGCATAGAAAATCGAGTTGATGGTGCAGCAGTAACTACATCGCAATGCATCAACATAGTGGTACCAATTCCAACTGCGTTTCCAGAAACCGCCGCAAGTAATGGTTTGGGGAAACTGTGTATCTGCTCCAAAAAGTTCATCACCGGCGAGCCTGGCTCTAGTGGTGGAGCGTTAAGAAAATCAAATAGATCATTGCCCGCGGTGAAATGTGAACCCTCATGGGTTATTACGACACAGCGAACTCCAAAATCATTGCTGGCATGCTTGAGGCCATCTACCAAGCTGCTGTACATATCTCGGGTAATAGCATTTTGCTTCTGAGGGCGATTCAATTTAAGAGTAAGGACCGAACCTTGTTGAGATATTTCCACTTCAGACATATCGGCATCATATCTTGTCTGAGTCAAGCTATTACATAGAAAGCATAAAAAAACCCCTTGAGAAATCTCAAGGGGTTTTAAAGCTTAAATTATCTCTCAAGCTTTCCATCGATGAAAGCGCGGGTGCGGTTTAGCGCCTCTTCATCGGAGTATTGCTCTGGTGGAGATTTCATGAAGTAACTGGATGGTGAAAGCAATGGGCCACCAATTTTGCGATCCAAAGCCAGCTTGGCACAACGCACCGCATCAATAATTACACCTGCTGAGTTTGGTGAATCCCAAACCTCAAGCTTGTATTCAATGGTTAGCGGGACATCGCCGAAGGCACGACCTTCAAGACGGACGAATGCCCACTTGCGATCATCCAGCCATTGCACATAATCGGAAGGTCCGATGTGCACATTTCCGGGGCCCATGTCGTAATCCAACTGCGAAGTAACGGATTGGGTCTTTGAAATTTTCTTAGATTCCAGGCGGTCGCGCTCGAGCATGTTTTTGAAATCCATGTTTCCGCCCACATTTAACTGATAGGTGCGGTCAACTTTTACGCCACGGTCTTGGAACAGCTTGGTTAGTACTCGATGGGTAATAGTCGCGCCAACCTGAGACTTAATGTCATCTCCAACTATTGGTAGACCAGCCTTTGTGAATTTATCTGCCCATTCTGGGGTGCTGGCGATAAAGACTGGCAACGCATTTACGAAAGCGCATCCAGCATCAATTGCACATTGAGCATAGAACTTAGTTGCAGCTTCTGATCCCACAGGAAGATAACAAACCAGAACATCAACCTTTGCATCCTTTAGAGCTTTTACGACATCTACCGGAGTTGCAGTGGATTCAGTAATGGTTTCTTTGTAATAGCGACCTAGACCATCATGGGTTTCGCCACGCAAAACAGTAACACCGGATTTAGGGACATCAGAAAACTTAATTGTGTTGTTTTCACTAGCCCACATTGCATCAACTAGATCTAAGCCAACTTTCTTAGCGTCCACATCAAAGGCGGCAACGAACTTAACGTCGCGCACATGGTAGCCACCTACTACAACATTCATTAGGCCCGGGATTTCCTGGTCTATAGGGGCATCCTTGTAGTAGTGCACTCCTTGAATTAGAGAGTTTGCGCAGTTTCCAACTCCAACGATGGCTACGCGGATTTCTTTTGTTGAGGTCACGCGGACTTCCTTTCAGATTTGATCATCTCTTCTAACCAGGCGATCTCTCGCTCAGCTGTTTCGAGCGAGTGACGACGCCACTCGATTAGATACTTATCAAGGCCAACAGCGGACTTTTCTAAGTCCGCTCGGAGAATTTCAGCCTTTTCCTTAAGGCGGCGTTGACGCCCCTCAAGAATTCTTAGTCGATTACGGGTGGAGGTTGGACTGAAAAAAGCGACATGAACTTCGAAGTTGTCATCCTCCCAAGATTGTGGCGAAATCGATTCGGTCATCTCAGCAAAACGTTGTCGCCCAGCCGCTGTGATGTTGTAAACCAGGCGTACTCTTTTTGAACGCCCGCCCTTAGGCACCTCAGCTTGTGCAATGAGCCCCGCCTCCAACATCCTTTTTAACTGCGGGTAGAGAACAGAAAAGGAAAGCGCCCTAAAGGGGCCAAATATCGAGGTCAGGCGCTTGCGCAACTCATAACCATGCAGGGAGTTTTGAGCGAGCAGGCCAAGGAGCGCAAACTCCAGTGACTCTGAACGCGAACGCATTGTGCCCCCATTTTATATCGATTCGATATATCGAGTGGATATTATGGGGTGCGGTTTGAGAATGCAAACTTCATCCGCCTGGTGTCGTTATCAATTTCTCAGGTTGGGCGCGTCTTACCATCTGGTAACCAGCCTACGGTCTTACTCTCCTGCTTTAGAGATTGCCCGCACCCTCATGTCATCTATCGATCTACTAGGGCGCTCTAGAAATGAGGACCTCTATATGAGTCTCTTATCTTGGAAGCTTCACGGAACCGGAACCAGCATCGCGCCTGGTGAGGTTGTTTCCACAGATGAACGACTAAGTTGGCCACGAACCATCGGAGTTGGCCTTCAGCACATCGCAGCCATGTTCGGAGCCACCTTCTTGGTTCCAATCCTCACAGGACTGCCACCCACGACCACACTCTTCTTCTCAGGTCTGGGAACCATACTTTTCTTAATCATCACACAAAACAAGGTGCCCAGCTATCTAGGCTCTTCCTTCGCATTTCTAGCTCCTATTGCAGCCTCAGTTAAAAGTGACAGCATGGCTGTTGCTCTGGGCGGAGTTGTTGCAACTGGTGTTCTCTTGGCCCTTGTTGGATTGGTGGCAAAAGCAGTTGGAACTGGATGGATTAACTGGATGCTTCCTCCAATCGTGACCGGAACCATTGTTATGGTCATCGGTCTTAACTTGGCAGGCGCAGCAAAAGGTGGCTTAGCCTCCGGCCCGGTTCTTGGAACTATAACTCTTATTGCAATTGCTTTCTTTGCCGCATTCTCACGTGGTTTTATCGGCCGTATCTCAATCTTCCTTGGAGTTGTGGTGGGATATCTCGTCGCCTTCTTGATGGGTGATGTGAACACCGATGGCATCAAAGCCGCAAAGTGGATTGCAGCTCCGACATTTACTACACCTGAGTTCAAGATGAGCGCAATAATTCTCTTCTTGCCAGTTGTACTTGTGTTAATCGCTGAGAATGTTGGCCATGTTAAAGCTGTCTCATCAATGACTGGAAAAGATCTAGATGATCAGATGGGTAACGCGCTATTCGCAGATGGTCTAGCAACAACAATTGCTGGAGCTGGTGGCGGTTCTGGAACAACTACCTATGCGGAAAATATCGGCGTAATGGCCGCAACTCGCGTCTACTCAACAGCTGCTTATTGGATCGCAGCTATTGGTGCGATAGTTCTTTCCATTTCACCAAAGTTTGGCGCAGTTCTCAGCGCAATTCCAGGTGGCGTACTTGGCGGTGTCCAGGTTGCACTATTTGGAATGATCGGACTCCTTGGTGCCAAGATTTGGATTGAAGCAAAGGTGAACTTCGCAGATTCCACAAATCTTATCGTTGCAGCTGCAGCGGTGATTATAGGCATCGCAGATATCTCATGGACCAGTGGTGATTTCACATTTAATGGCATCATCAATGCAACTTTGGTAGCTGTGATTGGTTATCGTGTATTCCACACAATCTCCAAATCTCGTGGCACCAACGCTGCATAATTCCATGGCATAAATAGCAACTCTTAACCAAACGCCCGGCCAATTGGTCGGGCGTTTGTCATTTCTTTGTAGAATCAACTGGTGAGTTTGGATTTCCCAGCCCGTTACCCCGAGTATCTAGTAGCAGCTATGGTGATTATTTTGGCGCCGGGGCCAAGTGTTCTATTCATTATTGCGCGGGCAATCGCTTGGGGACGAGCAACCGCTGTTGCAACCGTAGCGGGAAATGTAACTGGAGCCTTTACTCTTTCATTAATGGTGGCATTTGGACTTGGACCGATACTGCAGCGCAGCGATATTGCTTTCATCGGGGTGCAACTACTTGGTGGTTTGTATTTAATCTATTTAGGGGTTGATGCCATCAAGCACTCCAAGATTCACGCTGCCGATATGGTCAATCAAGGAGATCTAAAACCCACACCTTTGCGCTCAGTTAAAGATGGTTTCTGGGTGGGAGCACTAAATCCAAAAGGTTTGGTCTTCTTCGCTGCGATTTTGCCGCAGTTCATAGATAAAGGCTCTTCAAATGTCACATCGCAATTAGTTCTAATGGGAGCCACCTTCGCTATCTTGGCTTTCTTTTCTGATGGAACTTGGGGGTTACTCGCAGGGACGGTTAGAGAATGGATGGCCACTACCCCAGCTCGATTGGTCACCATGCGGCGCATAGGCGGTTTAGTGATGATGGTGTTGGGAATTTTCACACTTATCTCCGCCCTGTAATCCCAGATTTGTCAGTGGCTACGGGCAGAATCGCCCTTATGAGCAAAGCCCGCGAATTCATTAGCCCCAGTGATTTAACATTCTCTTGGAATGGGTGCCATCGTTGTTTATGGCTCAATTACAACCACGGAGTTAAAGCTCCTTCCTTCATGCCACTGGTTGGAGAGCTTTCAGCGTTACAGGAGAATCATTTCAACAACGCTCTCTCCGCCCATTTACATCCTGAAATTAAAGAGGGACGAGTCCTTGATCGAGGTGGATGGGTTAAATCAATTCCCATTCAATACAACGGCAAACCCTCCCCCTATGCCATCCGTGGAAAATATGATCTTTTAATGGAGTTCCAAGATGGAACTTATGGAATCATCGATTGCAAATTTCAGGGACGAGATAATGACAAAAGCGATTTCTACGCTCCACAACTCGAGGCCTATGCCTTTGCCCTTGAGAATCCAGTCTCTGGTGAGCCACGAAAAGTTTCGGTCATCGGTCTTCTGGTCTGGTCCCCAAAGAAACCTTCGGGAGATCCGTACTCTGGTTTCTCATTGGATTTAAATAGCTCCTGGTTTCCAATAATTAGAAATCCAGAGGGATTACAGGAAAGATTGCAGGATTTTATTGAGGTAATTTCTGGACCGACCCCGGTTCGAGATTCCAAATGCGAAACCTGCAAATTCATCTCTGATCGAAGAGAGATATTTGGCGCTGAGTAATTACTCCTCGCTCGCCCGCTTTCTTCTTCTCTCCTCTTCTATCGCCTCTTTAGCCTGCGAAGCGTAAATATCTACATACTCCTGACCGGACATCTCCTGTAACTTTTTCATAATCGCATCAGTTGCTTTGCGGAGCTCCTCTGGATCATTGGATTTTTCTGGAGTTGAGAATTGCATCGGCTCACCAAAGACCATCTTCACCCGCATTATTTTCGGCAATACCTTTCCGGTCGGCTGAATTTCGGCGGTGTTAAACATCGCAACTGGAACTACCGGGGCACCACTTTCCATAGCCAAACGGGCTACACCAGTGCGTCCTCTGTAAAGGCGACCATCTGGAGATCTGGTTCCCTCTGGATAGATTCCCAAGCATCCTCCTTCAGCCAAAACTGATAGCCCGGTTAATAGCGCTGCCTCACTTCTAGAACCACCGGCCCGATCAACCGCTACCTGGCCTAATGCAATGAAGGTTAATTTCTTTGCTAAACCTTTGATTCCAGGAGAGGTGAAGTACTCGCTCTTGGCTAGAAAGGTAACCTTTCTTGGAACAACTAAAGGCATAAAGATTGAATCACTGAAGGATAAGTGGTTAGAGGCGATGATTACCGGGCCAGATGATGGAACATTTCTTAAACCACGAACCTTGGGACGGAACAACAATGTCAGCACTGGCAGCAAAAAAGATTTCAAAAGCCCATAAGCCAATTTGTCCCCTTGCGCCATGGATTGAATCGATGACTGCATCGAACGCCTTTTTCTTAATGCCACGGCCCTAATTTAGAGCCTTTTGCTCTAGTTGTGACAATATGCGTGTCGTGAGCGTGATTCCAAACAGTGAAGAGATTCACCTACCTGGCGGTGGCGTCGCGATCTTGATGATTCACGGCTTTACCGGCTCTCCAGTGTCGGTCCGACCTTGGGCCGAATCCTTACACCAATCTGGATTCACCGTTTATGTACCGAAACTTCCTGGCCATGGAAGTAATTGGCAAGAAATGAATCAAACCAGATGGCAACATTGGTACGCAGAGGTAGATGCAGCTTTAGATAAATTAGTTGCGAAACATGACAGGGTTTTTGTCGCAGGGTTCTCTATGGGCGGTGCTTTAGCGCTTAAGTTGGCAGCGCGGCGTGGGCGAGAGATGGAAGGGATGATGCTAGTCAATCCCGCAATACATGATGATCGAGCAGTTCTAAAATTGGTTCCAATACTCAAATACTTCATACCTTCCGTGGGTGGGCGTGGCACCGATGTTGCCGCCCCTAATCCTCCTAGACACAGCTATGGCAGAACCCCCTTACATGCCCTTCACTCACTACAAAAACTCTGGCGCGAGGTTAGAAGAGAATTGCATCTAGTCGATGTGCCGCTAATGGTCGGTTACTCAATAAATGATCATGTAGTAAATCCAAAGAACTCGGAGACTGTAATCGACAATGTTTCTTCGGTAGATATTCGAGAGGTTATCTTTGAACGCTCCTACCACAATGTAGCCCTTGATTATGATTTAGATCTTCTTGTAGAAGAGTCCCTCAATTTTATGAAAGATGTTTTGGCAGGAGATCTACGCCGTGATGAAAATGATTTAATTGATGCGGAGTTTGCTGCAATCGTCTCTGGGCTTTCACTTGATGAGTCATCCCCTTCTACTTTCCTTGATGAGTTAGAGGAGATGGAAAACTTGGAGTCAGAAGAGAAGTATCAGGGTGATAACAAGCCATTGCCCAAACTGACTCAGATTCAACGTGGTGCTTTAATTGGTGTGATAGGTGGACCTATTTATGCCGCGGTCGTGCAGTATTTAAATTTTGATCCACTTGGTTTGGGGGCATGGCCGGGTGCTATTGCCTTAGCCGCAGGAGTTTTTGCTTTCTTCTGGCAGATGAAACCAGACAATGAAATAGATGACGATGGTGTAGCGCTATGAGTGATTTTCGCTGGGGCATATTAGGAACCGGTTCAATTGCAAAGGCTTTCGCAAAGGATTTGAGCCTTGCTGAAGGACATGTAGTATCTGCGATCGGCTCTCGCTCTCTTGATTCAGCGCAGCGATTTTCAGATCAATTTGGCGGCATACCCTTCGGTAGTTATCAATCCTTAGTTGAACAGGATCTTGATGGGGTCTATGTCGCTACTCCTCATCCTTTTCATTGCCCTAATACCTTGCTAGCTCTCGAAAATGGCAAACCCGTACTCTGCGAGAAACCATTTTCCGTAAATTCCAAAGAATCTGCAGCAATGATTGCCAAGGCCAAAGAAAAGAACCTTCTCCTTGTTGAAGCCATGTGGAGCCGATTCCTGCATCACTATCGACTAGTAAGGGATTTAATCCAACAGGGGGCTTTGGGAGAGATCAAATTTCTATATGCCGATCACGGTCAGAATCTGCCAGCGGAGCGCCATCCCAGACTACATCTACCAGAACTAGCGGGAGGTGCGTTACTTGATCTGGGAATTTACCCGATATCACTCTCTTATTTAATTTTCGGCAAGCCAACAAAGATAACGGCCCGCGCCAGCTTTACCGAGTCAGGGGTTGATGAAAGCACCTCGATGATTTTTGAGTATGACAAGAATCGGCAAGCAAATCTGCACACCACGCTAGCTATAAAGACTCCATGCACTGCAACCATAATTGGAACAAAAGCAACATTGGAGATTCATGGCAGCTTTTACACTCCAACCTCAATGAGTTTAAAGCATGCGAATGGCGAGATGATTAGCTATCCAAAGGAGTATCTCGGCCATGGACTGCGTGAACAAGCAGTTGAATTTGCAAAACTTGTTAGAGATGACATGAAAGAGTCAGAGCTAATGTCCCTTACTGATTCACAATCAATTATGGAAACCATGGATGAGATTCGGAAACAGATTGGCTTGGTTTATCCCTTTGAAAACTAAGATTTAGCGTCGAGCCAAGTCGGCAACACCGACCAACCCTGCATCATTTCCTAAGGTTGCAGGGACAATAACTGGGGACGGTCGCTTTCCATTAAATGGAGTTAGACGATTCATCGCCTCTCGCGTCGGAGACAGCAAAATCTCACCTGCATCAATAACTCCACCGCCAATCACAAACGCCTCTGGATCTAATCCAGCAATCAGAGAGGCACATAACGCGCCTAACCACTGACCAGTTGTATTGAACGCTGCAATCGCAACCGTGTCACCTTCTTGCGCGGCTGCAGTTATGTGTTTACCGGTTAAGCCATCTACGGTGCCATTACCGCGTGACAACAGGTTTTTTGCTAAATCAGGCGAGGCTTGAATCGCCTCTCTGGCATGGCGTAATAACGCATTTCCAGATGCGTATTGCTCGAAGCAACCCCGCACTCCGCAACCGCAGAGATGACCTTCCGGCACAGCTCGCATATGACCAAACTCAGCACCAATTCCAAAAGCTCCTCGATAAAGAGTGCCATCAATAATCAAACCGCCACCTAGTCCGGTACCGACAGTTAACATGATTACTGTTTTGAAATTTTTTCCTGCACCAAATTTCTTTTCCCCCCAAGCAGCGCTATTGGCATCATTCTCTAGAACAACTGGCCGGCCAATTAGCTCCTGTAGTTGATCAGTGAGATTCACGCCATTCCAACCTGCGATATTTGGAGTGGCTAACATAGTTTTGCGATCTGAAGAGATAAATCCGGCGGCCGAAACTCCGACCCCGCAAACCTCTTGCTGTTGTATCAACTCATGTGCAACATCGGCGATAGTTTTAGTTAGGGCCGAACCACCTTCTCGAGGTGTTTCACGTCGTGCGGTATGAGAAATCTTTCCATTTTCATCAACTAGACCACCAAGTACCTTGGTGCCCCCGACATCGATGCCAAGTGCAAAGCTCATCTGGTTATTTTTTAGCCCTCGAGTTTTTGCTTCAGCTGAGAGATTGTCTGTTCGATTGTGGACATCTCAACTTTTCTACGCATCATGTCAGGCACAGGCATCGCTAGTGCTGTGCCAAGAGAGTAAGTGACCGTTGTGGTGTCATCGCCGTTGTCTTTAATTAGATAGCGACCATCCATCTCAGTCATCATGTCAGCTTCATCAAGAGAAAATGAGACCTCATCAGGTGCCTTGCTCCAGTCATAGCTCAGGGTGGCGCGATCCTTTAGGACCCCTGCCTCCACCTTGATGGTCAACTTTGTTGGGCGTCCTTGATCATCTTTTTCATGGACCTCGACTGACTTAATTGCTGAGGACCAACTTGGATAGGACTGAATATCAAATAAAACTGCGCGTACCTCGTCGGCGGGCGCTTCGATTGTGGTGGTGCTGGAAGACATATCGGCCATGAGCGCAGGTTACCTCTTCCGGTTACCTGCCAGTAACCGCTAATTTTCGCCCATGACTGAATACTTCGCCCCTGCCCTTGAACCTGCGGCAACCGCAGGAAATCTCACCAACCTAGTAGCCGAGCGCGCTTGGTTTGAACCTGAGCGCATAATGGTTTCCAGACCTCTTGGTGATGGATGGCAACCTGTAACAGCACGTGAGTTTGAAGCGGAGATTCGTGCAACAGCCAAAGGCTTGATCGCATCTGGAGTACAGATTGGTGATCGCGTAGCGATTATGGCTCGCACCCGTTACGAATGGACCATTCTTGATTTTGCAATCTGGTTCGCTGGTGGAGTTACTGTTCCTATTTATGAAACCTCTTCTCCAGAGCAGGTTGACTGGATTCTCACAGACTCTGGATCAGTAGCAATAATTGTTGAAACTCCTCAGTTAAAAGATTTAGTAACTCCAGTTCTTACCAGTAACGTTAAAAACTGTTGGGTTATGACTGAAAATGTTTTGGCCCAGCTAGCGTATTTGGGTAGAGATATCTCGGATCAGGAGATCGACAATCGTCGCAACGCTTTAAATCCAGATACCTTAGCTACTTTAATTTACACATCTGGAACAACTGGAAAACCAAAGGGTGTTCAGTTAACTCATGGAAACTTCTTGGCAGAGTGCGGCAATGTTGTTATGGGCGCTGCAGATCTCTTTATGAAGCCAGGTGGCTCCACACTGTTGTTCCTGCCTGTTGCTCACGTATTTGGTCGCATGGTTCAAATCGGTGCTGTGCGCGCAGGTTTGCACTTAGCTCATTGCCCAGATGTACTTGGCAGATTGACTACAGATCTCGCATCATTCAAGCCAACCTTCGTCTTGGCTGTCCCACGTATTTTTGAAAAGGTTTACAACAGCGCAGAATCAAAAGCAGATGCCGCAGGTAAAGGAGCAATCTTCAGAGCCGCAGCTAATGTAGCGATTGAGTACAGCAAAGCTTTGGATTCAGGAAATGTCCCACTCGGGCTTAAGTTGAAACATGGCCTCTTTGATAAGTTGGTTTACTCCAAGATCCGTCACGGACTTGGTGGTCGTGTAGAAGCGGCAATTTCTGGAGGTGCTCCGCTTGGTGAGCGTTTAGGTCACTTCTATCGCGGCGCGGGCGTGAGAGTTCTCGAGGGATATGGCCTAACCGAGACGACCGCTGGAGCAACACTCAATTTAACAACCCATCACAAGGTTGGTTCTGTCGGTAAACCAATTCCGGGAACCACCATCAAGATTGATGATGATGGTGAGGTTTTGATTAAGGGTCCGATTGTTATGCGCGGATATTGGCAAAATGATGCAGCTAACAAAGAAGTATTCACAGCTGATGGTTATTTCCGCTCTGGCGATTTAGGCAAGCTTGATGAAGAGGGTTATCTCTACATAGTTGGACGCAAGAAGGAGTTGATTGTTACCTCTGGCGGTAAGAATGTTGCGCCAGCTGTACTCGAGGATCGTCTACGTGCCCATCCGCTAGTAAGTCAGTGCATCGTGGTTGGCGACAATCAGCCTTATATCGCAGCACTAGTCACAATAGATCCAGATGCGCTCAAGGGTTGGGTCTCTGCAAACAAGAAAGATGGCGCGACAATTGCAGAGTTGACCAAGGATCCTGATCTAATCGCGGTTATTCAAACCGCGGTTGATGAGGCAAACAAAGCGGTAAGCCGTGCTGAATCAATCCGCAAATTCACAATCTTGCCAGTTGATTTCACAATCGCTGGCGGACATCTAACCGCGAAGTTGTCGGTAAAGCGCCATGTGGTGCAAAAGGAGTTTGCTGCAGAGATCGCGGAGCTTTTTGCCTAGCCCCACAGTTGATAACTTCAGTTCAGCTGATTCATTTGAGGCTGAACGTCTAGGTCTTGCCCGTCGGCTCCATGAAACTTTGGCGCAAGATCTAGCGGCAATTGGATACCGGCTGGATGCAGTGATTGCCGAGCCGCTAAACATTGAACTTCGTGCCGAGATCAGAGAGATTCGCATGGAGGTCATGAGGGTGGCCCAAGGTTTTCGAGATGAGATTTACCAGACCCGACTGCACACCCGTAACGAAGTTGCTGCATTTATCGCTCAAAACCTGCATGAATTGCGCTTCTCTGGAGATTTGAACTACCCCATGCTCCAAAGAGATATCGAGGCAAAATTAAATGAGGTATTGATTGAGATTGCTCGCAACACATTAAAGCACTCAAAGGCTAGGGTTTTTTATTTGCGTTATGAGTTGACTGACCACTCTCTACTCCTTGAAGTTGGCGATGATGGCATCGGAATGGTGAAGTTGCACGGTAATGGATTTGGATTAATCGGTATCGATGAACTACTTAAACAATTCACCGATGAATACCTATGCACCTCTAATGAATCTGGAACTCATTTTCGAATCATCATCGACAGGAAGCATCTGGAGTAATGGTGCTGCGGGTCCTAGTCATCGACGATCATGCGATCGTTCGAGAGGGACTGCGCCGCCTAGTTAACCGAGATGAAGGTATAAAAATAGTTGGAGAGGCGGCTTCAAAACGAGAGGCGATTGCCCAAATCTCACATCACAATCCAGATGTCATTGTTGTTGATCTGCATCTCCCCGATGGAGGTGGCCTTGAGGTAGTAGCGTGGGCCAGATCGCTTTCGCAAAGTATTGGGATAGTGGTTTTAACTATGTCCAACATGCCAGAACATGTACTGGCATCAATGCAATCAGGGGCAAGTTCTCATGTTGATAAAACCGCTCCAGTTGGCGAATTACTTCAAGCGATAAAGTTAAGCGCCAACAAACCTTTATCTTTCACTGCTCGCAAATTAACCGATGCCATAGCTGCCAAAAATAAAGGTGTGGGTTTAACCCCACGAGAGATCGAGATACTGGAGAAGTTGCCCAGTGGTGACACGATTTTTCAGATTGCAGCCGCCCTGTTCGTGACTGAATCAACTATCAAAACACACCTCTCTGCTATTTACCGTAAGCTAAATGCGGAGAATCGAGTGCAAGCTATTAATAACGCCCGGAAATTTGGCCTATTGCCTTAATAATTCGGTTGCCTTAAATATTTAGAGCCTTATTGAACTCCTGAGACCAAATCTCCCAACGCCAAGATTCGATGGCCCACTCTCGGCCACGCTCCCCCATATTTTGGCGAAGCTTTGCGTCACTCAATAACTTAACTATTTGAGTTGATATTGCATTCAGATCGTTACCATCGACCACAAATCCAGTCTCACCATCTATCACCGCATCGGGTGCGCCTCCAGAGGCACCTCCAATTACAGGCAAACCGCAGGAGCTGGCCTCCAAGTAAACGATTCCTAATCCTTCAACCTCTAAACCAAACAACCTTGATCTTGAGGGCATCGCAAATACATCCCCCATGCATATGTAATTCGGTAGCTGAGCAAAATTGATTCTTCCAATAAAGAATACGTGTTTACTTAAATCATATTTCTTGACCAGTGCATCAAGTCGTTTGCGGTAGGGACCCTCGCCCACCAATACCAAAGCTGCATCGGGAATAGATTCCAAAACCTTGGGCAACGCCTCTATTAACCGATCTTGACCTTTACGGTGCACTAATCTGCCAACGCTTATTACAGTCGGCCGATTAGCCAGTCCATGCTTTTCTCTTAACTCTGAGGAATCCCGTGGAGAAAAATGATTAGTATCAATTCCTGGCGCTACTCTGATTAATTTGCTGGAGTCTTTAATTTGTGCCGATAGCGCCGCCTTGGTGAAATCACCTAGATAGGTAACATAATCAACCTGTTTGCCAATCTCGGAGATAGCCCATGAAAATGGCCAAATCTTTGACCACCAAACTTCATGGCCATGCGTCAGAGCAACCATTTGTTTAACTCCAACTTTACGTAGCCAGCGAGAGGAGACCCCAAGTGGCGCAGCCGCACCAAACCAAACCTTGGCTATTGAGTGCTGCTTAACAACCCTTTGCAGGTTTCTAATGACCCGAGGGGTTGGCAGTAATACCTTTGACTTATCCCGAACTACTCGAACTTGATAATCCGAAAACCATTTTTGGTCGTAGCTCTCATATTCTGGCTGAAAAGAGGTATAAACAATGACCTCACCGGCAGGAATTCTCTCCAAAAGGCCAATTACAAAACTCTCAATACCGCCGGCTCTGGGACCAAAATCATTTGTTACTAGAAGTATTGGGGCCATTAGAGACGACGGGCGCCAACATATTTCTTGCGGCCAAAATAATTTCCAAACTCTGCTATCTGCACCTTAGCTCCAGGCCTTGGTGCATGAACCATTTTGTTTTTACTGATGTAAATTCCAACGTGAGAGATGGGTGAACCAAAAAAGACCAAATCACCAGGCTGTAAATTGCTACGCGAAACCGATCTTCCATAACTGAACTGCGCGCGTGAAGAGTGTGGCAATCTCACCCCTGCCTGTTGAAAGGCCCGCATGGTCAACCCAGAGCAATCCCATCTGATTGGGCCGGAGGCACCCCAAACATAACTATCCCCAATTTGCTTTACCGCATAACGCAGGGCTGTACCTGCTCGACCAGACACCGCATTGGCTAATTTGGCCTGTTGAAGTGAGTACTTACGACGCTCCTCTTCATCCATGGCTTGCAGCTTTAGCAATCTCTCGCGATCCGCTTTTTCCAATTTGGTAAGCAATTTTTCAGCTTCAGCTAGTTTGTTTTTAACCTGCGCTGCTTGCGCACGGTATCTAGCCTCGGCGGCTTGAACTAAACGTAATTTGTCCCCAACGGTAAGTGAGGTGGCATCAAGTCTCTGTTTTGCTGTGGCGTATTTTCTTAACTCAATCGCCTGTTTCCTCGTAACATTTTCCAAAGAACCTGCTGCTGAGAGATATAGAGATGGATCAGAGGAGAAGAGAAGTTCTAGGCCCTCACCAAGTCCAGTTGATTTATATCGAGCTACTGCAATAGCGGCTAAGGATTTCTCAATTGATTGAACGCTCTGCTTTTGGACATCCGCTTGCTGCTGAACCGTTGCCAGCTGGGACTTTAATTTTGCTAATTGAATCTTGGCCGCCTGTGCGTTCTCTCCCGCCTCGGCCGCATCTTCCTGAAGCCTTTCCACCTCTGCTCGGACTGCGCGTAGATCGGCAGAAGGTGCCGCTGAAGCGGCTGGGGTAAGGGTTGCGATCAAGCAGGCCGATAGGCAGAAAAGGGCTAAACGCCATCTGCCTTGCCGAAGGTGCAAAATCATCGGTTTAGGCTAACCGCGGAGTCACACTTAACTCAACCTGAGAGCGCCGTAGAATCCTGAGAATTCCCATCAATTTTTCCATTTTGAGCGTAGCGCAGCGGAGGAATCATCCCCCGGGATGCCAGCAAATCGATCACCCGCGCCTCCTCAGCCTCCACATTTACAGCCGGTGCGGGTGTGATAAGCACTGAAACAACACAATCCCTACAGGCGATATCTCGCATTACACAGCTTTCGCAATCGATAATCATGGATTCAAGTTAAAGGTCACCACTGACATTGGGTACCTTCATCTTATGAGCGTTGCGCAGCTAGAGCTTCCTTCTGGGGCCAGGGTTTTAGCCAACATCATGGTCGGCTCTAATCTGGCAACCAGCGCCTTGGGAAAATCATCCCCGCTGCGCACCATGGAGGATGGCATCAGATTTCACCAGGTCAGAGCCCGCGCAAAGGCCTTAATCATTGGTGGAAATACATATCGCAACGAGCCCTACCAGAAATCACCGCTTCCGATTTTTGTTGCCAGCACTTCTTTAGCCCCAATTCAAAGTGAAAAACTCACCATCGCACCAGCCTCTCCTAAAGAGTTAATTTCTCTAGCGCAGGAAAGGGTTGGCTCCCCAGTACTAATTGAAGGCGGAGTTCAATTTCTGTACTCGCTTATTAAGGAGAAAGCCATTGATGCCCTTTTGATTACCCGTACTCCAAATTCAGGTGATGGAGATTTTTGGAATGATGAATTGCTAAAGAGCAACTACAAGTTATTTAGTCAAGAAAAAGTATCTGAAAGTATTTTTGAGATTTGGATACCTAAGCCATAACTCGAATTAAGAGGCAGCAATTAAGATAACGCCGCCCAGAGCAAAAGCGATTCCGACATACTGCACCTTCATCAACCTCTCATGCAAAAATTTAAAAGCTAGCAAAATGGTGACTATTGGAAAGAGTGATCCTAGAACCATAGCTATAGAAACCAATCCCTTTGTAGTTGCAACACCAAGTAAGAAATTGGCCAGGAAATCCGCCACACCAATAAAAATCAAAAGCGGAATGTTACTTTTTACAAAACCGCCAATCGTTTTGTACTTCAGAGCCAAGAAAACACAAACCATAACTGAGGCAACGCGCATCGCTGTCATGGTGTGCAGTGAGTCTGTCTCAGATCCAATAGCGATAAAGGTCAAAGCGGTACCAAAACCAATAGCTGCTATAACCGCATAAATTATTGGTTTAAGCGGTAAGCCATTTTTAATCTCAGGCCCGCTAGCCATAAACGCGCCCGCAATCGCAATCAAAATTCCCAGAGTTTGTAACACCGTTGGTCGCTCACCTTGAGCCAATGCAAAGATCAACGGGATCACGACGGAAAGTGAGCTGATTGGTGAGACTACCCCCATACGTCCGGTCGCCAACCCTGTGTAAAAAGAGATCAAGCCAATGAAGCCGGCGATTCCAGCTACAAAGCCAGGCAGAAGATAGCCATCCCAAGAGAGATTAGGGTTAATGAAATCAGAGAAAAAAAGAATTGCAGATACGCCAAAAAGTAATCCGAAAAACTGAGAAACGCCGGTTACCGCAATCGCTTTATATTTCTTAGATAGATTCCCAGCCAAATAATCAGCTGTACCCCACAAAACACTGGACAAAAGCGCAAGCAATGAACCCATTTGCTGAGCATACTGGCTACCCTTATCTGGTGAGGAATGAAACTGATTTCTTTCATGCTGTCATTGAAGAAATCAAGCAACTTAAAACTAGAGCGGAAATTTCTATCTCTGAGATTCCAGCGCCACAACGACTCGCTCCTTTTGCTTACGCCATATCCGCAGATTTAGCAGATGGAGATCTCGATGTCGCGACTGGGCGTTTTGTTTTGCTTCATGATCCAGAAGGGCAAGAGGCATGGGAAGGTACCTTTCGTTGCGTAACATTTGTTAGATCCGCTCTTGAAACGGAGATGGAGTCTGATCCCCTGCTTCCAGATGTCGGTTGGTCTTGGTTTATAGATGCACTTAATAGTTTTTCGGCCGATTACCTGGCTCCTAGTGGCACCGTGACTCGGGTAATGAGCGCTTCTTATGGACAGCTCTCTCCTCAAGATGAATCATCAGAGATAGAGATTCGAGCTTCATGGACACCTGCTGATCCCAAAAAATTAATTAATCATGTAAATGCTTGGCTTCAGTTGATGGCCAACGCCGCTGGATTGCCTCCTGTTCCCGAAGGTGTTGCAACTCTTCCGGTCAAACATTAAGTTTCGCAAAATAGTGCGTGCCTTATTAACCCCTGAACAGGGAACCCCAGAACTGGTAACAACTGAAAAACAATTTGCCGAATGCATCAAACAACTTGGGGGCGGACAGGGCGCCATTGCGATTGATGCCGAGCGTGCCTCCGGCTTTCGCTACAGCTCACGGGCTTATTTGATTCAACTTTTTCGACGAGGCGGCGGCTTACATTTAATTGATCCAATACCCCTAAAAGATACCCCTTTAATAGCTGATTTAAATTCAGTTTTGAGTAGTTGTGAGACGGTAATTCATGCCAGCACCCAAGACCTGCCCTGTCTTCGTGAATTTGGTATTCATCCCACTCTGCTTTTCGACACTGAATTAGGGGCGCGGATTGCAGGGTGTGAAAGGGTTGGCTTAGGTGCTCTTTGTGAATCACTTCTCGAAATATCGCTTGCAAAAGAACATTCAGCGGTTGATTGGTCATTGAGACCTCTTGAGAAAGAATGGCTGGATTACGCGGCATTGGATGTTGCGGTTTTGCTCGATCTAAAAGATGAAATTTCCAAACTTCTAGAGGGCCAAAGGAAATTGAAATGGGCCATGCAGGATTTCGCAGCGATATTAATGGCTCCTCCCCCAAAGCCTAGAAATGAACCTTGGCGTCGCACTTCGGGAATGCATGAGATTAAATCTAGATTCCAACTAGCAATCATCCGTGAACTTTGGAACAAACGGGATTCAATTGCGTCAGAAATTGACCTTGCTCCTGGTCGGTTGCTATCTGACTATGTGATTATCGCCTTAGCTAAATCCCAGATCAAGACCAAAGCCGAGTTCTTAAAAATTCCAGAGGTCAAGGTCAGGGTTCGTAACGAGCTGCAAAAAAGTTATATTGATACTTGGCTAGAGACTTATCTTGCAGCAAGCAATTTAAAGGAGCCTGACTGGCCACAGCTTCGAGGCAAATCTGATTCCTTGCCACCCGCCAAGATTTGGAAAGTAAAGTTTCCTTTGGCAAACGCACACTTGTCACATGCCAAACATAATTTGGCAGCAGTAGCTGCCGAACTGGCGATGCCACTAGAGAATCTTCTTACCCCTGAGTTGCTTAGAAAGATTTGTTTTGATGATGGCAAGGAACGGGTGCTGGAGTTAAATGAAAAAGTTATCGCAGCGACAAAAACTCAACTCAGGCTAAATGGTGCTCGTGAGTGGCAGATTGAAAAGTGCGCAACCATTTTGAGCGCCGCTCTTGCGGAGAGTGAACCGTTACCTCCAGTACAGAAGGCTGAGCAATCCGAGGCAGCAGAAGACGCCCCCTCTAAGGAGTGAGATGAATTACGCAACACTTATGTTGCGTAATTCCCCGCATGGACCTATGGTGGCGCCATGGGTTCAAAACTGAAGAAATCACGCCTATTCCTGGCTTTGGCGAGCTTTGCCGCCCTAGCCTCAACATTGGTCGGATGTAGTTCCGACAGCAGCGAGGGCCAGAGTTTGATCATTTACTCCGGCCGCAGCGAGGAGTTCATAGCTCCATTTCTGGCCGAGTTCACTGAGAAAACCGGTATCCAGCTAGATGTCCGTTACGGAGATTCAGCCGCCCTAGCGGCCCAGATTTTGGAGGAGGGAGAAAACTCCCCCGCTGACCTGTTTCTTTCACAAGATGCCGGATCTCTGGGCGCGGTGAGCGCCGCAGGTTTATTACGCTCCTTGGATCAAGATCTACTTGAGAAGGTTGAAAGTAAGTATCAATCCACGAACCAGGATTGGGTCGGCATTACAGGCAGAGCTCGGGTGTTTGTATATTCACCTGATCGCGTAACTGTTTTGCCGAAATCTATAGATGACCTCTTGGCAGCCGAGTGGAAGGGTCGTCTGGCAATTGCCCCAACAAACTCCTCATTCCAAGCCTTCATCTCCGCGTTGATTCAGAGCCGTGGTGATGCTGCTGCTGAGCAATGGCTAAACGGTCTTATGAAAAATGAGCCAAAGCTATATGAGAAGAACTCCCAGATTGTTGAAGCGGTAGATGCTGGAGAGATTGATTTGGGATTGGTTAATCATTACTACCTTTGGGAGGTAGCTCAAGAGCTGGGAAGAGATTTAAATGCAGCCATTGAGTTTTTCCAGCCAGGAGATTTGGGCAACCTAATAAATGTTTCTGGCGCGGGAATTTTAAATACCGCCAAGAACTCTGAAGGTGCTCAAGATCTGATCGCTTACTTACTTGAAGAAGTGACACAAGCCAAGTTCGTCTCCGACACTCATGAGTACTCGATAGTAAATCCATCCCTAACCCCAAAGGATTTACCAGCTCTCGCTGCGATTAAATCACCAGCTGTTGATTTATCAACATTGGCCGATTTAAAGCGCACGCAAGATCTTCTAATCAGAGTGGGGTTGTTGTAAAAAATTAATTTGAACAGCGCACTTTCCAAGGTGTCCAAGAAGGCGCATGGTAAAGCTACTAAAGCTAGCCATGTGCCTTTTGGGCTAAATACTGCTGCGCTGTTCTCTTTGATATTCATCGCCATTCCACTTCTCTATCTTTTGCGCCGCGCACTGGAAGGGAATTGGAGATCATTCAACACCCTGCTTTTTCGGGAAAAAACCGCGCAGATCTTTACCACCACAACATCTTTGGTAATCATCGTCGCCTTAATGGCATCTGTTCTGGGAGTGTCTCTGGCCTGGTCTTTGCATAATGTCAAAATTCCAATGCGTAACCTGCAGCAAGCTCTCGTAATTTTGCCGATCGCCATTCCCAGCTATGTATTCACCTTCAGTTGGATTTCGATTAATCCCTCTTTTTCAGGTTTCTGGGCAGCGGTGTTTATTTTGGTGCTTACCACCACTCCATATGTCTCTTTGGCCGCGCTCTCTGGCTTACGAAGAGTTGACTGGTCACAACATGAAGTTGCAATGACTCTAGGTCTAAATCCATTTAGAACCTTTATAAAAATTACCCTGCCTCAGATAAGAAACTCCATTGCTGCTGGAACTTTACTTGTTGCACTGTATGTATTGAGTGACTTTGGAGCTGTTTCACTTCTAGGTGTGGATACATTCACTAGATCTATATCTAATCTTTATCGTGGCTCTTACGATAGAAGTTCAGCTGCCGTGCTGGCCCTGATCTTAGTTGTGCTATCCGGGAGTTTAATTGCTATTGAATCTAGGGCCCGGGGCAAAGCAAGGCAAGCCCGTAACTCTGCTCGACTGTTAAAGCGACCAATTTTAATTAATAGTCGCGGTACAAGGTTAACTGCACAAATTCTTATAGCTCTTTACTTAGCTTTAGGACTGATAATCCCTATGGGTTTATTACTACTCCGCTTCTTGAATTCTGCAGCAACTATCGATTATCCTTCATTATTTTCTGCCTCGATTTCGACCATCGTTGCCGCCTCTCTTGGTGCGCTAATTTCATTATCTTTAGCACTGCCTATTGGTTTGCTAGTTCTAACGGGATCCCGACTGGGCAATTTGGCGGATAAAGGAGTGCTGCTAGTTCACGCTTTGCCTGGAATCGTTATGGGTCTGGCACTTGTCGCTTTTGGCTCAGAATTTCCTTGGCTTTATCAAACCCTAGGGTTATTAGCTTTTTCTTACGCTCTTTTGTTTATGGCGAAAAGTGTTGGATCTGTTCGCTCTGCCCTAGCTCGAGTCCCACAAAACCTCATTGATATTTCAGCTACTTTAGGAAAGAGTCGAGCCCAAACCTTTCGTGCTGTAATCCTTCCTTTAGCTGCTCCCGGCGTTTTAACTGGGAGCTTGCTAGTGCTTCTGGCAGCGATGAAGGAACTCCCGGCCACTCTGATGCTTAGACCAACAGGCTTTGAAACTTTGGCCACTGAGATGTGGGCCCTGACTGCGATCTCTCGGTTTAGCGAAGCCGCTCCCTACGCATTATTCTTGGTTCTTATTGCAGCTATACCAACATTTTTAATTAATCGTCCAGATAAAGGAAGTAACGAAGAGGGAGATATCGCATGACATCCCTAGAAATTCGTGACTTGGGTGTGCAGTTTTCAGGAGTTTCAATTTTGCACAACCTCTCTTTGACAGTTGAATCAGGACAGTTTGCGGCGGTTCTGGGGCCGTCTGGTTGTGGCAAGACAACTTTATTGCGAAGTATTGCGGGTCTTATTACGCCTGCAGCTGGAACGATTAGATTTGGAAAACAACTAGTGAGTGTTTCTTCTCTTGTCTTGCCACCTCACAAAAGAAACATCGGCTATGTTCCCCAAGAAGGTGGTCTATTTCCACATTTATCAGTCTTTGAAAATGTCGCCTTCTCTCTAGGCAAACTTGATAAGAAAGAGAAAGCTCCAATCGTCGAAGAGATGTTGAGCTTGGTTGGCTTGAGTGGTTTTGAGCATCGCATGCCCCAACAGTTGAGCGGTGGTCAACAAACTCGCGTTGCATTAGCCAGGGCTTTAGCGATGAAGCCAGCGATGGTCTTGCTTGATGAACCTTTTGCAGCATTGGATCAAGCTCTGCAGGCTGAAATCAGTGAAGAGGTTGCGGCACTTCTAAAGCGCACCAAGACCACCACCATCATGGTCACACATGATCGTGAGGATGCTTTGGTTTCCGCTGATGTCATCGCATTGATGCGTAAAGGTCAGGTTGTGCAATACGGCTCCCCGGCTGAGGTTTATCGCCAACCCATTTCTGCAGATGTCGCTCTAAGCACTGGAGATGTTGTTACCTTGCCAGCATTCAAAGATGAAGGCGAAGAGGTAACCTCGCCATTGCATATGCAATCCTTTGATTTACAACCTAATGGTGATCTTTTAATCCGCCCCGAGGAGATTCGAATCAGCGTAGAAAGACTGGATAAAGGGGTTCGAGCCGAGATCTCCAAAATCAATTACTACGGCCACGATGCCTTGCTCGAACTCAGACTCCCCGGCTACTCGACGCCAATCAGAGCCCGGGTTGCTGCACCCTTGGATTTCACGGTGGGTCAAGAAATCTACGCCCATGTAGTGGGCCCGCTGCGCTGGGTGCCAAGAAAGGCTACTCACCAGTAACCTAGCGGTATGAATACTGCCTCTACCTCCACAAATGTTGTTCTTGTCGATGCGGTCCGCTCTCCATTTGGAAAAGCTGGCAGCCTTTACGCAGGTACCCGCGCAGAT
>JBJOIM010000002.1:0-33748 GCA_046047175.1 Actinomycetota bacterium | reverse complement strand
AATTCCTCCCGCTGACATGCCCGTAGCCTACCCAATCCCGAACTAATTCAGCTCAGGTAGAGCAACCTCAGGGGTTTTGTGGGCTTTATGGGCTGCTAATGCTGACAGGTGATAGGCCTCAATGGCTGCGATGTTTTCCGGCAACTGGTATTTACTTCCATCTACAACATCACCTTTGTGTCCCTCAATCACAGCATGCACATCATTTCCAGATAACGTTTTGTGGGTCTCTAGAGCATGTGCGACCGCTAACACATGAACTCTGTCTTCCTTCAATAACTCCTCGGATTTACGCAACAATGATGCCAAGTTATCTTCAATGCGATCAGACAAGGCTCGGCGCATTTCCTGCTTGGCGTCATTTGGCTTTACTCCACCGGGTGCGCCTATCTCCATTCTTCTACCAGAGGCGTATGAGGAAACTGTCGAACCCATCCCCCAATACCCTTCCATCAATCCTGCGATGGTTGTTGCCGACTCCAAATCCCCCGAAACACCTGAAGAATTGTCGCCATCGAAAAACATTCTCTCGCCTGCAAGCGAGGCAAGAGAGACGAGAATGTCTCCTTCATACTCGCTCTTCCAGTGAGTGAATTGATCATCTGGCGGTATTGATGCAACCATCCCAAGATACTCGGCACCCTTTTCAATCGTGGCGATATCAATATCCATATGTTTCCGCACGCGATATGCCATGACCGCATGGCAAGCCTCATGAACCGCTGTGGCATGTCGTTCGCGCTCGATGTACTCAACATCTTCTGACGGTCCTAATTGCTTTAACTGTTTGGCTTTCAAAACATCTTGCCAGGTGACGGTATCGCGTCCATTACGTATCGCCATGATCAAAGACTCATTTATTAAATCCTTAATAGTTGCACCGGTTGCATATGGCGTGATGATTGCCAACTTTTCAATTTCTTCTTTGGTTAGAACATGCGAGACTTTGGCCAAATAACCTTCATATGTCCTGATTCGTCCCGCCTTGCTGGGGTAACCGACACGGTACATTCGATCGATTCGACCTGGACGAAGTAAAGCTTCATCTAAAGACTCCGGCATGTTGGTAGCCATCACAACCAATATCCGATACTTCGGTGGGTTTTTTGGTCGCATACCAAGGGTTCTGCGCACTACTCGATTGAAAAACCCTCTAGGTTTTTTTAAACCAGACAGCTCAGTTAACAACGCCTGTAGCGTTCCGGTGCCTGCGCCACCTCCTGCTCCCGCTCCCATCATGAATCTATTAACCAAGCTTGCAGATCCAGGTGAATCATTTTTAACTAGATTCGCCTTAACAACGGCATCACCAGCAGTCTGACTCAAATATGTTAATCCGCGGCAAGTATCACTGGCATACGCCCCTGGAGCTCGATTGGTCATAATTCCACGATTACCCAAAGCATCAGCTTCATCAAAAAACACAACAACGCCACCGTAACGAAGCGCCAATTTTCTAAGTTTTCTAAACAGACTCTTGACCTTCAATATGCCTATTCCGAAAAACATATTGTTAAATGCGCCTGGGTCTACAAATACGAATGGCTTACCCGTTTCGCCAGCCATGGATTCGGCCATCAAAGTTTTACCAGTGCCCGGTGGCCCCCAAAGCAAAATGCCACCCGGAACATAACCTCCAAGCTTTTCAATGCTTTCGGGATTCTCCAGAAAGACAAGGTTTTCTCTAATACGGGCGAGAACATGGTCTTGACCCCAAACATCACTAAAACGGGTCTTTATGTCATCTGGGAAATAGGTGTCGATTCCACCTCGACTCAAAAACCAGAAGATTGCAACAAATTGAATGATCACAAAGACAACCGCAAACATCAGCTGTCCAATAATCGGCAAAGCGCTCCACAAAGCTTGTGGCGCAAGGAAGAGTGCCCGCACTGGGGTTTCGTCGTAAATGGCACCTAAAACAACTGACAAAAGCGAGAGAACAACAATCCATTTGATTACCCGGGAAAGGCGAAAGCGGGTCCAATCACTCAATCGATGAGTTATGTGATGTACGAAAATAAAGTAACGCTGCCAAAAACCATGGTACGGAGCTAATAATTCAGATACTAGAAAGTGGGCTTGTCTTAAGGTTTCGACCGCAACCAATGGAAAAATCCACCAGCGCTGGTAACTACTGTTGGAAATCGCTTGAGAAAAAGATAGCTCCTCATCTGCTGCCATATCTGACCAGACCAAGACAAAGAACACAGCCGAGAAAAACAATAAGAACTTAACTCGATCGTAAAATGAGAGATGAACCCGGGTTTTTCGATCTGTGTCCCGTGGCCGTGAGCTCATCTCGATACTCATGAACTAGCTATTCCTTCTTGTCCTCTGGCTTGAAATCCACGCCCGTCTCCTTGCGCTGCGCATCGGTGATTGGAGTTGGTGCGCCGGTTAATGGATCACCACCGCTGGCTGTTTTCGGAAATGCAATTACCTCTCGAATTGATTCGGCGCCTGCCAGCAAAGCACAGAGACGGTCGAGACCAAGGGCTATGCCGCCATGTGGCGGTGGGCCGTAATTGAAAGCTTCTAAGAGGAAGCCGAACTTACTTTCTGCCTCTTCCTTCGTTAAGCCAATTACATCAAATACCGCCTGTTGAATATCGCGACGATGTATACGGATTGAACCGCCACCGATTTCGCTGCCATTCAGGACAATGTCATATGCATATGCCAATGCTGATTCCGGATCTGAAACAAAGGTTCTTTCAAACTCTGGTTTAGGTCCGGTGAAGGGATGGTGAACAGCTGTCCAACCACCATCATCAGTTTTTTCAAACATCGGCGCATCTACCACCCACAAAAACTTCCATGCAGATTTATCAATCAGATTGCAGCGCTCTCCAATTTCAAGCCTTACTGCTCCAAGTAGATTCAGAGCCTCTGATCGCTCACCGGCTGCGAAGAAAATCGCATCACCGTTTGCGGCGCCAACATGAGCTGCAATTCCGGCGGATTCTTTCTCTGAAAGATTTTTCGCTACTGGACCAGAAAGAGATCCATCCTCTCCGACCAAGATGTACGCCAAACCTTTAGCACCTCTAGCTTTAGCCCAATCCTGCCAGGCGTCCAACTCTCTTCTTGGTGAGGATGCTCCACCAGGCATAACAACTGCACCTACATGAGATGCTTGAAATACTCTAAAAGAGGTTTCCTTGAAAAACTCGGTTGTATCTACAAGCTCATTACCAAACCGCATATCCGGCTTATCTGAACCAAAACGACGCATCGCTTCGTGATAAGTCATGTGTGGGATAGGCAATGGAATCTCATATCCAATACTCGCCTTGAATACAGCTTGCAATATCTTCTCTGCAACTGCGATGACATCAGATTGGTCTCCAAATGACATCTCAATATCTAATTGCGTGAACTCTGGCTGACGATCAGCTCTGAAATCTTCATCACGGAAACAACGAGCAATCTGGTAATAGCGCTCCATGCCTGCCACCATCAGAAGCTGCTTAAAGAGCTGGGGAGATTGCGGCAGCGCGTACCAAGATCCGGGCTGTAGCCGTACTGGCACTAAGAAATCACGTGCGCCTTCCGGTGTTGATCGGGTTAGGTATGGAGTTTCGATTTCTAAGAAATTCTCCTGATCCATTACCGATCTAATTACAGAGGTAACTTTGGAGCGTAAACGCAAAGCTTTGCTGGGGAGCTCTCTTCTGAGGTCTAAGTATCGATACTTGAGCCTAACCTCTTCACTTACATTTACATTCTCTCCACTATCAACCGGAAAAGGTAAGGGAGCGGCCTCACTGAGCACTTCAAGCTCCTCACAGATGACCTCAATCTCTCCAGTTGGAATAGCTAAATTTTCATTTCCTTGTGGGCGCTTGGCGACTTTCCCCTTAACCAAAACACACCACTCGGCTCGAAGTGCGCCGGCCACATTTTCATCAGAGATAACAACTTGAACATTTCCAGATGAATCACGTAAATCGATAAAAGCAACTCCGCCATGATCTCGACGTCTGGCAACCCATCCTGCCAGGGTCACTGATTGACCAACATCGCCAGCCCTTAATGATCCAGCGCCATGAGATCGAAGCACTTTTTGTAGACCCTTCCGATAGTTGAATTAGCTACGTTTGGCTAGTTCAGATGCGAGGGTGCTTAGGGTAACGGATGATGCCTTGCCGGTGCTCATCTCTTTGAGCTCTACGGTGCCAGAGGATATTTCTGCATCCCCAAGAACAATAGAAAAACGTGCGCCAGACTTATCAGCGGCCTTCATCGCGCCCTTTAATGCCCGTTCTCCGAAGCTCTGCTCTACAACAAACCCTGCAGTACGTAACTGATTTACCAATTTAAAAGCAGTTGAATGTGCAGCATCGCCTAGCGGGATTACATAAAGATCTACATATCTAATATTTTCTGGAACGCAGCCTTCGGTTTCCATAGCCAGCAATACTCGATCTATTCCTAAACCAAAACCTATCCCAGATAAATTCTGACCTCCAAGGGTTTCCATGAGTCCGTCATAGCGACCCCCGCCACCAATACCGGATTGAGCACCTAGGCCATTATGGACAAATTCAAATGTAGTACCTGTGTAGTAATCCAATCCTCGGACCATTCGCGGATTAATCTCAAATGGCACATTGATACTTTTTAGTGCAGCCTGTACAGCAGCAAAGTTTTCCTTGCTCTCTTGATTCAAATAATCTAATAACAGTGGGGCGGATTGCATCTTGCTTCTAATTTCATCTCTCTTGTCATCAAATAAGCGCAATGGATTCTTTGCAGCACGACTCTTGGTCTCATCATCAAGATTTAAACTTTCAATGAACTTGACCAGATCTACTCGATGATGGTTTCGGGACTCGGCATCACCCAAAGTGGTAATGTGTAAAGAGAAATTTGAAAGTCCCAATTTCTTATAGCCTGCATAAGCAATACCAATAACCTCGGCATCAAGGTAAGGATCATTCACGCCAATGGCTTCAATACCGAACTGGTAAAACTGACGATAACGCCCGGCTTGAGGTCTTTCCGCTCTAAAAAATGGCCCACGATAGAAAAGCTTTACTGGAAGCTGTCCGCGGTCCAGGTTATGTTCGATCACTGCTCTCATAACCCCGGCGGTGCCCTCAGGACGCAGAGTCAGCGATCTGCCACCTCTATCTTCGAAGGTATACATCTCTTTACTTACAACATCGGTAGATTCGCCAACACCCCGGGTGAAAAGTTCAGTATCTTCAAAAATCGGAAGTTCGATTAACTCATAACCCGCCGCTAGTGCTGGAGCGGTTAAAGTTCTTGAAACATAATCAAATAGATTGGAGCGGGGCGGCAAATACTCAGATACCCCCTTAGGAGCTTGAAACTTTGGGTTCACGCCAATCGCCCTTCTATCGCCGCCTGTAAATATGGATTGTTCTTGAGCTCTGAAATTAGTGAGGTTTCATCGCCATGTCCCGGCAAGACACGAAGTTCGCCAGACAAGGTGGCGATTTTCTCACGAAGTGAGCGCTCCATGTCAGAGATTGAGCCGCGTGGCAGGTCGGTTCTTCCAATAGATCCACGAAATAGCACATCCCCTGAGATCAATACTTCATCATTTACCTGTGCCACCGTAGATCCAGGTGTATGTCCTGGAGTGTGCAGGAAACGAAACCTCATTTCACCAAATCGAATCTCTTGTTCATGCTGCAAACTCCAGGTGCGATTTGGTTCAGTAAAGTTGAGATTTGGATTTATTTGCGCTTTAAGCTGCTTAACCAAATCCTGACTTGGCGCTCCCATCGCGCGCTCTGGATGTGCCAACAAATCTCTATCTGATTCATGAATGTAACAATCAGCCTCTATAAAATCCTCAATTGCCGATATCAAAGAGAAGGTATGGTCTAGATGACCATGCGTGATAAAAATCGCGCCAAGTTTCAGATTATGTTGCTTAAGTTTTTCTTGAATCTGCGGCGTAAGGCTTGGAATATCAATTCCCGGATCAATCACTACACACTCTTTGCCGGCTGATGGGGCGACTATCCAACAGTTGGTTTGGTAATAAGGCGCCACGACGCGATCCACCAAAAGGCCCATGTCGGGATTCTCTCAACATCTGGCAGGGTTTTGCTTCATCCTGCATCCCTGCTGGAAAGAGCCCTTATTAGATACCCCTATGCGAGAAACTGGGGTGAATTTCATGAGGGATTTTCCTCCTTTTACAGTATTGACGCTATGGGGGTAACGTTCTTCCCCTTACCAACCGCTGAACCCACAACGTCGCCTGATCAGATGGCGGCGCGCAACGTTCGAGAAAGTTAGGCCATCATGGAATCACTCGATAATCAAAACTCTCTACCTAACTCTGCGGCTGCAGCGTTAATAGGTGATCCGGCAAAATTCGGGCGGGTCGATGAAAATGGAACAGTGTTTGTTCGAACCAATGATGGCGAGAAAATGGTTGGCTCCTATCCAGGAAAGACACCCGAAGAGGCGCTCGCTTACTTTGTAAGAAAATTTGAAATTGTCGCCTCAGAGGTAGCGCTACTGGCTGCTCGAATTATTAGCGGTGCAATGGTTCCAGAAGATGCACATGATGCGGTACGCAAATTACGCAATCAGGTTGAGCATTTAAATGGAGTAGGAAACCTAGAAGCATTGAAGAGCTCACTAGAGCAAATCCCTCCCCTTATTGATGAACATCGCCCAGCTTACGAAGCCAAGAAAGCTGCTGAGGCTGAACTCAAAGCCGCCAAGCGTGCCGCGACAATCGCCGCTAAAGAGGCTTTAGTTGTCGAAGCCGAATCTCTAAGTGAATCTACAAGTTGGAAGGTAACTGGAGAGCGTCTCAAGGTGCTTCTAGAAGAATGGAAGAAAGCTCCACGCCTTGATAAGAAAACTGATAGCGAACTTTGGAAGCGATTCTCAAGTGCTCGAAATAAGTTTGATAAGCGCCGTCGTACCCATTTTGCTTCTCTAACTGCACAACAAAATGAGGTCAAGAGCACAAAGGAAAAGATTGTTACTGAGGCCGAATCTTTAGCTACTTCAACAGATTGGGTTGCGACAGCCCGCCGCTATAAAGCACTGATGGATGAATGGAAAGCCACAGGCCGCGGTAAGAAGAATGATGATGCCAAACTTTGGAACCGTTTCAAAGCTGCCCAAGACACATTCTTCGCAGCAAAGAACGCAGATTTGGAAAAACGTGGTGAATCAATGGCCGCCAACTTGGAAAAAAGAGAGGCTCTTGTTGCAGAGATAGAAGCCTTACTTCCTATTACCAATTTGGATGACACCCGCAGAAAATTTAGAGATCTACGCACCAAGCTATCCAAGATCGGCATGATCGATAAGAAGAGGCGTGCTGTGCTCGACAAGCGGGTCGATATCGTTGAAATGACGATTAAAGAGGCGGAGCAAGAGCAATGGCGACGCAGCGATCCCGGAGCACGTGCCCGTGCGAATGATGTTGTTAATCAACTTATGGCTGCAGTATCTGATTATGAGGCCAAAGCAGCCAGAGCTGAAGCTTCAGGTGATGCTAAGAAGGCAGCTGAGCACCGAGAGGCAGCAGCGGCTCGGCGGATGTGGTTAAGCGAGGCACAAAAAGGCTTAGCTGATTTCACAACTGCCTAATCAATAAGGCTAGTTGTTAGTAATTCGATAAACGTCGTACACGCCTTCAATCTTGCGCACCGACGCTAAAACCGCATCTAAATGCGTGGCATCCGCCATCTCAAATGTAAATCGAGAGAAGGCGACCTGCTCTTTAGTTGTATTTACAGCGGCATGCAGGATGTTCACCTGCTGATCTGAAAGCGTACGGGTAATGTCAGAGAGAAGACGGGCACGATCAAGCGCCTCAATCTGAATATTTACCAAGAAAACCGATTTTGCATTCGGATCCCACTTAACTTTTACGATTCGATCCCCTTGATGGAACTTCAAATCAGCAACATTTACACAATCTGTGCGATGAATAGAAACTCCATTGCCCCGCGTTATGAAACCGGTTACTTGATCTCCTGGCACTGGGGTACAGCAGCGAGCCAGCTTTACTAATACATCGTCAACACCCTCAACCTGAATGCCACTAGCGCTACGTCTACTTGGCCTGGTTTTTGTATTTCCCGAGATCAAACCCTCCAGCAAAGGGGTCTCATGGGTCTCTTCAAGCCCCAATGATGTTTCCAACCGTTCAATCACATGTGCCGCAGAAATATGTCCATCTCCAACGGCGGCATATAGTGCATCGATATCTGGATAGTTCAGATCATGAGCTAACTGCAGCAAGGTATGGCCGGCGAGAATCTTTTGGATTGGCAATCCCGCTTTACGCATCTGTCTGGCAATAGATTCCTTACCAGCATCAATCGCCTCTTCCCTGCGTTCTTTAGAGAACCAAGCTTTGATTTTGGAACGGGCTCGCGGAGATTTAACAAAGTTCAGCCAGTCACGACTTGGCTGAGCGTGTTCACCCTTGTTGGTTACAACCTCAATAACATCCCCGTTCGATAACGGAGCCTCCAATGAAACCAACTTTCCATTTACTTTTGCCCCTACACAACGATTGCCTACCTCAGTGTGTACTGCGTAAGCGAAATCAACTGGGGTTGATCCTGCTGGAAGTGCAATGACACTTCCCTTTGGGGTAAAAACAAAAACCTCTGGGGTGCGGAGATCAAAACGCAGAGCATCTAAGAACTCAGTAACATCTGAGGTTTCCTGTTGCCATTCATGAAGCTGCTTGAGCCAAAGCATGTCCGGAGAATCCGCGGATTTAGCAGCTGTACCTAGTTTGTACTTCCAATGGGCGGCAATACCGTATTCAGCACGGCGGTGCATGTCATGGGTTCGAATTTGAATCTCAACCGCTTTGCCGGTTGGTCCAATAACAGTCGTGTGAAGAGACTGGTAGAGATTGAACTTTGGCATGGCAATGTAATCTTTGAAGCGGCCCGGGACTGGATTCCATCTCGCGTGAATTGCACCTAGTACGGCATAACAATCTCTGACATCCTTTACTAACACCCGTATGCCAACCAGATCATAAATGTCATTAAACTCTCGACCTCTCACAACCATCTTCTGATAAACGCTGTAGAGATGTTTCTGTCGACCAGATACCTGCGCAGCAATGCCCTCGGCAGCTAGATCCTCCTGCACCACCTTGATTACATCGTTAGTTAACTTTTCACGTGATGGATTACGTTCAATAACCAACCGCTCAATTTCTTCAAACTTCTTTGGTTCGAGGAATTTAAAGGAGAGATCCTCTAGCTCCCATTTCACTGCGTTCATGCCGAGACGGTGTGCTAATGGCGCGTAAATATCTAAAGTCTCGCGGGCCTTGCGCGCTGATGATTCGGGATCAACAAATTGCCAAGTTCGAGCATTGTGAAGACGATCTGCTAATTTAATAACTAAGACTCTAATGTCCTTAGCCATGGCCACCACCATTTTGCGAACTGTCTCCGCTTCTGCGGTGGGACCATAAGTTAGACGATCTAGTTTGGTAACACCTTCAACTAAATTAGCGACTTCATCACCAAAATCAGCCCGAAGTTTCTCTGGTGTGTAATCAGTATCTTCTACGGTGTCATGCAAAAGGGCTGCTGCAATGGTTGCGGGATCGAGTCCAAACTCCACCAAGATTTCGGCAACAGCTACCGGGTGGGTGATGTAAGGGTCTCCACTTTTTCTTAACTGGCCTACATGCGCCGCCTTTGCAACATCATATGCGCGCTCAACAACCGAGACATCCTGTGCTTTGTTGGCATCAGAGAGCCTCTTGATAACCGGTGCGATAAGCGCGCTCATGCGCTTACTTTACTTTAGAGTTATTTGCGTTGCTTTTTGGTTCCGGAATTGGGCTCATTATTGAGACCAGCTCCACCTCGTCGCGCCATAACTCGTTGATTGTGGGCCTTAATTGCCGGCTCTCTTTCTCTTAGCGCAGCCAAAATAGGCGAAGCGATAAAGATTGAAGAGTAGGTTCCAGCTATCAAGCCAATGAATAGGGCTAAGGATAGGTCCTTAAGGGTTCCTGCACCTAGCAGACCCGCACCAACAAATAAAATCGCCGCAACTGGGAGAAGAGCGATTAACGAGGTGTTTAGCGATCTAACGATGGTCTGATTGACCGCAAGATTTGCTGCCTCAGCGTAGGTCGCCTTTCCGGTGCTGGTAATCGCCCGAGTGTTTTCTCTTACCTTATCGAACACAACAACGGTGTCATACAGCGAATAACCCAGAATTGTTAAGAAACCAATTACCGTAGATGGAGTTACCTCAAAACCAACTAGAGCATAGATTCCAACAGTGATGAAGACGTCATGAATGACCGCAACAATCGCAGCTACCGCCATCTTGGGTTCAAAGGTGAGTGCTAGATAAATCATGATGCAGATCAAGAACGCGATTAGACCCTGCAAAGCCTTCTTAGAAATCTCTTCACCCCATGATGGACCAACATTCTGAGTATCAATTGATTCAACAGTTATTCCAAACTCTGCCGCCAAAGCATCTTGAATCGCATTTGATTGAGCGGTATCAATTACCCCAGTTTGAATCCGTATCTTGTCATTGCCAATGGTCTGAATGATGGTATTGCCTTGATAACCGGCGCTCCCAACGGTCTCGCGAGCTTGCTCCACTGTACCGCTGGTTGTTGTGATGGTGAATGAGGAGCCACCTTTGAACTCGATTCCCAAGTGCAAACCTTGAACACCTAGAGAAAAGAGAGATAGCACAATGAATACGCCCGATAGCGCGTACCACTTTTTACGGGCCGCAATAATGTTTATAGAAGTCTCGCCGCGATACAGGCGGCCGCCAAGTCCAGAAAGTTTCATGATTACGCTCCCGCCTTTTGATTAGCAACTGAGGCCATTCCTACGCTCCGTGGTGATACACCTGACCAGTTTGAACCGGATTGGAAGAACTTCAACTTCGCATACAGTGAAACCAATGGTTTAGTAAAGTAGAAGATAATTATTAAATCGATAATCGTGGTAAGTCCCAAGGTAAAGGCAAATCCCCTGACGCTTCCGACTGACACGATGTAAAGAACGGCAGCAGAAATCAGGGAAACTAAATCCGCCACCACGATGGTTCTACGAGCACGCTGCCAACCGGTTTCCGCGGCTACGCGAAGGGGTTTGCCATCTCGCATTTCATCTCTAATGCGTTCAAAGTAAACAATGAATGAGTCAGCGGTAATACCTATCGCCACAATTGTTCCGGCAATTCCCGCCAAAGTTAAGGTAAACCCAACCCATTCGCCGAGTAGCAAGAACGATATCAACACCATAGCCGCTGCCATGATGAGCGATCCAATAACTACAGTTCCTAGAGCTCTGTAGTAGAAGAGTGAGTACAAAACCACTAGAAGTAGACCAAGTCCACCAGCAATTAATCCACCAACTAATTGATCATTACCCAAAGTTGGAGAAACTTGTTGCACCTCTCCACGGTCGAAGGCGAGAGGTAGAGATCCGTACTTCAATACATTTGCTAAATCCTGCGCCTCAAGTTGAGAGAAGCTGCCGGTAATTTGTGCACTGCCACCCAAAATCGCTTCAGTGATGCGCGGTGCCGATACAACAACACCATCAAGCACAATCGCGACTTGATTTTGCGGAGCTGGAAGATTAACAACGCTTTGAGTCAAACTGCCAAACTTCTTTGTTCCATCCCCTGTGAAGTCGAGGGAAACAAACCAACCGCTGGCAGTTTGTTGGTCGATGGCTGCTGTTGCACCTTTGATATCACTGCCGATTACCTGCGCGGGTGCCAATATATATCGAGCGCTACCAAGGCGATCGCAGGTTACTAAAACATCACTAGCTAAATCCCCACTTGCTCCTCCGGTCGACTGAACATTAGAACAGTCGAGACTCTTAAATGTCGCTTGCTGCTCCGGGGTTAGAGATACACCTTGTAGGAGAGATTCATCATCTGAAGTGGGAACAGCTCCCGCTTCGAGAATAACCTGTCTAAAACGGAGCTCCGCAGTTTGTCCCACTAGATCGACAATTCTTCTTCCAGTTTCACCCGGTACAGAGATAACTATCTGACGGTTGGTACCGGTTCCTTCCGCGGCAACCTCGGCCTCAACAACTCCCAGAGAGTTAACACGTTGTCTGATAATGGCAACGGCTTGATCTATGGATTCAGCGGTTACCTCTCCCTGCGCTCCATCCTCTAGTCGAGGTTGCAGGGTCACACTGGTTCCGCCACGTAAGTCCAAACCTAGGTTTATGGTCGTGGCACCTATTGCACCAGCTACACCGAAAAGAGCGGCGGTCAATATGACCGTAATTGAGATGGCGCGAACTGGACGGGCCTTTTTTACATCCCCTGAGTTACGTTGATTGTTTGCGTAAGACATGAGGCGAGAGTCTAGGCCCGCCCCACCTTAACTGTCGAAAAGCCCAGGGTTTTGAGGTGGCGGTGTCTTTCCAAGATGATGCCAGGCCGCCGGAGTTGCAGCTCTCCCTCGTGGAGAGCGAACCATAAAACCTGATCTAACCAAGAAAGGCTCGGCTACGGACTCCACCGTCTCCCGCTCCTCGCCAACAGCCATCGCCAAAGTATTTAAGCCAACAGGTCCACCATTGAACTGTTCGACCAAGGCACGCAAAATTGCTTTATCCAATCTATCCAGGCCAATTTCGTCGACTTCATACATCGATAGGGCGGATTTAGTTACTGATAAATCAACCGTTCCATCACCATGAACCTGAGCGTAATCGCGAACTCTTCTTAGCAATCTGTTGGCGATACGCGGAGTGCCCCGAGATCTCTTTCCCAATTCAGTGATTGCCTTCTCATCTATCTCAACATCTAGCAACTGCGCGCTGCGGTCAATGATCTTTGAAATATCAGAATCATCATAAAAATCTAGATGCGCGGTAAAGCCAAAACGATCACGCAAGGGCGCAGGCAAGAGTCCCGCTCTAGTTGTGGCACCAACTAAAGTGAAATGTGGCAACCCCAAAGGAATCGCAGTTGCACCCGGACCTTTTCCAACTACAACATCAACTCGAAAATCCTCCATCGCCATATAAAGCATCTCTTCGGCGGGACGGGCCATACGATGAATTTCATCAAGAAATAAGATTTCGCCTTCGACCAAAGATGAAAGTATCGATGCCAAATCGCCCGCGTGAGTAATTGCTGGGCCGCTCGTAACACGAATTGGTGCCTTCATTTCGCTAGCAACAATCATTGCCAAAGTGGTTTTTCCTAATCCAGGTGGACCCGATAACAGGATGTGATCAGATGGGGCGCCTCTTTCTCGCGCTGCTCGCAAAAGTAGATCGACCTGATCTTTAACTCTTTGCTGTCCAACAAACTCATTAAGTAAGTGGGGCCGGAGTGCTTGTTCCGCCGTAATCTCCTCAGAAGATAAAGAGGAGTGCATTATCTCCTCACTCATTTACTTCTACCTGATTGGGCTAGCGCTAACTTTAAAATCTCCGGTAAATCCTCTTCGCTTGGAGTACGACCAAAGTTCTTTACGGCATTATCCAGAGCCAGTTCAGCCTCTTTGTTTGAGTAACCCAATCCCGTTAAGGCTCCGATGATTTGACTTCGCCAACTTCCAGAGAGAGATATTTTGTTTTTTGTGACACCTGAATACTTATCCTTCAACTCTAGAAGTATTCGCGAAGCTACCTTCTTGCCGATTCCTGGAACCCGCTCCAAAGCAGCGTTGTCTTGCGCTGAAATAACATCACGCAAATCACCAGGTTGGTAGACCGCCAATAAAGCATTTGCCACCTTCGGACCAATTCCAGTTACAGACCGAAGCTCCTCAAAAAGAGATTTGCCGTCCAGGCTCTCAAATCCGAACAAACTCCAAGAGTCCTCCCTCACCACAAGAGAGGTGAAAAGTGAAATTGTTTGACCTATTTTTACTGAAGACGCAAGATCTGGCGTAACTATTACCTGATAGCCAATTCCAGAGACATCAACAGTGATTAAATTTAGTCGCACATCCAGTACCGTGCCCTTGATTTGCGCGATCATTTAATCCTCTTCAAACTCTTTAATCGCTGTCGCTCTTTGGCTACTGCGTTGGTAATTCTCTTTCCGCTTTCGCCACGCCAATGATGGCAGATAGCAAGGGCTAAGGCATCAGTGGTGTCCACCGGTTTTGGAGCTTCAGTCAGGCCGAGAATTTTCGTAACCATCAAAGCTACCTGTTTCTTATCAGCCCGACCCGAGCCTGAAACTGCGGCCTTCACCTCACTTGGAGTATGTAGCGCAACTGGTAATCCAGATTTTGCAGCCAGCACTAAAGCAACTCCAGCAGCCTGTCCGGTGGCCATGGCAGTTCGTACATTTAGTTGAGAGAAAACCCTCTCAACCGCGATTACATCAGGCTTATATTTGTCGATCCATCTCTCCAACTCATCATTAAGTTGAAGGAGCCGAAGTTCTAGAGCGGAATCGACATCGGTTCTAATAACACCACAATCCACCATGGTTAGAGTTTTGTTGCCCTGGGATTCAACTACCCCGATGCCACAGCGGGTCAGACCCGGATCCACCCCTAAAACGCGCACTAGAGAAGCCTAATCAAGCGTTAGAAGCAATTATGAAAGACTCGCCATTACCTCTTCAGAAACATCAAAGTTTCCGTAGACGTTTTGTACATCATCACATTCTTCGATGGCGTCAATTAATTCAAAGACCACCTTTGCATTTTCGGCATCTAAGGGAATTGACATGGAAGGCAGAAAGGATACATCAGCTGATTCATAATCAATTCCTGCGCTTTGCAATGCCGTTCTAACCGCCACCATATCGGATGCAGAGGAAACTATCTCGAAGTTTTCACCCAAATCATTGACCTCTTCGGCACCTGCTTCGAGTACAGATTCCAAAACTTGATCTTCGCTTAAGACTTGATCGCCCTGATTCTTCTTAACGATTACCACGCCTTTGCGATTAAATAGATAAGAAACTGAACCTGGATCAGCCATAGTTCCACCATTGCGGGTTATTGCAACTCGCACCTCAGAGGCTGCTCTATTTCTATTATCAGAAAGGCATTCAACCAGGATCGCTACGCCACCTGGGCCATAGCCTTCATACATGATGGTTTCCCAGTTAGAGGAAGATTCATCCTGACCAGAGGCGCGTTTCAATGCTCTTTCAATGTTGTCGCTTGGAACCGAGTTCTTTTTAGCTTTTTGTATTGCGTCATAAAGAGTTGGGTTACCATCTGGGTCTGCGCCCCCATTTCGCGCTGACACTTCAATTGCTTTAATGTACTTTGCGAAAGCTCGCGAACGCTTTGAATCAATCAAAGCCTTCTTGCGTTTGATGGTTGCCCATTTGGAATGGCCTGACATTAATTAACACCAACCTTTAATGATTCCTTACATACAACATCGATAAAGTAACGATGCACGCGATTATCGCCGGTCAACTCCGGATGAAAAGAGGTAGCAAAAAGATGATTTTGTCGCACCGCTACCGGATGGCCATCTACCTCAGCCAATACCTCAACACCCTCTCCAACAGATTCAACCCAGGGAGCTCTGATAAATACCGCCCGCACCGATGGTTGCGTGATTCCTTTGAAATTCAGATCGGTTTCAAAAGAATCCACCTGACGGCCAAATGCATTTCGACGTACCACCACATCAAGGCCACCAAAACTTTCTTGACCTTCAATCGCATCCAGAACCTGGTTTGCAATCAAAATCATTCCAGCGCAGGAACCGTAAACCGGCATACCTTGATTTATGCGGGAAGAAATAACCTCAAAGATTGAGAATGCGCGAGCTAATTTGGAGATAGTGGTGGATTCCCCACCCGGAATTACTAACGCATCAATTCCATTAATTTCCTGAGCGGTACGCACCGCAAATGCATCCACACCGCAATCTCCAAGAGAGCGAATGTGCTCTCGGACATCGCCTTGGAGTGCTAAGACTCCAACCTTCACTGTTTCTACCAGCCTCGCTCTGCTAGACGATGTGGAACTGGAATATCGGCGACATTAATTCCAACCATGGCTTCGCCCAATCCCCGTGATTGTTCAGCTACAACCTTTGGATCATCATAGAAAGTTACCGCCTTAACAATCGCCGCAGCGCGCTTGGCGGGATCTCCTGATTTAAAGATTCCTGATCCAACAAAAACGCCATCTGCACCAAGTTGCATCATCATCGCCGCATCGGCGGGAGTTGCAATTCCACCAGCAGTGAAAAGAACGACTGGTAATTTCCCAGTTTGTGCTATTTCACGGACTAACTCAAAAGGCGCTTGCAGCTCTTTAGCTGCAACATAAAGCTCATCTTCACGCATAGAAGTTAAACGACGAATTTCATCGGAAATCGATCGCATATGAGTTGTTGCATTTGAAACATCACCTGTACCCGCTTCACCCTTAGAGCGAATCATGGCCGCGCCTTCATTGATACGACGCAGCGCCTCGCCCAAATTAGTAGCGCCGCAGACAAATGGCACAGTGAAGTTCCACTTATCAATGTGATGTGTGTAGTCGGCCGGAGTAAGAACCTCTGATTCATCGATGTAATCAACGCCGATCGCTTGAAGGATCTGTGCTTCAACAAAATGTCCAATTCGGGCTTTGGCCATAACTGGAATGGAGACGCTCTTCTGAATCTCCGCGATCATGTCTGGATCAGACATTCTTGCCACTCCACCTTGGGCACGGATATCAGCTGGGACTCGTTCGAGCGCCATAACCGCTACAGCTCCGGAGTCTTCGGCAATCTTGGCCTGCTCAGCATTAACGACATCCATGATGACGCCGCCCTTGAGCATTTCCGCCATGCCTCGCTTAACCCGAGAGGTACCTGTTACATGTTGATTTTTATCGGTTGTGGACATGCGCGGATTCTACTTTGAATCGATAGAACTGCGAATTTAAGGGTTGCTTCCTGCAGTGGGGCGCTTAGATGCTGGATAAGTGAACGTTGGTTCTTGATCGGTGAGGAAGAACCACACCTGGCCATCTGCGAATTTTGCCTCAGTACCATCTAGAAGGGTCCATTCGGTTTGGGAGCTCGCACTCTCGCGAGACCAAAGCGCCTTGGTTACTCGACCATCACGAAGTAGATACGCCTCACCTTGACCTACAACTTGATTTTTTGGAGTGATGCCACCGAATTTATCCCCATACTCCGATGGAGTTATCTCTATTTTCTGTATGACCATCATATTTGAACCTAATGCAACCCCAGTTGAGGAAATGTTCTCTTTGCCATTGTGTTTCAACAGAAAACGCTTCTCACCTTTACTCCAATATGCCTGGTATTGAGCGTTGGGCCAATTAATCTCTACCGACTCAATTCTTTTGCCCTTATCTGATCTCTCGCCATGACTCCAACCCACACTTTGAGCTACGGCCAAGCTCTCCGATTTTTCCAAAAGCAAATTGGGTTTAACCATCATCGCGTAAGGAGGTGTACGAGAAGGATCATTGAAATAGATGGTCGGCGGATTTCGTTCCGCACTTAAATTGACCAGATTAGATTGTGCGATGACGGGGCGTAACTTGCTCTGTGCGCCACTGTAGAGAAAACCCACTCTGCCGAACTGAGCCAAGATATCAAGATCGCTTATTCGTGCAGAGCGCACCGGACCGATAACCTCTGGATAACTAGAGGAATAAATCCCCATCAGCCTTGTTAAACCTGCCTCGACCTGAGTTATGAAAACGATGTCGGCAAATTCCACACCTTGTTGGGGATGTGCAGCATTTGTATCATCAATTTTTACCGCGATTATCTCTCCATTGGATCCGGGAAGGTTGGTATATACATTTCGTTCTACCTCTGGTTCTGGTTCTGACTTATTCACGTTAGGAACGCTAGAGCAGGCTGAAATCAGCACTGGAATTAAACAAAGCAATAAAACACGTATACCTCTAATATTCATTTAGCGCGTTATCTCCATCAAAGAGTCATCCTCAAATGCATATTTGACCGGCAAAGGAGCATGTCCTGCCAATCTAAAGATTCGATAAATCAACTTCTCGCGACGGGCTCGAGCCGCATTGACCGCTTCAATATGAAGAGAAATCGCAATCTTTAGTCGCTCAGTGAGCGTATCTAACTCTTGAAATAACTCGGGATATCTGCGATTCAAATCACTCTCTTCAATTATCAGCAATAATGCCTGTGTCAGAGAACTCTCAGCCTCGCTTCTCTCTGAAATCTCCGCTTCTCTAGCTTGATGTGCAGCTGCGGTTATTAACAACCCAGTGGCTGGATCAACCGCCCCTGTGTGAGCGATATCCAGAGCTAATGCAGCCCTGCGTTGCAGTATCGCATCCAAGTTTGCCCAAGAGGTCTCTGCTCTGTGATGCAATCTATCTAATCGATTTGCACTAAAGGTTAGATACCAAATAATTAACAGGAGGGTTATCGGAAGCCAAATATAAGTGTTATTCATCAACTACCTCTATTCATCCTCTCGAGAGAAAATTCGATTCCACAGGCGGGTCTCTGAGCTCAATCCAACCTTCTCCCCTGGTTTCAGCGCATGCAAATAGACATTCATAATCTCATCGCCGACTTGGGACCAATCAAAGCGTCGCGCATATTCAACTCCGGAGGCTGACATCTCATCTCTTGCCTTCTTATCCTTTATTAGCGCTATAACTTTACGAGCTAAATCCACGGAGTTTTCATTTTCAAATAGCTGTCCGTATTTTCCATCCTCTAATAGGTAGCGGAAAGCTTGAATGTCGCTCGCAACGATAGGAACGCCGGATGCCAATGCCTCCGCCAATATGATTCCAAATGACTCTCCGCCCGTATTGGGTGCAACATAAAGATCAAGTGATTTCAGAAAGGCAGCTTTTTCGGCATCATTAATCCTTCCCAAAAATACTAATCGATTTCTCAACGCAGGATTTATTTTCTGCATCGCATCTAAGCCCTCGCCAGGACCAGCAATCAAGAGTTTAAAGTTGGGATGAACTCGAGCAATATTCGGTAGTGCATCAAGAAGAACTTCCAGCCCTTTCCGAGGTTCAGAGAATCGGCCAATAAAGCCTATGTTCAATGGGTTTTGCCACTCTGGATTCGCGGTCGCCTCAGCGAAAAACGGCACACTGATGCCATTTGGAATTACAACGGCATCGGTTTCTAGGTGGATTCTCAATGTTTCTCTAGCCACCTCGCTGACCGCAATGCGTGCTCTCAATTTTTCTATTACCGGCTCCAATAGCGGAGCGATAGCAAAAGCAACCTTCTGTCGAGGTGCTGCCGCGTGAAAAGTTCCGACCATAGCTCCTTCAGCTATAGAGCAGGCTAGAAGCGATAGCGATGGAATCGCGGGTTCGTGTAGATGCAATACATCGAAATCGCCTGAGGAAATCCATTGTCTAACTCTTGATGCAGCAACCGGGCCAAAAAGCACGCGTGCGACAGCACCGTTGTAAGGAATTGCAACTGGACGTCCGGCGGTTACCACAAAATCATCAGAGATGTCAGAGTCATCACTGGCTGGTGCTAAAACTGATACTTCATGACCAAGCTGTCGATAATGTAAAGCCAAATCACGGATATGCGACTGAACTCCGCCTGGAACATCCCAGGCATATGGGGAGACAAAACCAATCTTCATGCTCGTTGCACAAAGCTCTCGTCAATGAAAATTCTCTGTTGCATATGCCATGAGGTTAAGTTATTTGAAATGTCACATTCAAATTGACTGGCTAGCAATTGCGTAACCCGCTCAATCTCACTCTTCTGATCTGCTTGGTAATCAATAGCAAGCGGTTCTGTGAACTTAATGTGGATTCCTGAAGTCGTGTATGAAACATAAGCGGTGATCAGGTCAGCCTTGGTTTTATAGGCCAACAAAGCCGGACCTGCAGGCATGCGTGCAGTTTTTCCGAAAAACTCGACATTCACTCCAGATCTACTCAAATCTCTATCAGCAACCAAAGCTACTAACTCTCCTTGATTGAGTAGGTTTTCCAGCTCTGCAAATACACCAGCATTCAAATCTAATACCTGCATTCCCATTGCTTCCCGGTGGGCGAGAAACTTGCGAAACAAGCGCTCCGGTTTTAAGTGCTCGGCAACAGTATTTACTCTCACTCCGCGGGCACAGAAGTACGCTCCGGCATGATCCCAATTTCCGGCATGGGGCAATGCAACAATTAATCCTCGACCCTGCTCAATTGGTCTAAGTAAATACTCTTCATTCTGGGTTCTAACCGTTTTGAATACTCTCTCTTTACTCCAATCAGAGATTCGAAAGGTGTCGCACCAATATCTCATGGCAGATTTCAATCCCTCTTGCACCAACATCTCAAGCTCTGACGCTGGCAACTCCGGTTTGACAGCGCGATAGTTACTGCGAATTCTGGAAATACGTCTACCGTCTCGCCTATATGCCAAGGTTGCTAGTAGGTTAAAGATGGCGTAGGCCGATTTTTCCGGAACTAGGCGCACCGCCCGCCATAAGGCGCTATATAGAAGGTAAGTCAAGAGAGCCATAATTTCTTTCAAGCCTTAGCGACTACGAGCAGGCGTTGTACAACAGTAATTGCACTTGCTAAACAGATTACATATAAGGAAAGGCTAAGAGCCCAATCTATTCCCAATCCGAATAAACCTGTTCCTACTAAAACTAAAATTAGTCTCTCGGTGCGTTCGGCAAGTCCAACCGAGCATTCAACTCCCAGACTCTCTGCCTTTGCTCTTATGTAAGGGATTAAGGTTCCAGTGACTAAGGCGATCAATGCGGCGTAAGAAATAACGTTCAATTTCTCATTGTGGGCAAACAACAGAATCCCAATGAAGATTGCAGCATCTGATACCCGGTCCAGTGTCGAATCTATTAATGCTCCTAGCTTTGTTGGCCCAACTTGAGATTGACGGGCCATAGTCCCATCCAATAAATCACTCAAGACAAAAAGGGAAACCAGAATAGTGCCCAATAAAAACCTGCCTTGCGAAAAGAAAAAAATCGCACATATTGAGCTCCCTAGCGCTCCAATCACAGTCAGAACGTTCGGGGTTAAACCAATTTTCAGCAGCCAGCGAGCCAAGGGGGAAATAACTACCGTGACCGGAGCTCTAAATCGATTCTGAAGCATCGGGCACATCGTAGGCTTTATTAGTGACCACGACCAACACCGAAGCGCAAACGTCGCCATCTACTATGCGATGGCTCTTCGCCGGACACAGCAGTGCGAAATCAAATGAAGTCGCAGCTGTGTTCGAACCGGGCTTTCCGGGGAGGATCTTGGGTTGTGAATTGAAAGATGGCGAAATTAACTTTTCTGAGGTTCTGAGTGATATTTTTGCAGTCGCTTTGGTTATTAACGCACAAAGTGGTGTCTCAAAATCAATGATTGATTTTTGGAGCTTTATAAGTGAGCGTCAATACCCCAGGCTAATTATCGTTACAGGACTCGAATTCAGTGAATCGGATTTTGATGACATCGTACTAATTGCCAATCGAGTTCTGGAGAAGGTAACCACTCCATTCCTTGTTCTTCACGATGAACTTGGCGAACCTTCAGGTTTGATTTCACTGGCAGATTTGACGGTTTTCGATTACTTGCAAAAGCCTATGACCCAATATAGAGCAGATGATGAATTGCAAACCCTGGTTAGTGAATTCAAAAGTGAGTTTGAGGAGCAGATTCAGGGGTTTGGGAATGAAGGATTTATCGGTGGCTTGGAAGTTCCTGCGATTCCCCTAGTTGTTAGCAAAGAGATTGGTATTGCTCAGATAAAGAAATATCTCGATTTAGTAATCGACTCGAAGATTTAGGAAATTACCAAGCTGCTGCTATTTCATCGCGCGTAGTATTCAACAATTTAGGTAACACTTTAGTTTGCCCAATAATCGGCATGAAATTAGCATCTCCGAACCAACGCGGGACAACATGTTGGTGGATGTGATCTGCCACCCCAGCACCAGAGAGCGCACCTTGATTTAAACCAATATTGAAACCTCCGCAATTTGAAACCTTTCGCAGCGTTTTCATCGCATGAGCGGTGAAAGCCTGCATTTCATTTCGCTCGGAATCTGTTAACTCAGTTAAATCCGCAACATGACGCTTTGCGCAGATAAGTAAGTGACCAGCGTTGTATGGATATAGATTCAATACCGCGTAAACCTCTTCACCGCGGGCCACAATTAAAGCTTCTTTATCGCTCTTGCTTGGTATTACGCAAAAAGGACAGGGCACATCGTTGTCTGGTTTCGGTCTATTTTCTCCGGATAAATAAGCCATTCGGTGTGGGGTCCAGAGTCGCTCCCAGTTATCAGGCATCCCAGCCCCACCGGTAATCTGCTGATCGGACATCAACTAAACCTGTGTTCTATTTTTAACAGCAGCCAAAACCTCTTCAATAGCGGCAGCGATTGGAACGCCATTTCTCTGTTCACCATTGCGATATCTAAATGAAACCGCCCCAATTTTCTGATCCTCTTCGCCAGCGATAATCATGAATGGGATTTTTTCGGTCTGCGCATTTCTAATCTTCTTCTGCATTCGATCATCGGAGGCGTCAATCTCCGCTCTTATTCCCGCGGATTTCATCTCCTTAACTATCCCTGCTAAATAATCATTAAAGGCTTCAGCAACAGGAATTGCCCGTACTTGAACTGGAGCTAACCATGGCGGGAAGGCACCTGCGTAATGTTCAGTCAGTACTCCAAAGAATCTTTCAATTGAACCAAAGAGTGCTCGGTGAATCATGACCGGCTGCTGTCGTGAGCCATCACTTGCGGTGTAGCCCAAATCAAATCTCTGTGGCAACTGGAAATCTACTTGAATCGTAGACATCTGCCAGGTTCGACCAATCGCATCTTTCGCCTGTACTGAGATTTTGGGGCCATAAAAAGCAGCGCCACCCGGATCAAGAACCAGCTCTAGATTTTGTTTTTCTGCAGCTTGGCGCAACGCCTGTGTTGCGGCTTCCCAATCAGCATCTGAACCAACAGATTTCTCTGGATTGCGAGTAGAGAGTTCTAGATAGAAATCCTCTAAACCATAATCTCTTAACAGATTAAGTACGAAGGTAAGCAGGCTATCTAACTCACCGGCCATCTGTTCTTTGGTGCAGTAGATATGTGCATCATCTTGTGTAAACCCTCTGGCTCTGGTGATTCCATGAACAACACCAGATTTTTCGTAACGATAGACCGTTCCGAATTCAAAAAGACGTAAAGGAAGGTCACGATAAGATTTAGCCGAGGACTGGTAAATCAGATTGTGGAACGGACAGTTCATGGGCTTCATGTAGTACTTCTGTCCTGGCTTTTTTACCGTTCCATCTGCATTTAGCTCTTCATCCATAACCATCGGCGGGTACATGCCTTCGGCATACCACTGCAAATGACCAGATGTTTCAAACAAAGCCGCCTTTGTTAGGTGAGGCGAGTAAACAAATTGATAATCCTCTTCTTCGTGACGTTTGCGGGAGTAATCCTCCATCGCTCTTCGGATAATTCCGCCTTTGGGATGAAACACCGCAAGCCCGGAGCCAATCTCTTCGGGAAAGGAAAATAGATCTAACTCAGAACCAAGGCGGCGATGATCCCGCTTCTCCGCCTCGGCCAATAAATGTAAATACTGATCGAGTTCCTCTTGAGATGGCCAAGCTGTGCCATAAATTCTCTGCAACATTGGGTTCTTCTCTGAGCCACGCCAATAAGCGCCTGCACTTCTCATTAATTTATATGCTGGAATGTATTTGGTTGATGGCAGGTGAGGACCTCTACATAAATCGCCCCATACGGCTTTTCCATCACGGCCCAGATTGTCATAAATCGTTAACTCACCAGCGCCAACCTCTACCCCAGCTCCATCTGCAGCCTCTTCGCTGGAGTTTGAAGATTTAAGTTTTACCAATTCACATTTATAGGGCTCATGCGATAGCTCTTTAAGGGCCTCTTCATCACTGATAGCCCTTCTTTTGAATCTCTGTCCATCCTTAATGATTTTCTTCATCGCAGATTCCAACTTAACTAAATCCTCAGGATTAAATGGACGCTCAGGGTCAAAGTCATAATAGAAACCATCTTTGATTGGTGGACCAATACCCAATCGAGTTTGTGGGAATAACTCTTGAACCGCCTGTGCCAAAACATGGGCGGTTGAATGGCGCAAAACCATCAAACCTTCTGCTGAGTTGATAGAGACTGACTCGACTTCATCTCCATCTGCTAAATCGCTCCATAAATCTCTCAGTACCCCATTTATTTTGCAAACGACAATGGCATTGGCGCCCGGCTTGGTCGAATCTGGATAGAGCTCCTCAAATATTAAGGTTGGCTTGGAATCGGCAGAAAAACTCCGAACCTGACCATCAACCTTGACACTTATCTGTTGGCTCACGTGGCGAGGCTACCAAATTACTTAGAAACTCTGCTCGATCGATTTATTGGATTTTGTACTTATTTTCTAATTGCGGAAATCAAGCGCAGAGTTAAGCGTAAAAATGTGCAATTAGGATGATTGATATAGATGTGAAGATCGCTGCAAGGAGATACTTCAACCATAGCGGCATGCCAACTTTATCGGCAGCAGTAGCGGCAATGCTCTTAGTTTTTAGCATCGCTCTGGAAGCCCAAGCAAACTCAGTAGCCAAAATTCCGAGACCGGTTAACAAGACCAACAAACCTGGTCCGGGAGCAAATAAAAACACAGTTCCAATAATGGTGACTAATCCACCAACCACGCCAATAAAAACCCGCCAAATCAGAGAGCCATATGGCGTGCTCTTAATCTGTTGCCGGATATTCATACCCCAAGTTTATCCCTAACCCACGCGTGAAAGGAACTCTGAAGTTCTGTGAGCGACTTAGAAATTGGGTAAAGAATGCTTTCATATCGCTCAACGACTTGAATCTCGCGCAGCGATGAAACCAAGGCAAGAGATTCAACCCTCTCTAAATCAGATTCCAAAAGGGTCGACTCTTGGACACCAAAGCTCTCAATGAGCAAGGCTCTTGTAACTCCAGGTAGCGCACCACTTAAAGTATTGGGGGTGTACCAAACACCATCTTGCAACCACAAGATATTTGCCATCGAGCTCTCTACGACTTCACCTTTTTCATTTATCAATACGCAGTCGTCATAAGCATTGGATTGCGCCAGCCGTAGAGCGCGAAAATTCTCTGCATAAGAGGTGCTCTTGGTGCTTGAAATAGCGTAACCAGAGAATTTGGTATCTGGATAGCGCATCAATTTGGCTGGCGCAGTATTGATTTCATATGGCATATGTGAGATCAGCAGATGCCCATCTGAAAATACGGTAACTCGTAATCTGCCATTTTCGAATTGAGGATTTGCCGCAATTACAGAGTTAATCCCAGTTGATATATCACCAGCCGAGGGGGACTTTATGTGTAGTTGTGAAAGAGAGTTTTGTAGCCGCCGTAAATGGTGGTCCACAGCAAATGGTTTACCTAAATAGGTACGGATAGTTTCAAAAGCCCCATCGCCCATTAACCAAGCAGCACTGTCTGCAGGTAGTTGATATTGATCAACTAGTCGGGTGTTATGCCAAACTTTCAAATTAAACACCTTCCTGACCTCCTGCAATCCTGATTAAACGAGCTGCTTTCAGCTCAGTTTCCTGCCACTCTTGTTCGGGATCGCTGCCCCAGGTTATTCCAGCACCAGTACCAAAATTCAAAATCCCATCTTCCCGTTGCCAGAAAGTTCTGATGGCAACAGCAATCTCCGCCTCTCCATTGTGATACCAACCTAATGCGCCACAGTAAATATCTCGCTCTCTCTCCTGTCTCCCAATAATCTTCAAAGCGGAGGATTTTGGTGCACCACTTACAGAGCCTGGAGGCATCATTGAGGTCAATACCTCATCAAAGTGAAGATTTGGTGCGATCTTCGCCTTTACATCTGAAACCAGATGGTAAAGACCGGGATGCACCTCTACAGATAACAATCTTGGTGTGGTCACGCTACCAATTTCGGCAATTGCGCCCATGTCATTTCTAATCAGATCAACAATCATCAAATTCTCGGCTTTATCTTTTTCGAAAAAATCCGGGGTGGCTGACGTACCCTTAATTGGACTAGAGACTATTGCTCCATCTTCCAAGGTTAAAAATCTCTCCGGCGAAGCTGATGCTATTTCCAATCCAGGAAGAGAAAGATAAGAGAGGTAAGGTGCGGGATTTCCAGCAGCAATTGCCCCAGCTAAAGGAAGCAAAGATCTATTTGCCGAATTATCTGTTGAGATAACTCGACAGGCGTTCACTTGATACACCTCGCCGGCGGCAATCTCTTCCTTAACCAGCTTTACGTATTCCAAGTAAGTATCTCTATCAAGCGATGAACGCCATGATGTGGATGATATTGGGCTCCAAACTCCTTCAAGCGGCAAGGGGGCTTCAACTACATTTTTAAATCTGGCCAATAACCATTGACCTTCAAAACTTCCGATGATTACCCAAAAGCCAGGTGTTCTTAATGAGCTCGGGTCAGTCGATATTTCCTCTAAACCGGTAGCGAGTTTTCCACCCATCCAGAACATGTGACCCACAGAGCCGAAGGTACCGCTTCGCAGAAAGGCACTCAGGATGGAACTTATTTTCGGCCCTAAGTTGGGGCTAGCCCCGAAGGTGCGATAGATTTCGCTCTCTTGCCGGAGGTAATAGACCCGGTAAATGCGGACGTAGCGCAGTTGGTAGCGCGGAACCTTGCCAAGGTTCAGGTCGCGGGTTCGACCCCCGTCGTCCGCTCGATTTTTTAGTTGAGATGGTTAGCGATTTGGTGGAGTGGCCGAGAGGCGAGGCTCGGGACTGCAAATCCCGCTACACGGGTTCAAATCCCGTCTCCACCTCGAAATGTCTTAAAATGATTTCAAAATTGAATAAGGACGATTAGCGCAGCGGTAGCGCACTTCCTTGACATGGAAGGGGTCACTGGTTCGATCCCAGTATCGTCCACCATAGTTCTGTGAAAACCAATTCAGGAATCAAAACCCCACATACTCTAAATTTCTCATCAAGTCCCAGTCAATAGTCAATGTAAGTTCCACTTCTTTGTTAATAAGGCTCTCTCTGCTCAAGCAAGATGTCGAATCGATTCTTAAGGATTCGCACCTATGAAAGACTGCGCACATGGATCAGTTAGAACTTGCACTTCCTGAGGATGGCGAAGAGATAGCCTCCCTTTACCTTGACGCTCGCAAGCACGCCCTGGGTGCAATCCCTCCTGTGTTCGGAACCGACGAACGCGTCTTCGAATGGTTGTCGGCCCGAGTGAAAAACGGGGAGGAGTGCTGGGTAACTCGCGACGAGAAGGGTGTAAGTGCATTCATGCTCTTAGAACCCGGTTGGCTGGACCAACTTTATGTTCGGGTTGATCGGATTGGGCAGGGTCTTGGCACTCAGCTCTTAATGAAAGCCAAAGACATAATGCCTAATGGTATGCGCCTTTGGACTTTCCAAAGCAACCGGTCAGCGCACCGATTCTACGAGCGTCACGGGTTTCTAGTCGTTGAGGAAACAGATGGAAGCAACAACGAAGAGAAATCGCCAGACGTTTGCTATGAATGGAAACCCAAAGCGAAATAACCGCCCTTGGGGGGCCCCTATTCGTCAGGATTACCTAGAAACGACGATTCGTTGGATCAGCAATAATGAAATCGAAAAATACATGGGCTTAAATCAAGATAAGCCAAATGCAAATGAACTTTGGTTGTGTTTCCAACAAGTAATCGCATGAGCAACGGCTACTTTCCCTGTATATGGTGCTGAAATGAAGAATGTTCAATGGGGGAACTGTTTAATACTTTCAAATCCAAAGACATTGATTCCAAAGCTTTAGAAGTTCAAGTAGTGAAATTGATGCTAGATGAGGATGTGACGAATAAAAAAGGCGTTTACCACTTTGTGCTAAGTGGACAAGAAGGGCATTTGAACATCAGGACGTTTTCTCCAAACCAAAAGAGAGAAGCCTTTGAACGACAAAAAGGTAAATGCCCAATTCGCAAGAAATCCTTTGCTCATGAGGAGATGGAAGGCGATCACATCACCCCTTGGAGCGATGGGGCTAAGACGGACTCGAAGAATTGCCAAATGCTTTGCAAGGAAGATAATCGTCGAAAAAGTGCAATTTAGGATTCTGGGATCCATTTCTAAGCATTTGACTGCCTAATCGTGTAATATTCGAACCAAGTAGGAATATCTACTAGTTGTAAGACATGACTTATATGGTCACTGGTTCGATCCCAGTATCGTCCACTTCAAGTGGAATGAAGAGAAAAATCGAGCGGCGGTTAATTTCTTATCGAAACTCTGCAATTCTCGGGTCTAATCTATTGCTTATCAGATCACTCAATAACATCATGAAAAAGGTAAATACGCCCAATACAAATACTCCACCCATCAAACGGTTGAGGTCATAATTAAAGATTGAGTCCATAAGATAAATTCCTATCCCCTGCCAACCAAACACCAACTCAATAATCACAATCCCATTGAAGAGGTACAGGTAGTTCGGAACAAATGTATTTGAAAGTGACAAATAGCAGGATCTAAATACATGCCTAACTAGTACCTCTAGTTCATTTAATCCCTTAGCGCGCGCCATCTTTACATAATCAGATTCCAAAGCATCCAGTGCAGCACTCTTGGTAACTTGATAATAGATTGCAACCGTAGTTAGAGAAATTGCAAACGCCGGCAGCAGCACATGCATAATTCGATCAATTTGAAGAATCCAAAATCCAGGCTCTGAGTACCAGACTGACTCAATAGCAAAACTTGGAAATGGCCTTCCTGAAATCTCATCCCGCTTTGTGTACCCTGGAAATAATAGGGCAAGCTTCTGGAGGCATAGCGAAACTACCCAATAGACACCCATCTGAAAGCCAAAGTTGAATCTTTTTGGAAAGCCTCTAGCAATCAATGCCCAACAAATCGAGAATACCCCTGCGGTGGCGAATGCGAAAAGAGCTAACTGCCAGAAGCTGGAAATATCATTCAAGAACAGTTGGCCAGGAGCCATTAATCCAAGTGCTACCAACAATCCAAATAGGAGCTTCTTTCTAAGACTTGACTGACTCCACGAATAGAGGTTGAGATAGGACAAAATGCTAAAGACGATGAAAATTATTGAACCAATAAAATATGCGAACACGGAACTCCATGTAAGAGTTGAAGCAACAACATCATTAAGTCTTATCACCGCGAATTGCTTGAACAAGTGACCAATCCAGAAAACAGGGGCCACATAACCTAAGAAAGCCAGGAGATTAAGGAACGCCTCCTTTGCGCTTCGGTGACTCACTGCCGCGAGTACACCCAATGAACTGCCAATCAGCAACGTTAGAAGAATAGAAAAAGTGACAAGGAAAAATGTAGGAGATATAGCGGCCAACAACCCCTCAGTAACTGGCCTGCCATTTAGACCTTCACCAAGTGAAAACTTCCCACTAATTAGAGAGCGCAGTACATCCCAATACCAAGCAATAAATCTCTCAGGAATACTTTGGTCCAACCTTAACTCCCTCGAGGCTGCCAACAATAGATACTCCAGATTTGGCGGATTGGATAACCGGATCTCAGCAAGAGGGTCGCCGATAGTTGCGGCTAAGGAATAAATAAGCGCAAAAGAGCCGGATACAACTAGAAAGCTGTGCGCACTCCTTCTTACGAGAAATGCAAGCAATATCAATCCTTTGGGAGGTTCAGATAGGGCGTGTGAACTGCAACAGTACACAATTTCCGATAAATTTTATATATGTCAGCGAACAATCAGATGCCCTGCGACTTTTGCCAAAGCCCATACGACCCGATAGCAACCAGGTGGCTGTGTCCAAATTGCCACATGAAGACCAATTGCTGCGATGGTGCGCCTTGCGAAATACCCAGCAATGACTCTCTAGGAAATCTGTCCCGTGCTGAGTAATAAAAGGATTACGCTACCTAGAAAGACCCGATAAATGACAAATGGCATAAAACTGCGATACTGAACAAACCTCATCAGCCAGGCGATCACTAAATAGCCAACTACAAATGCGGTGAATGTGGCGAGGCCAGTTTCAAGTATTGAAAACTTGTTAGTGGGCTCGGAGAAAGAGTTAATTAATTCAAAGCAGCCGCTGCCCAAAACGGCAGGTATCGCAAGCAAGAATGAATAGCGCAATGCAGACTCCCTGCTATAGCCCAACAACCTTCCCATCGCGATAGTGGCCCCGGATCGAGAGACCCCGGGAATTAGCGCTAAAGATTGGGCTAATCCGTATGAAATGCCATCACGAGTATTTAGTGAATCCAAATTCTTTGTATTCCTGCCTACTCGATCCAGCCAGCCAAGAAGGAGACCAAAAACTATAAGTGTTCCCGCGATCAAATAGAGAGAACGGAAATTCTCTCGGATATAACTTTGCCCAACAAAGCCAAATATGAATATTGGGATCGAACCGATGACAATCCAAAGCGCCAACTTTGCGCTCTTTGATTCATCACTGTCCACTTCGAACCGTTTACCAGTTAGCCATCTAAAAGCAGCTGAGAAAACTCTGCTTAACTCATTGCGAAAATAGAGTAAAACCGCGATTTCAGTACCGATTTGCATAATCGCGGTAAATGTTGCTCCCGGATCCTGCGCAGACGGCAAGAACTCTCCTGCCAATCTGATGTGGGCACTTGAAGAGATCGGTAAGAACTCGGTGAGCCCTTGTAATATCCCAAGAAATATAGCTTCTAACATCAAGACTAATTCAATCCTCGACGTCGCAACAGCGGCTGAATGTCAGCATCGCGGCCGCGGAAGTTGCGGAACATTTGCATTGAGTCTATTGACCCACCACGACTAAGAAGTTGTTTGCGGAAGTGATCCCCATTTTCCCGTTTCAATCCACCATTGTCTTTAAACCATTCAACGGTGTCAGCATCTAACACCTCGCTCCAGATGTATCCGTAATACCCTGCTGAATATCCGCCTGCAAAAATGTGAGAGAAATAGCTGGAACGATACCTCGTCGGAACCGGTTCAAAATCAAGACCGTAATCGGCAATTGCTTGGCTTTCAAAGCTTTCAACATCTTCAATTTCAGTGTCCGGCGCTATTGAATGCCAGGCGAGATCTAAAACCGCAGCTGCCAGATAACTGGTTGTCGCATGCCCTTCATTAAATGCCGTTGATTCATTTAACTTATCAACCCATTGCTGCGGAAGACGTTCTCCAGTTTTGTAATGTCGGGCGTAGTTATCCAGAACTTCTGGCCAGAGAATCCACATTTCATTAACCTGTGATGGGAACTCAACAAAATCTCTTTGCACGCTTGTGCCAGAGAATCTCGGATAAGTGACATTTGAAAGTAATCCATGTAATGCATGTCCAAACTCGTGAAAAAGTGTTGTTGTTTCATCGTAAGTTAAAAGTGTCCGTTCACCGGCTGGTGGTTTGGGAATATTCATGTTGTTAACCACGACAGGAAGCTGGCCAAGCAGATGGCTCTGTTCCACCAATGAGTTCATCCATGCTCCACCCCTCTTAGAGTCACGGGTGTAGAAATCTCCAATGTAGAGACCTAACGGGGAGCCATCCTCATTAAATACTTCGAAAGCTCTTGCTTCTGAATGGTATGTAACCAAATCAGAACGCTCCTTAAATGTAATTCCAAACAACTTGCCAGCTGCAAAAAAGACTCCATCTTTCAAAACCCTTTCTAATTCAAAATAAGGTTTCATTTGAGCCGTATCTAAAGAGTACTTTTTTACTCGCACCTGTTCGGTGTAAAAATCCCAATCCCAGCTCTTTAAATCATGATTATCTGAAGAGTTAATCATGCTTTGGATATCTTGGGCCTCTTGCTTGGCGTTTCGTACCGCAGCCGGTGCGATTTTGCGCAACATTTCATGAACTCGGTCTGGATGATTTGCGGTTTGTTCTTTAATCACATACTCAGCATGGGATGCGCATCCAAAAAGTTGAGCCCGCTCTGCTCTCAACTTGACCATCTTGGTCAATGTTTCACGGGTATCGTTTTGATTACTACGAATTCCTTTGGCAAGAGAATTCTTCATAATCTTCTCTCGCACACTTCGGTTCTTTAATGATGCTAATAGAGGATGCCCAGTAAAATTAACCATACTTATCATCCACTTATCGGCCACCCCTCGAGATTCAGCGGCGGCTTTACATGCGGCAATCTGGTTTTCACTTAATCCATCCAGGTCAACATGATCATCCACAAATACAGCAAGTTCATTGGTGTCAGCTAGTAGATTCTTTGCGAACATCGTTTCAAGAGCGGAGAGTTCCTCATTTATTTCCTTGACTCTTTCCCTAGAACTTTCATCCAAATCCGCGCCCGCTTGCAGGAAATCTCGGTAATAGCGGTTTAGCAACCAGGCGCTCTCTGGATCTAGTTTGGGATTTGCATCAACCAATTTCTTGATTCTGTCGAAGAGCTCTGGATTAAGTCTTATCGCATCGCTATGGGCTGCCAGTTTTGGGGCAATCTCAGCCTCTATTTCATCAATTCGATCATTGGTATCGCTGGAGGATTTGTTGTAAAAAACATTTAGGACCCGGCTCAAGATTTGCCCACTTTTTTCGAGCGCCACAATAGTGTTGTCGAAAGTTATCTCGTTTTGCGAAATTATCTCTGCTATCTCAACCATTTGTTCTTTCGTGCCTTCGTAGAAAGCTGGTAGGTAGTGCTCCTCTTTTATCTCCGCAAAGGGAGGAAGCTGATACGGAAGTTCAGATTTAGCTAGAAATGGGTTATTTGTCATCAGCTTCTTTCCTTGATGAATAACTTGGTATTTTCAAAAATGATATCGGCATCGTAATCAAGGGTGGCCACGTGATAACTATTTGCCAGCTCTATCCGCTGTTTATCAGCGCTACTGACCTCAGACATGATTATTTCAGTATTGGAAGCTGGCAAAACATGATCGTCAACACTATGAAATACCAGAATTGGAGATTCAATTGAGTTCAAACCGGCCCGCGCCAGTTTGAGGTATTTGTAAAGTTGGGCCACGCCTTTGAGTGGTAATGCGTCGTAGCCCCACTCAGTAACACCAGGCTTCTTGATGTCATCACCCACAGATGCTCTACTTTTTTGAATCCGAGAAATCAGCCAGGCAAAACGAATCTGTATGCCCGGAATGTGAATCATTGGGTTAACTAGGATTAGTCCAGCAATGCGCCCTGGATTTCGAGCTGCCACGTAAAGGGAGTTTCCGCATCCCATAGAAAGCCCACACACAAATACTTTTTCGCACCGTTGTAAAAGAAGATCCAGCTCTGATTGCAACTTTTCCGGCCATTTTTGCCAACTTACATTATTTAAATCCTGCCATTTCGTACCATGGCCCGGCATAAGAGGAACCGAAACCGTGTAACCCTCAGCGTTTAAATTATGAGCCCAGGGCCTCATAGATGCTGGTGTGCCGGTGAAACCATGAACTAAAAGCACTCCAATTTTGCCTTTGTCGCCCTGGCCATCTGCTCGATAATCCGTGAGCCAACCCTCCGGTGCCCCTTTCAAACCCATGCCTCAACATTAAGGATTAAAGGGGTAAATGTCATTCATCCCCGCTAAATTGAAGTTATGAAACATTCATGGCAGCCCGCTTTAAGTGAAGTTGGTCGCGCCCTGATTGATACAACCTTTGTTGTGGTCGACCTCGAAACCACCGGTGGTTCCCATAAAGACTCAGCAATAACGGAGATTGGAGCTGTGAAGATAAAGGGTGGTGAAATCATTGGAGAGTTTCAAACTTTGGTTAACCCAGAGGTTCCAATCCCAGCTTTCATAACAGTGCT
>JBJOIM010000001.1:0-44494 GCA_046047175.1 Actinomycetota bacterium | reverse complement strand
AAATCACTTTGCAACTTTTCCAGAACAGATTTTGAACTATTCAAGAGCTGTTTAGCTTTTTCAAACTCTGCATCTAGTCCAAGCTCGCCCGCATCTAAGCCGGCGACCTCACTTTCTAATCTGGCAAAATCCCTCTTGGCCTCTTCAACACGATAATTTGCCTCGCCTAAGGCTTTTTCCAGACGGGAAATTTCAGATTTAGTTCCATCGATACGTGATTGCAAACTCTTGATATGGCCCTCTTGTCTAGCGGTGCCTTCTCGATAATCAGCGATCGCTCTCTGGGCTGCGGCAACGCGGTCATCTTCATGCTTCAAGCGGGTTTCCAAATCTGCAACATTTGCAGTCGTGCTACTTAAATCAGTTCGCGCTTTTTCTAGTGAATTTTGTAAAGCACTTTCTTCTTGGCGTAATCCCTGCGCCTCTGCATCTAGCGCCTCTGGATCTCTTCCCAGTGCGCGGGCCTCTTCCGCCTCTTCTGCTAAAAATCTAGCCCGCTCTGAGGCCAGATTTTGGGTTCCTCGTAATTTCTCTCGCTGAGCGGTTAGGTTGTAGTAGTTGTCTTGCGCAGCGTTGAGTTGGGGTCCTTCTACTCCAGCGATTCGATCTAATTCGACCTCTCTATTACGCAACTTATCTAACTCTTGTTCAACGATGGAGCGACGTTCACGTAATGCGGTTTCATCCGCCACCTCTGAGGTAAGTGTTGATTTAAATGAGATTAGATCATCAGCCAAGATTCGAAGTTTGGCATCGCGAACATCAGCTTGGATTACCGCTGCTTTTCTGGCGACTTCAGCTTGCTTTCCGAGTGGTCTAAGTTGGCGTCGCAGCTCATTTGTTAAATCTTGCACTCGAGCCATATTGCCCTGCATTGAATCTAATTTTCTTAAAGCTTTCTCTTTGCGTTTGCGATGCTTAAGAATTCCCGCCGCTTCTTCAATGAAGCCACGACGTTCCTCTGGATTCGCAGTAAGAATCGCATCGAGCTGTCCCTGTCCAACAATTACATGCATCTCGCGACCAATACCGCTATCGCTTAGCAACTCTTGAATATCAAGCAATCGGGCAGACTCACCATTTATCTGGTAATCGCTCTGGCCATTTCTAAATAAGGTTCGGGAGATCGTCACCTCTGTGAAATCAATTGGTAACGCGCCATCTGTATTGTCGATGGTCACCGAAACCTCAGCACGACCCAAGGGAGCACGCCCCGAGGTGCCGGCAAAGATGACATCCTCCATTTTGCCGCCACGCAAACTCTTTGCACCCTGCTCGCCCATAACCCAGGACAAAGCATCAACCACATTGCTCTTACCTGAACCATTTGGACCGACCACGCAGGTGATGCCGGGCTCAAATTTGAGCGTGGTGGGTGAGGCGAAGGACTTAAAGCCCTTCAGGGTCATGCTCTTCAAATACACAGGCAGAACCTATCGGGTGGCATACAGCAAACTTGGCTTTTAGCCCCGTTTAGCGCCTGATTTTTTGAGATTTTTCTGGCAGTTGGGGCAAAAGTGTGATGAACGATTTCCAAAAACAATTCGGCGAATAAAGCTGCCACAACGAGAGCAAGGCTCATCCTCCCGACCATAAGCCTCAAGTTCAACTGCAAAGTAGCCACTCTCACCATTCACATTTATATAAAGAGCATCAAAGCTTGTGCCACCTTGTTTCAAAGCCTTAGTCATAACCTTCTTTACCGAACCAAGCAAGGCTCTTACCTCATCTTCAGAGAGAGTATTAGCCATTCGTTCGGGATGAATTCGAGCTCGCCACAATGCTTCATCAGCGTAGATATTACCCACGCCACTCATCACTGTTTGATCCAAGAGAACCCTTTTGATAGCACTCTTCTTATTGGCGATCTTTCTCATGAGTTTTTTGGCATCAAATTTAGGGTCAAAGATATCCGGAGCGATTCGAGCAAAGGAGCGCGGTATCTTTTCGCCATCTTCCTCAACTAAATCATCAATAGCGACCCAGCCAAAGGTCCTTTGATCAATAAATCTAATCTCTTTCTTACGATCACCACAATCTATTCTTACTCTTAAATGCTTCTCATCATCTGCTTTTTTGGGCTGAATCAAGAATTGCCCGCTCATTCCTAAATGAGCGACCAAGGCTAAATCTCGATTTAATTGAAACCATAGAAATTTGCCCCTTCGTTTTAGCTCCAAGATTCTTGCGCCTTGGACTGTGGTTATCGGAGCAAAGGTTGAAGCGCGATTTCCACCTTTGTGAACCATCTCAATGCTCTTTATCTTCTTACCTTTTACCCAAGGCTCAAGACCTCGACGTACGGTTTCAACCTCTGGTAACTCTGGCATTGGAAGTTTGCAAGCTTTTATATAGAGGGTGTTTGAGTAATTTCTTCATAAGCTAAACGCGCAGCAACCTGCTCAGCCTCTCGTTTACTTTTTCCATGACCTGACTTATATGTAACCCCATTAACAACTGCGACAGCGACAAAGTCCTTATCGTGGTCAGGTCCAGATTCAGTGACTTTATATTCGGGCGGTAGCCATCCTGATGCAGCAACAATTTCTTGCAGAGCGGTCTTGCCATCTAATCCAGCGCCGCGGGTTACCGCATCTTCTATTGCTGGCTCCATCAATTTCATAACAACATTTGTAGTGGTGGCGAAACCATGGTCAAGATAAATCGCTCCGACTAAGGCTTCTAGAGCATCAGCCAGTATCGAGTTCTTATCTCGACCGCCAGTTACCTCTTCACCTTTTCCGATTTTTAGAGCGGAGCCGAGTTGCAGATCACGAGCGATTGCAGCCAATGCCCGCATGTTCACAATTCCAGAACGTAGGGGCGAAAGTCTGGACTCATCTAAATCAGGAAATCGCTCGTATAAAGCTTCGGTAATAATTAAACCTAAAACGCTATCGCCTAGAAACTCTAAGCGTTCATTAGTTGGCAGACCACCGAACTCATATGCAAATGAACGATGAGTTAGCGCGAGATTAAGAAGCTCTGGACTTACCGAAACTCCGAGCTTTTCGGTTAAAGCCAGAGTCAGGATTAAACCTCTAGAACTTGACGACGGTTATATGTGCCGCAGGTTGGACATGCGGTGTGCTGCAACTTTGGTTGCTGGCACTGGCTGCAGTTAGCGGTAGCAGCTGGGGTTGCTTTCCATTGGCTACGACGAGAACGTGTGCGCGAGCGGGACATCTTTCGCTTGGGTAATGGCACGGTAGTTCTCCTTCAATTCTGGTTAGGCTTTTTCAAAAAGCTTCTAAGCACCCCTTTGGGCGGGCAAGTATCTCCCAGGCTGGGGAGGTTTGCCAAATTAACCCGCTATTTTTCCGGCCCTGAACTGGGTTTCCAGCCTGCCAACCCACCCCAACGTGGGTCGACAACCTCATGTCCATGATTATCAGGGAGCTCAGCCCACTTCTCGCCACATTGCGGACAGAGTCCCTCACACTCTTGGGAGCAGATTGGATTGACCGGCATAGAAAGAATCACCGCATCTCTTATCGCGATCTCCAGGTCGGCCACATCGCCATCCAAAACAAATAACTCATCATCCTCGTCAGGGTTTTCCGACTTCCTGCTGGCGTACAGGTAAAGCTCTTGAAACCGCTGGTCGATTGCAAAATCAATCGGATCTAGGCAGCGACCGCATTCTCCTGTGGCATGAGATTTAACCTCTCCGGTAATCAGCACCCCATCATCGACAGACTCTGCTTTAAATTGGAGCGAGATCTCCGTGCCCACTGTTATCTGAAGGAGCGGAACCCCGATTGGCTCGGTGGCAGGGAAGGAAAAGGCGTACTCACGCATCTCTCCCGCACGTCTCGGTAGCTCATGCAGATTTACCTTAAATGGAGACTGCCCTTTGGAGTTCATTTGGTTGCCTTTAGAAAATTAATCAGCAAGCTGCGAGAGAACATCCTTGTCACTTGCTCCCGCTAAACGTTCACGTCCCCGATTAACCGCTTCAAGAGTTTTATTTAAAATTACCTCTAGGGTGGCGAGGCGAGAATCGATATAAGCATCAACCTCTTCACGTTCTTGCTCTACCTTCAAATGCGCTTCTTCTATCAAGCGGGCCGATTCCTCGCGGGCAGCTGCAACGATTGCGGTTTGCTCAACCATACGCGCCACTTCCTCGCGGGCATGTGAGATGAGCTGTTCAGCGCTTTGTCTTCCCTCTTCAACAATGTGCTCTCGATTTGCCAATAGTTTCTTGGCATTAGCTAGATCTGCTGGCAGCGCCTGATTAATCTCCTCGAGAATGCCTAACAACTCACCGCGGTGCACAACACAGGAAGCGGACAATGGAACAGCGCGTGCTTCATTAACCATAGTTATTGCTGATTGGAGTTTCTCAATAGCTTCCACAGTTAATCTCCTTTAAGCCTTTTCAGCCAGACGTTTTAGCACGCCAGCTGGGACAAGATTAGACACATCTCCTCCATAGCGCGCAATTTCACGCACAAGCGAGGAGGATAAAAAGGAATAAGCCGGTTTAGTGGCCATTAGAAGGGTGTCAACACCTTTGAGCTGCAGATTCATTTGAGCCATCTGAAGTTCATAATCAAAATCGCTCACAGCTCTCAAGCCCTTAACGATTGCGGCAATGTTATGTTCGCGACAGTAATCCACCAATAAGCCGCTCCAAGTATCAACCTTCACATTCTTTAAATGCTTTATCGAATCTGAAATCATTTCAACTCGTTCTTCAATTGAGAAGAGACCGGTTTTATTGTTGTTAACGAGTACAGCGATTACAACCTCATCAAACAATCCACTGGCGCGCTCAATCACATCCAAATGACCATTGGTAATAGGGTCAAAGGATCCGGGACAAACCGCTTTCTTCACGAGGTAACGCTAACACGACCCAAAAATTATGCGAGTGGTTCCGCATAAAAAATGGTTGCTGCGCCGTACTTTCTGACCTTTACCTCATGCAATCCCTCAGGCCAATTTATGGGCTTGGATTTTGAGTCGCGTTCGATAGCGATGACTGAAGATGGTTTGAGAAAACCGTTCCGCAGCAATGATTCCATGATTTTCTCTATTTCATTATTGGGTAGATCGTAAGGTGGGTCAACAAACACAACATCAAATTTCAAATCCGCTCCCCTTTCGAGGAATTTGCCAGCCGAAATGGTTATAACGGTATGACTTCCGATTCCCGTTAAATTGCCTAAGAGTTCGAAATTTTGTTTTGCAACTGCGGTCGCCTTGTCATCATTATCAATTGCATATACAACGGCTGCTCCTCGCGAGAGTGCTTCTGCGCCGACCGCGCCAGAGCCACAGTACAAATCCAAAAAAGTTAAATCATTTATAGATCCGAATTCTGACTCCAAAGTGGAAAATAATGCTTCGCGGGCGCGATCTGAGGTTGGTCGGGTATTGCCGACCGGTGAATAGAGATTTCTTCCTTTGCCAAGCCCTGCAATTATTCTCATTATCTCTTCTCCAAATAAGAGGCCCGCTCTTCCTGGCGCAACTTATCAATTTCAATCTGTAACTGTGCAAATTTGCTAAGGGAAGGGTCCACAGCAGTGATTCGCTCCGCCACTTCTCTGGCCTTAACGATTAACTCCTCATCACGGATAACTCGCAATAACCGAAGATGTGAGCGTGCACCAGATTGTGCCGCTCCCAGCACATCGCCCTCTCGTCTTTGCTCAAGATCCAAACGGCTTAACTCAAATCCATCCGTAGTCGAAGCGACAGCATGTAATCGATGCATGGCATCGGATTCTTCTCGAGTATTTGTTACTAACAAGCAAAGTCCAGGGGTAGTACCACGACCTACTCGACCACGTAGCTGATGTAGTTGAGAGACTCCGAATCGGTCCGCATCCATAATTATCATCATTGATGCGTTTGGAACATCTACGCCAACCTCGATAACTGTGGTGGTCACAAGTACATCAATCTCACCACTAGCAAACTGGTTCATCACCGCTTCTTTTTCCTCACTTCTCAGGCGGCCGTGCAACATAGAAACTCTTACATCTCTTAATGCTCCGTTTTGTAACTCGGGGAAAAGTTCCTCTACCGAGTTCAATGGCAAACTGCCGGTCTTTTCATCCTCATCAGAAAGCTTTCGAGCAAGTGCTAGCTCATCAGCGGTCAAGCCAAATCTTTGTAAGTCTGAGTCATCATTGGCGGAGATACGAGGCGCGACGACATACACCTGATGACCCTGCTTAACCTCCTCCAACGCTCTACTCCATGCCCGCTGCAAGTGTTGTGGCTTTGAAATAGCGGAAACAACATGGGTAGTAATTGGTGATCTGCCCAACGGCAACTCGCGCAAAGTAGAAACATCTAAATCACCGAAAATTGTCATAGCCACAGTTCGTGGAATTGGGGTTGCGGTCATAACCAATACGTGAGGTGGCTGCATTGACTTTCCGCGCAATGCATCGCGTTGCTCAACTCCAAAACGATGCTGTTCATCAACTACAACCAAACCTAAATCCGCAAACTCAACATTTTCACTCAAAAGCGCATGTGTGCCAACAACTATTCCAATCTCACCAGCGGCTATAGCTGATTGCATCGCGCGTTTGTCGGCTTGAGTCATGGATCCAGTGAGCAAACCAAGCTGCGTTCCGACCTCGTTACCACCGAGCATTCCACCCTCTGCCAAATCACCTAAAAGACGGCGAAAATTCTGGAAATGTTGTTGCGCCAACACCTCGGTTGGAGCCAATAGAGCGGATTGACCTCCAGAATCTACGACCGCCAGCATCGCACGCAAAGCGACAATAGTTTTTCCTGAGCCAACATCGCCCTGCAGTAATCGATACATCGGATGATTTCCGGACAGATCTCTAACTATCTCCTGCCAAACTTGTTTCTGGCCCGCAGTGAGTTCAAATGGCATCCGAGCATCAAAAGCTTGAAGCACTCCCGCCTCGCGCGGCGCACGTTGCTTGGTTGTAGCTGCCCGTAGTTCTATACGGCGCAGTGCGAGAAACAACTGCATTAATAGAGCTTCATCAAAGGTTAATCTCTGTTTAGCTAACTCCGCTGCTTCCGCACTTGTTGGTTCATGTACTTCATGAAGTGCGGTAACAAAATCGGGATACCCCAACTCTTCTAAATACTCCTGCGGTACATAATCGGGCAAACTCTCCAGTGCGGAGAGCGCGAGTCGTACACATTGCGCGATCTTCCATGATGGCAACTTCGCGGTCGCGGGATAAACAGGCAGGAACTTTCCCGCAAAATCCCCGATGGCCGAATCAACATCATCACCTTCTGGAATCAAAAGGTAATCTGGGTGTGAAAGCTGACGCTTTCCTTTGAAGACTCCCACTTTGCCGGCAAATAAACCCTGTCGACCTTCGCGCAAATCTTTCTCTCTCCACACTTGATTGAAAAAAGTTAAAATCAATTTGGCTTTTCCATCGGTAACTATGGTCTCGACAATTGCGCCCTTACGGCCGGGGATTCTCCTAACCTTGGTACTTTCTACTTTGGCAAAGATAGTTACCTCTTCACCTTCAACCAGTGATTGGATGTCGGTAAGTTCGCCTCGAACTACATAGCGTCTCGGGTAGTGACGTAATAAATCTCCAACGGTGTGTAGTTCCAACTCATCGGCCAGTACTTTGGCGGTCTTATCCCCGACTATCGAGACCAACCGTGAGTCCAAAGCTGCCATGCTTCATTCTCTCGGATAGCCCCGTAATTCCCGCTCACATTTGGCTTTTTCCAGCCAGATTGGCGCACAGACGGGCTTTGCGGCTACTCTTGCGCCCGCTGGTTGAAGCAATCACTGGCTGAAGTAACCAAAGGTCAATTCTAAGTTTCAAGGAGTACGAACGTGGCATCTGTATGCGATATCTGTGGCAAAGGGCCAAGCTTCGGCAATAACGTGTCACACTCAAACCGTCGTACCCGTCGTCGTTGGAACCCAAATATCCAGCGCATCCGCACCTTGGTAAACGGATACACAAAGCGCCAAAACGTCTGCACCTCTTGCCTAAAAGCTGGCAAGGTCGCGCGCTAAATTAACCCCGCTTCTCCAAACTCACCATTGGTGCTGGAAACCGGTTTCCTGCTCTCCAATTTCTTTTCCATCTAGGCTAATCCCAGAACCTGCAGACACCTTTCCGATTACAAAGAAATCTGGGATTGGGAGTTTTGCGGTTACCAGCAATGCATGATCCTCTCCGCCGTGCAATATCCACTCCATTACATCTACTGAAAGAGTTTTTGCTAACTTCGCAAGCGCCGTATATCCACTGATCTCTGTTAAAGAATTAGTATTTAGCGCTATATGGCAACCACTCGCGTCGGCGATACTTTCAGCATCAAGTAGCAATCCATCGCTCGTGTCTGTTGCACCATTAATCGCCGCAAATGCCGCTTTGTATTTCTGATAGTCAATCTCCGGCGTCCGGTGAGCAGAAATTGCTCTTGAGCTCTCAGGAGATTCGACATCCACTCGTTGCAAGAGAGTTAGTCCGGCTGCTGACCAACCCGGTAGATGAGAGATTTGCACAAGATCGCCAATTTGAGCATCTGATCTCTTAATACTTCGTTGAACTGCGCCAACCGCGGTTATCGAAATTACAAGTTTCTCTGAGGTCGATAAGTCTCCACCAATTATCTTGGCGCCAACTTTTCTCGCTTCATCACAAATGCCTTGTGCCAACTGCTCTAGTTTCCCAATAAATGATCTTGGAAAACCAACTGAAACCAGTAAATACTGCGGCCATCCACCCATAGCGCAAATATCGGCCAAGTTAGCAGCGGTAATTTTCTGTCCAATTTCCCCAGCAGTGCTCCAACTCAATCGAAAGTGCACATCTTCGACCGCCATATCGGTTGCGATGACTACATTTGAATCTGCAGGTGCGAAAACCGCTCCATCATCTCCATTGGGAACAATGAGGTTTGGTGGATCAGCAACTTGGTCAAAGATGGCGCGCACCCGAGCAAGTACTTCACGCTCATTCACTGGTGCACATCCTCGATTTCGATACTTTGATTTCAGTTGTCCGCTAGATTTTGCCAACAGCACTAGCCTAATTCCCACGCGGCAATTACGCTAAGGCGGTAAGTAAACCTATAACCCTCAATGGTGAGGTCACTGGATGAAATGGAACTCAAAATGTCTATACAGGCATACATCTTGATTCAAACCGAAGTGGGAAAAGCTGGCGCTGTCACTAAAGCTGTTACCTCTATCGCTGGGGTAACTATCGCAGAAGGCGTTACTGGACCTTACGATGTAATCATGCGAGCTGAAGCGGCAAATATGGATGAGTTAGGTAAAACAGTTCTCTCGAAGATTCAGGCGATTCCTGGAATCACCAGAACCCTTACCTGCCCAGTAACCAACCTTTAGTTCTAGCGCACCACTCCTCGGTCACGCTGCAGCGCACTCATAATTAATTGTGTAATCAGCGCGCCATAACTCATTCCGCTGGCCCGCCATAACATTGGAAATACCGAGGAATTGGTAAAGCCGGGCATGGTGTTAAGTTCATTGATTAGCAGTTCATTTTCATGGGTTAAAAAGAAATCTACCCGGGCCAATCCTTCACAACCCAAAGCTTCAAAGGCGGTTACTGCGGCTTGGCGAATCTCATTAGATATTTTCTCTGGGATATTTGCCGGCACATCAAAACTGGTTGAACCATCCAAATACTTGGCTTCAAAGTCGTAAAACTCATGAGGTTCATGAACTATAATCTCACCGATGATTGAAGCGGTAGCTTTTCCATCTATCTCCAGCACCGCACACTCCACTTCGCGACCATTAATTGCGACCTCGACCAGGGCTTTTGGATCATGCTCATGCGCCGCCTCGATAGCGGCAGGAATCTCGCCCTCAGATTTAACCTTTGTGGTGCCACGACTTGAACCACTTCTCGCGGGTTTTACAAATAACGGAAAACCTAATGCAGAAATCTTGGCAATCTCCGCAGCTTGATTTTTTGCCCAATCTCTTTTGTGAACTGTTATGCCGTCAGCAACTTTCAAACCAAAGTCAGCGTAAATTGGTTTCGCAAAGGTTTTATCCATCGCCACAGCGGAAGCCAGCACGCCCGAGCCAACATAAGGAAGATTGATCATTTCAAAAAGACCCTGAATAGTTCCATCTTCGCCATAAGGACCGTGTAGTAATGGAAAAGCTAGATCAACATTTAACTCCGACCAAGAAATTTCAATCCCTGATTCTGAAACCACAGGTAATCCATCTTTATCCTTAGAAAAATCATCAGCTGAATCAAGTGCTACCCATTTTCCAGATTGGGTAATGCCAATCAAAATCGGGTCAAATAAATCTCTATCGATCGCAGTTAGGACGCCTCGGGCGGAAATGCAAGAGATTTGATGTTCGCTACTTCTGCCGCCACAGATGATTGCAACACGCTTTTTCATTCGTGATCAATCTCCGCTCCAGTTTGGATCTGCATCAGGGACCTTATTGCCTGCTCTGGCGTAATGTTATTACTAACCACCTCATAAACCGCCTCCATAATTGGAGCTTCCACTCCAACTAGGTGCGCCAGGTCCACTACCGCCTTTGCAGTTGAAACGCCTTCTACCGTAGAAGATACATCTGCTCTAGCGCTCTGCATCGAGCCTGTGCGACCCAAAGCCTCACCAAAGGATCTATTTCGAGATAGAGGAGAGCCACAGGTCGCAAGCAAATCACCGACTCCAGCTAGTCCAACAAAGGTCAATGGCATCGCACCGCGCGCAATTGCCAATCTTGTAACCTCATTTAAACCTCGGGTTATTACAAGTGATTGGGTGTTTTCACCAAATCCCATTCCTATTGCCATACCTACCGCAAGTGCGATCACATTTTTGGCAGCACCTGCTAACTCACATCCAATTACATCGTTGGAGGTATAAACTCGAAAATATGAATTGTTAAATGCTTTAGCAACTAAATCCGCTAACTCTTGAGATACCGAGGCGGCCACCGCTCCAGCGGGTTGGCGCAATACAACCTCTCGCGCCAGATTTGGCCCAGTAATTATCGCTAATTTATCCTCGGGAATCCCAATAACCTCTTGAATTACCTCTGTCATACGAAGTTGAGTGGATACCTCAATACCTTTCAGAGAGGAAACAATTGGAATATCTTTATTAAAGAATTTTCTCCACTGCTGAAGATTCTCTCGTAAGGATTGAGCTGGAACCGCTAAGACCAACATTTCAGCATGTTGCACCGCCACAGAAATATCAGTTGTAGCTTTTAGATTTTGCGGCAAAGCAATGCCAGGCAGAGAGTTGGTATTTGTATGTCGAGAGTTAATTTCATCTACAACACTGGTATTTCTTCCCCAAATCAAAACATCATTTCCAGCATCACAGAGTATTTGCGCTAAGGCACTTCCCCACTGCCCAGTTCCCAGTACCGAAATCTTCATTAACGCGCCTTGCGGGCCTTCTTGTAATTACCGATGCGCGGTAAATCAGATTTCTTTGGATCAAAGCGAATAGCGGGTGCTTTCTCGCCCCGTAAAATCTCTAACAGTTTTGTGATCTCATCCATAACGTAATCAGCGACCTCTTCAACCGCAGCCGGGTCATTTTCTTTACCCTTCCAGCGCTCTAGATTTAAAGGCTCCCCCATCAATACTGAAACCTTGGTACGTGGAAATATCCGCAATTTCTTGCTGTACGGTGGAAGCACTTTCTCTGGCCCCCATGATGCACAGGGATAGATCGGAGCTCCAGTAATTAAGGCCAGACGCGCCACTCCTGTTTTACCCCGCATTGGCCACAGATTTTCATCTCGGGTTAAAGTTCCTTCTGGATAAACCCCTAGCAAATGTCCCGCCTTCAACACCGCGATGGCATGCTCGAGTCCTTTGATCGCATCTTTGCTCTCTCTGGAAACCGGAATCTGTCCTGCACCTCTAATTACCTTGCCAATTAATGGGATCTTAAATACCGACTCTTTTCCAAGATACCGGGGCGCTCGACCATTGTTATAGAGAAAATGGGTAAAGGTAAGTGGATCGACATATGAGAGATGGTTGCAAACAACAATTGCGGCGCCTGACTTTGGCAAATTTTCGATCCCGCGCCAATCTTTCTTGATTATGAGATTGAGAATTGGGCGTAAAACTGTGGCTCCAAAACGAAACCAACCATTACTGCCAAGTGGAGTTCCGGTTGGCGGTTCGTAAGAAATCCGTACCTCTGATGCTGTCATAGTGGAAGCGTAGGGCAGAAAAATAAGGGCCACGCTTAGTTGCGTGGCCCTTACTAATCAGTAATTTATTTCTTCTTGCCCTTTTTCGCTGGCTTCTTAGCTGCCTTCTTAGGAGCCTTCTTTGCAACCTTCTTAACAACCTTCTTGGCCGCCTTTTTGGCTACTGGCTTTGCAACTACGACTGGCTTTGGAGCTGGACCCAACTTACGTGCGCCAGAAACAACTTCCTTAAGCGCCTTAGCTGGGAGGAAGCGAACCTTCTTGCTCGCTTTGATTTGAATGGTCTCGCCGGTGAAAGGGTTACGACCCTTACGTGCCTTGCGATCTACCTTCTTAAACTTTCCAAAATCGTTGATGGTTACATCTTCGCCCTTTTGGATATTGCGCACGATGGAATCGAAAACGATTTCTACAGCGTGGCCTGCCTCTTTCTTGCTTCCGTTGAAGTGTGGTGCCAACGAAGCAATGAACTGGGTCTTGTTCATTTAATCCCCTTATTTACGCGTAAAGTTAAGCGTTTGCTTAACCTGTCGATAAATTTACGCATATAAATCAAGGTTTTCCCGTATCACACTCGGTGTGTCGCAACAAATCGCAAATGACCAATCAAGAAAAAAGCTGGTTTTTATGCGTAAAAAACCCTCAATTAGAGGTTGAGAGTCGGAGAAAAACTCCACTTATGACAAGGTTATGAGAGAACAGGCAGCGTTTTTGGCTTAAATTTCGCTCTTTTTTCCTCGAAATCTTCAACCACATCAAGATTTCTCATGGTTAGGCCAATGTCATCCAGTCCTTCCATCAATCTCCAGCGTGTGTAATCATCTAAATCAAAGCTAATTTCGCGATCTTTGTAGGAAACACTCTTCTTTTCCAGATCTACAGCAATCTGCATCGCGGGATCCTGCTCTATAGCGCCCCACAATGCTTCAATCTCTGCTTGTGGCAATATGACAGTTAGCAATCCACCTTTTAGGGAGTTGCCCCGGAAGATGTCGGCAAATCTGCTGGAGATGACAACTTTGAAGCCATAATTCTGTAGCGCCCAAACCGCATGCTCTCTTGAGGAGCCGGTACCAAAATCAATTCCCGCCACCAAAATACTTGCCTTTGCATACTCAGGCTTATTCAAGACAAACTCTGGATCATTGCGCCAAGCGGCAAATAGGCCATCTTCGAAACCAGATCTGGTAACCCGCTTTAAGTAAACCGCCGGAATGATCTGATCGGTGTCAACATTGCTGCGGCGAAGTGGTATTCCGGTTCCCGTGTGTGAAATGAATTTTTCCATTATTAACTCCTAGAGATCCGCCGGCGAGGAAAGAGTTCCGCGAATTGCAGTCGCCGCTGCAACTAATGGACTTACCAAATGAGTTCTACCACCTTTACCTTGGCGGCCCTCAAAGTTTCTATTACTTGTCGAGGCTGATCTCTCCCCGGGTTTTAATTGATCTGGATTCATACCAAGACACATCGAGCACCCAGCACTGCGCCACTCAGCACCAGCAGCGAGAAAGATCTTGTCGAGTCCCTCAGACTCAGCTTGTAGTCGAACTCTTGCCGATCCCGGCACCACCATCATTCTGGTGTTTTCCGCGACCTTATTGCCCTTAATTATTGCGGCTGCTGCACGTAAATCTTCAATGCGTCCATTGGTACAAGAGCCCAGAAAAACAGTGTCTACCTTGATTTTTTTCATCGGAGTACCAGCATCGAGCCCCATGTACTCCAAAGCGCGTTGTGCAGCGGTGCGCTCTTCAGGATCATCAAAGCTCTCCGGATTTGGAACGGTTTCATTTAATGGAACACCTTGTCCTGGGTTAGTCCCCCAAGTTACAAAAGGTGAGAGCTCATCGGCATTCAGATAAATCTCTTTATCAAACTTGGCATCATCATCACTTTTCAGAGTCTTCCAATACTCAACTGCGGCATCCCAATCCGTCCCGGTTGGTGCATGAGGACGTCCCTTTATGTAATCAAAGGTGGTTTGATCTGGCGCAATCAGACCGGCACGGGCGCCCGCTTCAATAGACATGTTGCAGATTGTCATACGCGCTTCCATAGAAAGAGCTCTAATGGCGCTGCCTCGATACTCGAGTACATAACCTTGTCCGCCACCTGTACTTATTTTGGCGATGATGGCCAAGATGATGTCCTTACTGGTGACGCCAGGCTTCAAGCTTCCTTCAACATTGATCGCCATTGTCTTTGGTTTTGCCAATGGCAGCGTTTGGGTAGCCAACACATGCTCTACCTCGCTGGTACCAATTCCAAATGCCAAAGCGCCAAAGGCTCCATGGGTAGAGGTGTGGGAATCTCCGCAAACAATTGTCATGCCAGGCTGAGTTAATCCCAGCTGTGGTCCGACCACATGCACGATTCCCTGCTCCACATCACCGAGGGAGTGAATCCGAACCCCAAACTCTTGGCAGTTCTTTCGCAAGGTATCTACCTGCAATCTGGAAACTGGATCAGCAATCGGTTTATCAATATCCAAAGTTGGAACGTTGTGATCCTCGGTTGCTAACGTTAAATCTGGGCGACGTACCTTTCTGCCTGACAAACGTAATCCATCAAAGGCTTGTGGGCTGGTTACCTCGTGAATTAAGTGCAGATCGATATACAAAAGATCGGGTTCTCCGGCATTGCGCCGAACTACGTGGTCTTCCCAAACCTTTTCTGCGAGCGTCTTTCCCATTGCTATTCATTACCCCTTGTGACTTGCTTCTCATATGATGAGATGGCAGTATTAGATTATGGACAGAAAGAATAGCGGAGTCGGCGTTTTAGATAAAGCCGTGAGGATTCTAGGAGTATTGGAGTCCGGACCGCACTCTCTCTCTGAGTTGGTTGCCGCTACAAAGATTGCACGTCCCACAGCTCATCGTTTGGCGGTTGCGCTAGAGCATCACCGAATGGTGGCACGGGATTTGAATGGCCGATTTATTTTGGGACCAAGACCTGCAGAACTTGCCGCCTCTGCTGGCGAGGATCGTTTACTGGCCGCAGCCGCACCAGCTCTGACCGCCCTACGTGATGCAACCGGTGAAAGTGCTCAGCTTTATCGCAGACAAGGTGATATGCGAATCTGTGTTGCAGCGGCCGAGAGACTTTCTGGTTTGCGTGATTCAGTTCCAGTAGGTGCTGCTCTGACAATGAATGCTGGATCTGCGGCCCAAATACTTTTGGCTTGGGAGGATGCGGATAAGTTACATCGAGCATTGTCCAATGCAAGGTTTAACGCGGCCGCATTATCCGCGGTGCGTCGTCGTGGTTGGGCACAAAGTGTTGGAGAGCGTGAACCTGGTGTTGCATCTGTCTCTGCACCTGTCCGCGGTCCAAACAACAGAGTAATTGCAGCGGTAAGCATTAGCGGACCTATTGAACGATTGGGCAGACAGCCAGGGCGGGTTCATGCAGCAGCCGTGGTCGCAACAGCTACAAAGTTAAGCGAGTTTATCTCCAAGAAAAATTAGCTAGAAGAATTAACGAGTCTGGCAGCCCCGAAGGGATTCGAACCCTCGTAGCTGGCTTGAGAAGCCAGAGTCCTAGGCCGCTAGACGACGGGGCCAGATCTCGTTGTGTTATCTAAAAAAAATATTTAGTTGTACTGCGCTGGGGTACCAGGACTCGAACCTAGACAAGCTGAACCAGAATCAGCTGGGCTGCCAATTACCCCATACCCCAAGGTCACAGCCTTTTGGGCTTGTGACAAGAGGCAAAGAATACCAGCGAAAAATTAAGCTATTGAACCGCAGCCTGCAACCTCGCCAGCGAACGCTCCTTGCCCAATAACTCCATCGATTCAAATAAAGGTGGAGAGATATGGCTGCCAGTTACGGCAATGCGAACCGGTCCAAAAGCTAACCTAGGCTTTAGCCCCATTTCATCCAATAAAACCGCACGTAATTTGGCCTCTATCTCAGAGTGGTTCCAGTTCTGCAAATCTCGCAACGCCTCAAGGGCTTTTTGAACAACATGCTGAGATGGCTCTTCTTTGATTTTCGCCTCTGACTCTGGCTCAAATGAAAGTTGTTCAACAAACAAGAATTTCAACATTGCAGTAACCTCATTCATCCGCGCAATACGCTCTTGAATGATTGGTAATGCAGATTTAACTACTGCGATTTCATCATCTGTTCCGGAAATTACGCCATCCTTTAACAAAAATGGCAAAGCTCGCGCCAAGAAATCATCAATTGTTAATGCTCGAATCTTGTCACCATTTATCGCCTCAAGTTTCTTCATGTCAAAGCGCGCTGGAGAGCTGTTGACCCTTTCTACAGTAAATAGTTCAACTAGCTCCTGCATAGAAACATTTTCGCGATCATCGCCTGGGGACCAACCAAGTAAAGCAAGATAATTACAGATCGCCTCTGGCAAAAATCCTTGTTCGCGATACCACGCAATTGATACCTCACCATTGCGCTTGGATAACTTAGCGTTGTCCTGCCCCATCACAAATGGCAGGTGCGCAAAAACTGGATAATCTGCAGTATCTACCTGCATCGCCTGATAAACCCGAATCTGTCTTGGAGTTGAAGAGAGAAGATCCTCACCGCGAAGTACATGGGTTACCTTCATCAAAACATCATCAACCGCGACCGCTAGGGTGTATAGAGGAGAACCATCGGCTCGCATCAAAACAAAATCCGGCACATATTTATGCTCGAAAACAACTTCGCCGCGGATTAAATCTGTAAAGCGGGTTTCACCATCGGGCATTCTCATCCGGATAACCGGCTGGCGTCCCTCGGCTTGAAAAGCAGCGATTTCAGCAGAAGCTAAATCCCGGCACTTTCCATCATAACCAGGGGCTTGATTTAGCTCCCGTTGTTTCTCGCGACGGGCCTCTAACTCCTCGGTTGAGCAGTAGCAGTTGTAGGCATCGCCATTTCGCAAAAAGGTTTGCGCCCATTCGGTGTAAATATCTAGTCGCTGTGACTGTAAATAAGGTCCGTATGGACCACCAACCTCGGGGCCTTCATCCCAATCTAATCCCAACCAGCGCAGCGTCTCGATCGCGCGGGCGATGTATTCATCGGTAACACGTTCGCGATCCGTATCCTCAATTCTGAAGATTAGCTTTCCGCCTGTATGTCGGGCATAAGCCCAATCAAAAAGTGCGGTGCGGATATTGCCGACATGTAAATCTCCAGTAGGTGAAGGTGCGAATCGAACCCGAACATCTCTTTGGTTATTAGCCACGTCTAGACACCCGATTCCTCAAACTACCCAAACCCTCGATGGACACGACAACCTCTCCTCCAGCATTCATAGGACCAATTCCTGAAGGGGTGCCGGTAAGAATTACATCACCTGGCAGCAGAGTCATAACCTTGGTTACAAACTCGATAATGAATGGAACATCGAAAACCATATCGGATAAGGGAGCGGATTGTTTCAACTCTCCATCGACATGAGCCGTTACTAGTTGGCTTCCTGGTTTGAAATCAGTATCGATCCATGGCCCTAGTGGACAAAAAGTGTCGAATCCTTTTGCTCTACTCCACTGTCCATCCTTCTTTTGCAGATCGCGTGCAGTTACATCATTTGCCAAGGTGTAACCAAAAATCACATCTTGAGCCTTTTCCTTTGGAACCTCTTTGCAGATTTTTGAAATCACGACCGCTAGCTCCGCTTCATGATCAATCCGCTCGGAGGTGCTCGGCCACTGAATAACCTCATTGGGTCCTATTACAGAGGTGTTTGGTTTGATGAAAATAATCGGCTCAGATGGAACCTCTCCACCCATTTCCGCAGCATGGTCAGCGTAATTCTTGCCTACGCAAACCACTTTACTGCGTGGAATAACGGGAGCTAGTAACCGCACATCATCGATTGAGAATCGATCATCTTCCGGGAAAACCCCAGCATAGAGCGGATCACTAGCGATCGCTCGGATGGTTTTGTCATCTTCCAGGATTCCAAAATGTGGATCGGCTCCAAGTTTTGAGCCTTCGGGGGGAGCAAATCTGACTATGCGCACTGGCTAACCTTAAACCTCTTCAGTTGGAACATTGGTAGCCGAATCAACATTTTGATTCTCCAGTACAAAGGTAGCGATTCTATGGCGTCTACCAACTGGACGTTCTGCAATTATCTCCCAGCCATGTAACTTCACACTACTACCTGGAATGGGAACTCTGCCAAGAACCTTAGCCACATAACCACCAACGGTGTCTACATCCTCCAGCTCTTCCTCACTCAAATCCAACTTCAAATTATCCGCGAGATCCTCGAGATGTAGACGTGCTGAAACCCTTGCCTGTTTCTCTGAAATCCATTCAATCTCTTCAACATCATCATCGTATTCATCAGCGATTTCACCGACGATCTCCTCGAGAATATCTTCGATGGTGATCAATCCTGCGGTTCCGCCGTACTCATCTACCACGATAGCTAAGTGAATCTGATCTCGCTGCATCTCCTTTAACAGCTCTGATGCGGTCTTGGTTTCTGGAACAAAGGAAGCTTTTCGTAAATGCTCTTTGACTAGCTCGGTTTGCTCTGATTCGCGATACTCATGGGTTCGTTTCGCCAAATCCTTTACATAGGCGATGCCCAAAATGTTATCTAGGTTTTCCCCAATCACCGGGATTCTGGTAAAGCCGGAGCGCAAAGCTAATGAAAGTCCTTGACGTAGGTTTTTATTGCCTTCAATCCAAACCATCTCAGTGCGCGGCACCATCAACTCACGAACCAAGGTATCGCCCAGTTCAAATACTGAGTGAATCATTTCATGCTCTGATTCTTCAACTAAACCACGCTCGTGGGCCTGATCCACTAGATCTCGCAGCTCTGCCTCATTAGCAAAAGGCCCAGATTTGAAACCCTTGCCAGGGGTTAGTGCATTTCCAATTGCAATTAACAAGGTGGTTAGAGGGCCAAGAATTTTTGAAAGCAGAACTGCCATAAAACAAGAAGGCACAATCCATTTACCGGCATGCTGTTTACCCAAAGTTCGGGGTCCAACTCCGACTACAACGTATGAGAGCACCAGCATGACGCCGATAGCTGCAGCCATAGATGCAAAGATTGAATCAAAATAAGCTCTTAAAGATTCGGCAACAATTACAGTAGCGGTCAACTCGCAAGCCTTGCGGACAAAGAGAATTACATTTAAGTATCGAGCTGGCTCCTTCAGTACTTTTTGTACCCAACCAGCTGCACGAGAGGACTTAACCTGTAACTCTTCAACAAAGACTCGGGATATAGAGTTAATGGCAGATTCAGAGCCCGCAAGAAACCCAGCAAATAGCAAAAGAGCTATTACTGATAAGGATGCGTTAATTGTCATTGCTGTGCTCTCCAATTAGTTAAGTATCTTTCCTGCAGACCAAACATAAGATTCTTCTCATCCTCTTCCCGATGATCAAAACCAACAAGATGCAAAACGCCATGAACCGTCAAAAGCTCTAACTCCTCTTGGAGGGTATGTCCAATCTGGTTTGCCTGTCGTGCCGCAAACTCTGGGCAGAGAATTATGTCACCCAACATTCCCGGGCCTGATGCGGCAGATTCTGGCCGCAGTTCATCCATAGGAAACGATAGAACATCAGTAGCTCCTGGCTCATCCATCCAGCGCACATGCAAGGCGCTCATCTCTGATTCATCGACAAGAGAAATGCTTAACTCGCAATCCTTGTGTAATCCCAATGAGTGCATCGCATAATCTGCGACAGACACCAGCTTTGACTCGGAACAGTCAATCGCAGTGAGGTTTGTTATTTCTATATTCATTTCGCACTCAAATCCACATGCTCAAAAGCATTAAGGAAAGAATCAGCGATCACTCCTTAGAGAACGTGGCTTGTTTATCCGGCGACCAGGGTGGCTACCTTCGGACCGTGCATCAAACTTGCCATAGGCGTCAACGATTTCACTAACCAATCGATGGCGAACAACATCTTCTGAAGTTAAATCCATAAAGGAGATGTCTGGGATGCCCTCCAAAATATCTCTGACGATGCTCAAACCCGACTCCTGATGTGTTGGTAAATCGATCTGCGTGACATCTCCAGTAACAACCATCTTTGAGCCAAATCCCAGGCGAGTTAGAAACATCTTCATCTGTTCAGGAGAGGTATTTTGAGCCTCATCTAAAATAATGAATGAATCATTTAAGGTGCGACCACGCATGTAAGCCAGTGGAGCTACCTCAATAGTTCCTGAAGACATCAACCTTGGAATCGCTTCTGGGTCCAACATGTCATGCAAAGCATCAAATAACGGACGTAAATAAGGATCAATCTTTTCATGCAAAGTCCCCGGCAAAAACCCTAATCGCTCACCCGCTTCAACAGCTGGACGGGTCAAGATAATTCTATTTATCTGCTTTGACTGTAATGCTTGAACCGCTTTTGCCATTGCCAGATATGTCTTACCAGTTCCAGCGGGCCCGATACCAAAAGTAACAGTGTGCTTATCTATCGCATCAACATAACGTTTTTGATTAGCGGTCTTTGGTCTGATTGTTTTTCCGCGGTTGCTCAAAATATTCAAAGTAAGAACCTCTGCTGGAGACTCATTACCGCCCTGCACCATTGCGATTGAACGTCGCACTGCATCATCACTTAAAGACTGTCCGGAACGCACAACGGTCAAGAAGTTTTGCATCAAATTCTTCACCCGCTCTGTACCTTCAGCGCTTCCTCGGACAATTACCTCATTACCCCGAACAGTGATTGCGATGTCAGGAAAGGCGTTCTCTAGAGCGCGAATGTATGAATCGTTAGGCCCTGTGAGCGCAACACTTGATATATCGCCGGGCAGAGTAAGAACAATGCGATCCATTAGGCCAAGTCTATCCAGGTGGCCATTGCAGCGCTCGTCCGCCCAAGAGGTGCAAATGAGCGTGAAAAACGCTCTGTCCGGCAGCTGCTCCAGTATTGAAAACGGTTCGGTAACCCTCAAGAGCGTTATCTAGAGAAAGTTGGTGCGCCATTTTGAAAAGTTCAGAAACGGTATCTGGCTCTTGGCTAGACAACTCGGCAATGTTTTCATAATGTGATTTTGGAATAATCAAAATATGAACCGGTGCTTGCGGGTTAATGTCATTAAAGGCTAGGGCTTTTTCACTCTCCATAAGCTTTGCAGCCGGGATATCCCCTCTTGTTATTGCACAAAAAAGACAGTCCATGGGCTATCTCTACCAGACCCTTAACCCGGTTTGCACCGCTGCCAAAGCAGCAGCGCCGGCATGGGCGGAGCGAAATACCGGTTTACCCATACTTACCTCTATGGCCCCAGCCAACTTAAAAGCTTCTAACTCCGTTTCTGAGATCCCACCTTCCGGACCGATAATCAACTGCAGAGAAGAGGGTGATTTCTCAGATAAAACTTGGGAAAGTTTTTTCTCACCTGTCTCATGGAAGATCAGCGAAAGCTCAGAATCTTTAACTCTCGTCGCAATATCTCTGGTGGTTTGAATATCTAAAATCTCCGGAATCCAACTTCTTCTAGATTGTTTAGTGGCCTCTTTGGCCCAGATTCTCCATTTTTCTAAGGCATCATCCTTCCATTGCCCAACACAGCGCTGTGCGCTCCAAGGGAGTATTTCATCTACCCCAGCCTCGGTAAGTAACTCTATGGTTTCTCTAGCTCTATCCCCTTTTGTTAGGGCCTGGACCACCGATAGTTTTATCTGAGAACTTGGCTCTTGTTGATAATTATTTAATTCAACTACAAATGTTTTTCGGTTTACGCTGATTACCTGCGCATCAGCTCTCCCGCCTTTGCCATCTGTTACTGAAATCAATTCTCCACTTTTAATTCGCAAAGCCGAAATCGCGTGTTTGGCCTCATCTCCATCAATCTCTAATGATCCAGAGTTAGGCAGATTATCGACTATAAAAAGTGGCAGCATTAGCCTTTAAACGCATCCCTAAACTTGCCGAAGATTCCACCTTCAGAACTTTTCTTTACCTGTGTGGATTTTGAGTTATCGCCCCGCTCATCAGCGAACTGCCGTAACAACTCCTCTTGTCGCTTGGATAACTTGGTGGGAATCTCCACATTTATATGGGCGAATAAATCACCTCGGCCGCCACCACGGAGCCTGGTCATACCTTTTCCTTTAATCGTAATTACATGCCCACTTTGTGTGCCAGCTTTAATCTCAATCTCAATCTCGCCATCGAGGCTTTCAACTTTCATTGTGGTTCCTAGAGCTGCAGCTGTCATAGGGGTTGATACGGAAAGATGTAAATCATCACCCTCCCGCACTAAGAACTCATGCTCTTCAACGATTATCTCGACATACAAATCACCAGCTGGTCCACCACCTGGACCCACTTCGCCCTGACCAGATAGCTGCATGCGATTTCCAGTTTCAACTCCAGCAGGAATCTTCACATCAATACTGCGTCTGGCTCGAACCCGTCCATCACCAGCACACTCGCTGCACACTGAAGGAATTACCGTTCCAAATCCCTGACAACTTGCACATGGCCTTGAAGTCATTACCTGACCGATAAAAGATCTTGTGACCTGTTGAATTTCGCCGCGACCTCTACAGATATCACAGGTTTTTGGAGATGTTCCCGGAGCGCAGCCATCGCCGCCACATTTAGTACAGATAACAGCGGTTTCGACACCAATTTCTCGATCAGTTCCAAAACATGCTTCATGCAAATCAATTGTGGTTCTAATTAAGGCATCTTGACCTTGGCGCATTCTGGGTCGTGGTCCACGTGGCGAGCCACCACCGCCAAAGAAAGCATCCATGATGTCGCTGAATCCACCGAAGCCGCCACCAAAACCACCGAAATTATCTCCGCCGCGATCATAAGCGCTACGTTTCTGAGGATCACTTAATACCTCATAAGCTGCGGTAATCTCTTTAAAGCGTTCCTGCGCCTTTGGATCAGGGTTTACATCAGGATGCATCTCACGCGCTAGTTTGCGATAAACCTTTTTTATTTCATCTGCTGAAGCGCTGCGATCAACTCCAAGTGTTTGATAGTGATCGCTCATGATTGATTATCCGTTAGAAAGCGGCCAACATATCTAGCAACCGCATTTACCGCTGACATAGAGGATGAGTAATCCATTCGGGTTGGACCGATAATTCCCAATCCTCCCAGAGAAGATTTATTGAGAGAGGAGCCATCAAATCCATATCCCATACTTACCAAGCTGGTTTTCTTTAAAACTGATTCGTTTTGCTCTTCTCCAATGCGCACCCTCATGGTGTCACCGGCATCGCTGAGTAAGCGAAGCAAAACTACCTGCTCCTCTAACGCTTCGAGAATTCCGTGAATCTCTGCAGATGATTCTCCGGTAGCCCGTGCCAAGTTAGCGGTTCCTGCCAAAACCACTTTTTCCTCTGGTCTTTCAATTGCCATTTCAATTAGATTGGAGATTATCAGTGCAGTTGAGGTTCTCTCATTTCGACCAAAGGCAGAAAGAATTCCCTCTAATTGAGACGCAACATCTGACATTGGCTTTCCAGTAACAGCTTGGTTCAGCCGGGTGCGTAGATCAGTTAATAACGCTTCGCTCAAGTCATATGGCAGTTCCAATACCCGTTGTTCAACTCTTCCGGTATTCGTAATCAAAACCATCATCAACCTAGATGGGGTTAGCTGCACAAGTTCGATGTGTTTGACTCGTGATCTTGTCAGCGAGGGGTACTGCACAACAGCAACCTGCTTAGTCACCTGAGCCAACAGGCGTACGGTACGCATAACGATGTCATCTAAATCATTGGCCCCTTCTAAAAAGGTTTCAATGGCACGACGTTCTGCCTTTGACAAAGGTTTAACAGTTGCGATCTTGTCGACAAATAGTCGATAACCCTTGTCGGTTGGAATTCGACCGGCGCTGGTGTGTGGTTGCGTAATCAGACCGGCATCTTCTAGAACCGACATCTCATTGCGGATTGTGGCTGGCGAAATTCCTAATCCATGACGCTGCGATATCGCTTTAGAGCCAACCGGCTCTTCAGTTGCGACATACTCTTCAACAATTGCGCGCAGAATTTCTAGCTGACGGGTTTCCATTTTTGTGAAGATCTATATCGTTGCGATGCCAATAGTGGAGAGAATTATTAACAACATAGCTGGAAATGCAGTGCGGGCCTTGTTGGCTTTAAAGTGAAAGAAGATAGCTCCAGCCATTACGAACCAGACAATTACAAATCCATATAACTTCAAATCTGTGTTTTCTAAAGCGAAGCCGATGAAAAGAGAGCAGGAAGCCAGAATCTCAAAGATTCCTACTAATCTCGCAAGTCCATCAGGGAAGCCCACATCTCTGGTACCGGACAACCCAGCATTACTGCCGCTGGCCTTAGATAATCCTGCAAATAAAAAAGCCACCGCTAAAAACAAGGTAATTACAGTGTGAAGAGTGGACATGGGCGCAAATTTACTACATCACCAGAGAACGCACGATTCGATCCGCAATTAAGCGGCCCGATTGGCTTAATACTAACTTTCCATCCCGCCAACTCTGCCCATTTAAATGTCCACTCGATAAATACTCTAGGCAATTTTCTACCTGTTTCTTATCTAATCTGTCCAAGGGAATTCCCTCTCTTCTCCTTATCTGCAACATGATGTACTCATCTGCAAGATTGGCAGGGGTTAAATGCTCTTCATTCAATACCGGTAAATCGCCTTCAGAAACCTTTTGGATATAGGTATTTGGATGTTTTACATTCCACCATCTCTTGTTATCAAGATATGAATGTGCGCCTGGACCAATTCCCCACCAATGTGAGCCATCCCAGTATGCGATGTTGTGTTTGCAACTACCGTCTGGTTTGCTCCAGTTGCTAAGTTCGTACCAATCAAAACCCGCAGCTACAAATTGGTCATCTGCATATCTATATTTCTCTGCAGTTTCATCCTCGGAAGGTAATTCCAAATCTCCCCTCGAAACTTGAGCCGCTAACTTGGTTCCTTTTTCGACGATTAAGGCATAAGCGCTTATGTGATCAATTGGAAGGGAAAGTGCAGCTTGAACTGAACTTTGCCAATCTGCGAAGCTTTCCTTCGGCGCACCATAAATCAAATCAACACTTACATGTTCAAAACCTGCGGCACGTGCATTTGAAACAGCGGTAGCCACATTCTCTGGATTGTGTGTGCGATCTAGAACCTGTAAAACATGTGGGACTGCAGATTGCATCCCCATTGAGATTCGATTGGCGCCGGCGGCACGCATCTCATGCAAGAACTGCAGAGTTACTGAATCAGGATTGACCTCGATAGTTATCTCCGCGTCAGGAAGTAGTGAAAATTTGCTGCGTATCTCGCTGATCACCGCAGCCAATTCCTGTGCCGGCATTAAGGAAGGTGTCCCACCTCCGAAAAAGATGCTCGGCACCTCAACCTCCCCCACAACCTTGTGGGCCATACCAATCTCAGTAATCGCTGCGGATATGTAATTACTGGAAACCGATAAAAGATCTGGGCCCTTTAACTCCGCAGGCGTGTAAGTGTTGAAGTCGCAGTAACCACAGCGCTTAATGCAGTAAGGGATATGGATATAAAACGAGAGCCTGCGGCTCACCTTACTTTTTGACCTTTCCACTTTCAGCATCAGCGTTGGTGGATAGCGCAGCGATAAACGCCTCCTGGGGAACCTCAACCCGACCAACCATCTTCATGCGCTTCTTACCTTCCTTCTGCTTCTCCAGAAGTTTGCGCTTTCGGGTGATGTCACCGCCGTAACACTTTGCCAAAACATCCTTTCGAATAGCACGGATGTTTTCACGCGCGATTATTTTCGCACCAATCGCTGCCTGAATCGGAACCTCAAATTGTTGCCTTGGAATCAACTCACGTAATTTGGTTGTCATCATTACGCCATACGCATAAGCCTTTTCGCGATGAACAATCGAGCTAAATGCATCAACCGTGTCGCCCTGTAACAAGATGTCCACCTTCACCAAATCACCTTCGGCCTCTCCGATTGGCTCATAATCAAGGGAGGCATAACCTTTGGTGCGGGATTTAAGTTGATCAAAGAAATCAAAAACAATCTCAGCCAACGGCAATGTATAACGAATCTCAACACGATCTTCAGAGAGATAATCCATGCCATTTAGAGTTCCACGTCGTTGCTGGCAGAGCTCCATAATCGTGCCAATAAAATCACTCGGCGAAAGAATCGTCGCACGCACGATTGGCTCTAAAACCTTATCGACTTTCCCACTTGGGTACTCACTGGGGTTGGTCACAACCAGCTCCTGGCCACCTTCAGTAGTGACCCGATAAACCACGTTTGGTGCGGTTGAAATCAAAGTTAAGTTGAACTCACGCTCGAGGCGTTCCCGGACAATCTCCATATGAAGTAGGCCTAAAAAACCGCAGCGGAAACCAAATCCCAAAGCAGCTGAGGTCTCTGGTTCATAAACTAAAGCTGCATCATTTAACTGCAACTTATCAAGAGCATCACGAAGCATTGGATACTCATCACCATCAATTGGATAGAGGCCGGAGAAAACCATTGGCTTAGGATCTTTGTATCCAGAAAGCGCTTCAGTGGCTGCTTTGTGGAATGTAGTTACCGTATCTCCAACGCGGGATAGGCGTACATCCTTAACTCCAGTTATTAAATAACCTACCTCGCCAACACCCAAACCCTTGCTTGATACTGGCTCTGGAGAGATAACTCCGATATCTAACAGCTCATGCTTGACGCCGGTAGAAAACATTTGAATCTGCTCTCTAGGCGATAGATGACCATCGACAACTCTGACATAAGTCACTACACCGCGATATGTGTCATAAACCGAGTCAAAGATTAGAGCGCGTGCTGGGCCCTCTGGTTTTCCCTTCGGGGCTGGAATCTGCGCCACGATTTGATCTAATAACTCTTCCACTCCGGCGCCGGTTTTGCCTGAAACACGAAGACAATCTTCTGGTTTGCAACCAACTAATTTTGAAAGCTCTAGAGCAAACTTCTCTGGTTGAGCAGCAGGCAAATCGATCTTGTTTAGAACGGGAATGATGGTCAAATCATTTTCCATTGCGAGATACAGGTTAGCTAGAGTCTGGGCTTCAATTCCCTGTGCGCAGTCAACAAGCAGAATCGCACCTTCACATGCTGCTAAAGAACGAGAGACTTCATATGTAAAGTCAACATGGCCTGGAGTGTCGATCATGTTAAGGATGTACTCCTTGCCATCAATTCCAGATTTCCACGGCAGACGCACCGCTTGACTTTTAATCGTGATGCCGCGTTCGCGCTCGATATCCATGCGATCGAGATACTGCGCTCTCATATTGCGCGCCTCTACAACCTCAGTAATTCCCAACATGCGATCGGCCAAAGTGGATTTGCCGTGATCAATGTGAGCGATGATGCAGAAGTTTCGAATCTGCTCCGGATTTGTGGCAGCCGGTTGTGGCGCTTTGCTTAAGGGTATTGCAGGCATTAGCGCTCGCCTACTAAGTTATTTTTGCCGGGGTGATTAACGAACGCCAGCTTTGTGAGCTGACTTTGCCATTGCTGACTTCTTGTTAGCAGCTTGGTTGGCATGGATAACACCTTTGGAAACCGCAACATCAAGTTCGCGGGTTGCTGCACTTAGCTCAGTAGCAATCGCCTTGGAGTCACCTGATGCAACAGCATCACGGAAGCGACGGATCGCGGTCTTGAAAGATGAGCGAACTGACTTGTTGCGCAGGCGCGCCTTTTCATTGGTCTTGATTCGCTTGATCTGAGACTTGATATTTGCCACGAACGTTGAGCCTTCCAGTTGGTAAATCGGTTGTGCTTAGGACTAATTGAGCGCCGAAGGGTATCAGCCGACCGTGATTGGGCTCAAACTGAGCCTGCCCAGGCTGAGCCAGGCACTGGACTATCTGTAGTTCTGGGCCACCTGATTGGCGATCGCCATTACCGTGCGCTCCAGAGCAAAAATCGGGTCCGCCTCCGCCCCTTTTATGGCCACATCAGCACGGGATAACTCTCGAGTGGAATAGGCGATTAAAGATGGTGACCATTTTGTTAATTGTCGCCGCGCCTTATCTATCTGCCATGGAGCTAGACCAAGGCTGCCAGCTAGTTGGAAGGCATTGGCATTTCGCGGTGCACCAGAGACCTTAGCCAAAGTTCGAATTGATGAGGTTAAGGCTGAAACAATCATTACCGGATCTGTGCCGGTATCTAATGCATTGCGAAGTGCAATCAAAGCCGCTTTCGGGTTTCCTGACAGTGTTGCATCTGCAACATCAAACCCGGTCGCCTCTACCCGACCTTGGTAATACTTAGCGATATCGGTTTCATCGATTAACACTTTCCCAGCATTGGTATCAAAAGAAATTTGACTACATGCGGCAGCTAATTCTCTAGTGTCACTTCCAGTTGCTTCGACTAGTGCTGTTACTCCAGCAGGAGAGATCTTTCTCCCGTGTCTAGCAAACTCTTCTCTAACAAAACTCTCTTTATCGGCCGCCTTCTTAATTGGTTCGCAGGTAATTAGCTCAGGTTTTAGCTTCTTTAACTTTTCTAAAAGGGCCTTACCTTTAACCCCGCCTTTGTGCAGAAAAACAAGATGGAGGTTGGGCTCGAGATGAGCAAATTGTTCCTCAATCTCATCCTGTACCTCAGAAACCACATCCTGTAAATCTTTAACAACGACTACCCGCTTGTCTGCAAATAGAGAAGGTGCGACGGTCTCGGCATACTTGCCTAAATCCAATTGGGAGCCATCCAAGACTGATTTCTCATAATCAGCTCTTTGATCCAACACTTGAGATAGAGCGCGATCGGCCAATACCGATTCGCCGCCAAGAATCAAAACAATCTGAGCTAACGCCATTGAACCCGCCACCACTCCTTTCTCATATCTCTCATGGTGAATATATAACGCTTTATCCCGCCATCAAATCTCCACCCCACCGCGATTGGACCATGTAAATCAGTTCTGCGCACATCGCTGCCCATTTCTCCTAATGAATCTATCAATAAAGGGTCGGGGTGGCCGTAACTGTTTCCCTTGCCTACGCTTATCAAAGCCACCTTCGGTTGGGTAGTTTGTAAAAACTCTTGATCCTGAAAACGGGAGCCGTGATGAGCCACCTTCAAAATGTCTATCGCTGATAAATAGCCCTGCAACAGAATTTCTCTTTGCGCCTCCGGTTCGATATCGCCGGTAATTAAGATCGAAACCCCATTATGAATAACTTTAATCACCAGGCTGTGATTGTTTTCCGCCGAGCCATCTCCCGGAAGGGTTGAATAACTAACCGACAGGTCCGACTTTGGCCATAGCACCTCTAAAAGTATCCCTCCAATTTGTGCGGTATCACCTTGCTTGACTACCCGGTTAATAGATTTTAAATCTTCCGGTAATTCGACATTGCCATTGCTCCAAATTTCTCCAACAACTCTATTCCGTATCGCCCCCATCAAGCCATAGGTATGGTCAGCGTGATTGTGAGAGAGAACTATCAGAGGAAGCTTTTCTATTTTCAATATTCTTAAACAACGATCAATCAAAGTTGGATCTGGCCCCGTATCAAATAGCAAACCCGATCCATTGCCTAGAGATATGGCTAAAGCATCTCCCTGACCTACATCGCATTGCACAACCTGCCACTTTGATCCGGGAAATCCCAATCGTGGCGTCAAGTTGATAATCAAAACTCCTGCCAATAATAGGAATAGCAGGAGACGCTTTGTTTTGCGTATCAATAATCCAACAAAACAAATAAATATCAACAATAAAGGATTAAGTTGCAAAGTCGGCGTCGATAGAGATAGCGATGAAACGAAAACAATCCAATTTGCCAATGAGGTAGTCACAGTTAAAAGAAATACTGAGAGCCAAGATATGGGTAGTAGGAGTACCGATATGAAGCCAATAATGGTAATCGGGGCTACTGCTGGGGCCGCCAAAACATTGAATAAAACGCTCAGAGCTGAGATCTCTCCAGAGAGATAAAGAATGTAAGGGGTGCAGAGCAGTGTGGCAGCCAACGAAACCCCAAAAACCTCGGCCAACCATTTTGGCAGCCAACTCTGCATACGGGAGGTGATCTCCGGGGCTAAGAAGATTAATCCACTAGTTGCCAGTACCGACAAAACAAAACCGGGATCATGGGATTGAAAAGGGTCTAGTAGCAGTAGAAGTGTTATGGCGGCTGCCAGCGCTGATGCTGCATTTCTCTTATTCCCCGTCGCGCGGGCCAACAAGATCACCGCTGCCATTACCCCGGCACGCAAAACTGAGGGTGAAGGCCTCACTAATAATAAAAAGAGCACCAAGAAGCTACTGGTCGTAAGCAGTTGAATGACCAAACGTTCAAATAACAACTTACTAAGCCATAAAACTAAGGCGCTAACAATCGCAAAGTTTGCACCGCTAACAGCTGTCAAATGAGATAGTCCTGATCTGCGCATCTGCGATGTAAAACTTGGCGATTGTAAAGATGTATCACCCAGAATCATTCCCGGCACTAATGCCCCAGCATTTGAATTGAAACGGGCTGCCTGACCCCGAAACTCTTCTCTGATTTGATTTAGAAATTCAGATAGTTTTCCTGCTGAGCGCAGAATCTTAGGAGCATCATCAGTTATTAATGTGGCCGCAACTCTCTTTTCCTTTGTAACAATTAATTTGCCACTTATTTCTATGTCATCGCCCAACGAAATTTCAGCGTTATGTTTACTTAGAATTCTTACCGGCAAACGTATTGAACTCTCTTTGCTATCCCACTCAACATAGGTGGCCCGTACTACAAATGAGTTCTGCGAGCGATTAAGTTGTGAACCTTGCACCTTTGGGGTAGTTGACTTGATATCACTTGTTACTTTGGCTTGTAAGACAACGGCACCACGGTCTTGAGCGATCTTTGCTAACAGGCTGTTCTGCAGTGTCGCCAGATGCAGTGAGTAAATCGCGCAACCCACCAGAAGTGACCAAGCCAGAATTGAAACAGCATTAGCTCTCGAGTAAAGAAGTAGGCCAATTGGAGCAATCAATAACGCCCATCTCCAACTATAGGCACTGGCTAAGAGGGCGCCGATCCAGATGCCGGCACTGAACATTAAAAGCCGCAGTTCCGACCGCGGCTTTTTTGATGGCTCCTTTACAGAGTTAATCTCAGTTTTATTCTCGCTAAGGTTTTAACGCCAATGCCGGAGACCTTTAACAGATCCTCAATGCTCATAAATGGACCATTTTGATTACGGTAACTAATAATCCGTGCCGCAATTACCGGACCGATACCTGTAAGAGAGTCAAACTCTGCTTTCGTGCCCCGATTTATATTGACAATTCCTGAGTAACTCTTTTTACTCGAACTGCTTTTGGATGAGGAAATCACCTTTGGTTGATATCCCACATATATTTGCTCTCCATCAACCAAAATTCGGGCCAGATTTATATCGCTGAGATCTACCCCCTGCTTCGCGCCACCAGCCGCTTTGATGGCATCTGCAACTCGGGAGCCCTGCAGCAATGGATAAACATCGGGCTTCTTAACCTTGCCCGCAACATGCACCAAGATGTTTTTTGCAATTGGAGAGATACTTAACTTTGGCATAGGAGCCTCTTGCGCTTCGGCGCTACCCCTCGTGGTACTAAAAAGAAATAGGGCCAGTCCAATTCCAAGCAAACTAATGAAAACTAGGGCGCGACGTTGTTGATCGGTGTAGTTGTATAGATTTTCTTTGAGCTCTGCAATATTCATGGGCAGATAAAATCAGCGCCCATAAAGCTTATTAGGCTTTCATTTTATTTGAGTGTAAAAACTATGCTGTGGAAAACAACTACAAGACTATATTTACAAACTTTGGTGCTTTGGTGATTATTTTCTTGGGCTGTGTTCCGGCAAGCTCAGCGATAACTTCCGCATCTGTCAGCGCCAACTTTTCCAAATCAGCATCTGAAATATCTGGAGCCACCTCTACTCGAGATTTGATTTTGCCATTAATCTGAAAAATGGCGGTTACTGAATCTTGAGTTAGTAATGCTGGATCAACGGTTGGCCAACCAGCCAAAGCCACAGATGGTTTATGGCCCAATTTCTCCCACATCTCTTCGGCGGTGTAAGGGGCGATTAAAGACAAGGAAATCGCAACAATTTCAGCCGCCTCGCGCACCGCAGGATCAGCAGGACCACAGCCGGAATCAATCGCCCTCCGGGTCGCATTTACTAACTCCATTACACGAGCAACCGCAACATTAAATCTAAAGGTTTCTACCGCCAATGAAATGTCATTCAAACTCTTGTGAGCGGTTTTACGTAAAGTTAAATCACCCTTAGTGAAATCAACACCGGGATTACTTGTGACATCTCCAGCCAATCGCCAAGCGCGATTCAAGAACTTTGCAGATCCCGCTGGTGAAACATCAGCCCAATCCACATCATCCTCTGGGGGCCCCGCAAAGACCATCGTCAGTCGGATCGCATCTACTCCATGTTTTTCTAACTCATCAGAGAGTCTCACCAGATTGCCACGGCTCTTGCTCATTGCAGAGCCATCCATAATTACCATTCCCTGATTTAACAATCTAGTAAATGGCTCGGTGAAGTTTAAGTAACCCATGTCATGCAAAGCTTTAGTGAAGAATCTTGAGTAAAGAAGATGCAAAATAGCGTGGGTGACTCCCCCAACATATTGATCAACTGGCAGCCACTTTTCAACTTCTTCCTTGATAAATGCCTGGTCATGCGAGTCGACGCTGGTGTAACGCAGGAAGTACCAGGATGAATCAACAAATGTGTCCATGGTGTCGGTATCGCGCAAAGCGGCGGCACCGCACTTAGGACAGGAAACATTTACCCAGTCGGTAGCGGTTGCTAGTGGTGAAGTTCCCTTTGGCTTCAAATCCAAAGTTGCAGAGCTAGGTAACTTAACCGGCAATTGCTCCTCCGGAACTGGAACCTCTCCACATTTCTCGCAATGAATAATAGGTATTGGAGTTCCCCAATAGCGTTGCCGCGAGATTAGCCAATCGCGCAGGCGATAGTTGTTGGAGGCTTTACCTAATTTCTTATCCTCAAGTTCTTTAACAATTTGTGAAATCGCAGCAGCGCTTGAAAGGCCATTTAGATTGCCAGAGTTGATTAATTCGCCATCCCCAGCTGTGGCAACACCAGTAATTGATGGATCTTCCTCATCAGTTTTAACAACCACCCGAACCGGAAGATTCATGGCACGAGCGAAATCTAAATCTCGCTGATCATGAGCGGGAACCGCCATGATGGCACCCGTTCCGTAATCAGCCAGTACATAATCACTAGCCCAAATCGGAATCCGCTCACCATTTACCGGATTGATTGCATATCTGCCTAAGAAGACACCTGACTTGGGTCGATCTGTTGCTAAACGATCAATATCGCTAGCCGCCTTTACCGAATCAAAATACTTTTCAAACTCCGCTTCGACCTGGCTACCTTTCACTAATTCGCGAGCCAACTCACTATCAACAGCAACCACCATGAATGTAGCGCCGTACAAAGTGTCGGGCCTGGTTGTATAAATGACTACCGGCTCGGCTCTGCCCTCAATTTCAAAAGAAACCTCAGCTCCGGTGGATTTGCCAATCCAATTGCGCTGCATAGTCAAAACTTTTTCGGGCCACTTACCTTCTAGCTGCTCCATGTCTGACAGAAGACGCTCGGCATAATCAGTGATCTTGAAATACCACTGGTTCAACTTCTTCTTGGTGACAGCATTGTCACAACGCTCGCAAAGACCGGCTACTACCTGCTCATTTGCTAGAACTGTTTGACAGGAAGGGCACCAATTAACCGCAGAGTTCTTTCGATAAGCCAATCCCTTTTCATACATCTTGATAAAGATCCACTGATTCCACTTGTAATACTCAGGATCACATGTATAAAGCACTCGATCCCAATCAAAGGAACAGGCATAGCGACGCATAGACGCTTTTTGAGTATTAATGTTTTCGTAGGTCCAAACACTCGGATCTTCATTTCGCTTAATTGCGGCATTTTCAGCGGGCAATCCAAATGCATCCCATCCAATTGGATGCATAACGTTGAAACCTTTTTGCACCCAGTACCGGGCAATCACATCACCTAACGCGTAAGCCTCGGCATGGCCCATATGTAAATCCCCGGAAGGATAAGGAAACATATCCAATACATATTTTTTTGGGCGTAGGTCATCACTCTTTCCAGAGCGGAATGGCGCTATCTGATCCCAGATTGGAAGCCACTTTTCCTGGACATGGTTGATGTCGTAGGCCTCATGCATGTGCGTAGGTTACCGCCCTTGTTTTAATGCCATTGCACGCCAGTTAGCTCTTCGCTCACGCTCCAAAGATTGCGAGCCAAACTTTGGTCATATGCAATTGATCTAGCCCTCGTCGCCTTGGGGTAGCCACGCATCTCCATCAATCCATCTGGTCCGATATAAGAAGCACCATATAAATTCGGAAAGGTTGCTGCACATAAAGTTGGCAGGGCACCTTTTGCAGCAGATTGCGCAATTATTGAATTCATAAATGCAGTGGCGCGCTCCTCACGCAAACTCCCCCGCATCTTTGGCCCCACACTCTGTAAATTGGTATTTGAATAACCGGGATGAGCCGCAAAAGCCTTAAATTGATACCCACGTGCATTTGCGATTCGCTCTAATTCAAAGGTAAATAAAAGATTGGCCAACTTACTAGCGCCATAAGCACCCCAAGGTTGATAATTGTTGCGCCCAAGGCAGATATCTCTGATTGACTCGACAGATCCATCGCCAAAAGATCCGGTGCGATGCGCCTGGCTAGATATAGTAACTACGCGAGACTTGATCCGCTTGCTTAGTAAACCAGCAAATGCAAAATGACCTAGGTGATTAGTTCCCATTTGTAATTCAAAGTCATCAGCTGTTTTTGTAAATGGAACGGCCATGACTCCAGCATTCAAAATTAATACATCAATATCGCCCTCAAATTCCCGGGCCGCTTTGCGCACACTGTTCAAATCCGCCAAATCCAACTGCATAGTTGAAATTAAATGACTAGAAAGTTCTTTTTGGGTGTGCTCAGCTTTCAGGGGATTTCGAGCGGTGATGGTTACCTGCGCGCCAGCTCGTACCAACTCACGGGCTGCTTCCTTACCAATTCCACTTGTTCCACCAGTAATTAAAAAACGTTTTCCAGCCAGATTTGGTAAATCCTTTGCTGACCAACCTGTTGGAATGTGTTGCAATGGAACCCGTGAATTACTCATGCCCTACTCTCTTTTGTTGCAAATCTGTGGAGCTAAGGGGACTTGAACCCCTGACCCCCTGCATGCCATGCAGGTGCGCTACCAGCTGCGCTATAGCCCCTAACTTTGTTGCGCGGCAGACCTTACCTGAACTAAGCCCCGCTTTCCTCTCCATAGATGGGCTCAGGTAGGGATCCCGAGTTGTGCTCAACTAGGACCCAACCATTTCTATGGTGGCCGCTTTCCAAAATCGACCAACAAGCATTTGAGAGTCCACCAATAGCTGACCATTGATTCATTGGCATATCCAACATCTTGCCCAAAATGCATCGCGCGGTGCCGCCATGGGTGACGACAATCAGAGTGGAAATATCATCATGCAGAGCAGCTTTAATTGCATTCACCGCTCGATGCGCAATTTCGCTACGTCGCTCACCGGTTTGTCCTGCAGGTTGATCATCTCCATCTAGCCAGTTAACAAAGCGGTCGTAATCCTCTGCACGATTTTCCGCTCCGGTTTTTCCCTCCCAATTTCCACCATTGGTCTCACGCAAACCCGCATCTATCAAAATATCCAACGCGGCAATCTTTGCAAGAGCCGCAGCAGTCTGCTGAGCACGAATCAAATCACTAGAAATTATTTTGTTGGGCCGAAGTGCTAACAAGAGCGGTGCAGCATGTTCAGCTTGTTGTAACCCAACCTCATTTAAGGGAATATCTGAGTGTCCTTGAAAGCGATTTTCAATATTCCAATTAGTTTGACCATGACGCCACAAAACTACCCGCTGCCTAGCCTGAGCCATTTATGCATCGCCCTTTTTGAACTGTGCCGCTTGAGCGACCGCATCTAGCGGCAAAGTAGGACAGTCATTCCATAGTCGATCCAGCATGTAGTACTGGCGAATCTCCTCGGTCTGAACATGAACTACTAAATCTTCATAATCTAAAAGAATCCAATGTTCGGATCCCTCTCGTCGCACCGGCTTTTCGCCGACCTTCGCTAACTCTCTTTCGATTTCATCAGCTATGGCATCAATCTGTCGCTCATTTTGTCCACTAACCAACAAGAAGACCTCACTTAAAACCATTTGAGCTGAGAGATCGATTGCTACCAAATCAGTTCCTAATTTTTCAATCGCTGCATGGGCAGCGCGCTGCGTGAGCTCTATCGTTGATTTACGCGGCGCCATATAGTCCTTTGCTCTTGATGAACTCGGCGACCTTAGCAGGAATCAACTGGGAGGTATCACTCTGAGCCGCTATCGCACCGCGCACCTCGGTGGCAGATATGTCTAGGGCATCTACTTCAATCTCCGTGAATTTGATAAAGCTGGGCACTTCTGCGGTATCGACTTTGGAGTTCGGCCTCTTCACAATTAAGAACTCAACCATCTGCGCCAGCTTTTCGATTTGGTGCCAAGTTTTCAGATTCGGGAGAACATCGCTTCCAGCAATCCAAATTACCTGGCAAGGGTCATAGGCCGTCTTCACTTCAACAACGGTATCGATAGCATAACTATTACCCTCGCGACTAATCTCAATATCACTTACCTGCACAGGCAGATCCTGAAGAGCAATTTGAGTCATTTCAAATCTTTGCAACTTGGTTGCGACGGGGTTTTTCTGCCATGGTTGCCCAGAAGGAACTACAACTAATTGATCGAAATTAGCTTTCTTGCTTAGTTCAGTGATCAGATGAATATGACCGAAATGTATGGGATCAAAGCTCCCACCAAAAATGCCGACTCTCTTAATCGCGATCAAGGCGAAGTACTAAGTAAAGCATCAACATCAACACTGCAAAGGTAAATACCCCAAAGAAAACTGGTGAAGCTGGAAGCTCTCGGCCCTTTTCGCCGACTTCGCTAAATAATGTCTGTGCCCGCAGAGCAATAAGTGACTTCAACATGTTGTAATCCTAACTCCTAGCTCGGTCCATTTTCTAATAACTTGATAAATCCTGCCTCATCAAGAATTGGAACACCCAACTCCTCGGCCTTGGCCGCCTTAGAGCCAGGCGAATCTCCCACCACAACAAAGTCGGTTTTGTTTGAAACCGAGGAGGCGGCCTTGCCGCCGCGCTGGGTTATGGCCTCGCTCACTCCATCACGGGTGAAGTTTTCTAGTGAACCGGTCACTACCAAAGTCAGACCTTGCAGTGTTTGTGGCAGAGATGAAACCTGTACCCCTTCCATCAAAACCCCTGCTTTTTGCCACTTATTTACAATCTCTTTATGCCAACTTTCAGAGAACCACTCTTGAATACTCTCTGCAATTACCGCACCGACACCATCTACTTCAGATAACTCTTCAACAGTTGCGGAGGCGATTTTAGAAATAGAGCCAAAGCTTTTTGCCAAAGCTTGCGCTGCAGTTGGACCTACATGGCGAATCGATAAGGAAACCAGAACTCGCCACAGTGGCCTCGACTTGGCTTCTTCCAAAGCATTAAGGAGCTTTTCCGCATTAGCACCTAAGCTGCCATCTTTCTTACGGAAGAACTCGCTACGCAACAAATCCTTTTCAGTCAGTGAAAAGATGTCTGCTTCATCAACAATCAGTTTGTCACCAAGTAAGGCGTTAGCCGCTTCATAACCCAAAACATCGATATCAAGCGCCGCGCGCGAACCAATGTAGTAAAGACGTTCTCGAAGCTGGGCCGGACAGCTGCGCGCATTTGGACATCTAATATCAACATCACCTTCAGACATAGCCCGTAATTTGGTGCCACAATCCGGACATTTTTTAGGCATGACAAACTTGCGTTCTGCTCCAGTTCTTTTTTCTATGACCGGACCGAGGATCTCTGGAATGACATCTCCTGCTTTTCGCAGCACCACAGTGTCACCAATCAAAACACCTTTTCTCTCTACCTCTTCAATGTTGTGCAAGGTCGCATTGGTAACTGTGGAACCTGCAACTCGAACCGGTTCCATAAATCCAAAAGGCGTAACTCTTCCAGTTCTACCGACACTGACGCGAATATCAATTAATTTTGTAGTTACCTCTTCTGGCGGATATTTGTATGCGATGGCCCATTTTGGAGCCCGTGAAGTTGTGCCTAGAGTCTTTTGAATCTCTCTTTCATTTACCTTTATTACGACCCCGTCGATTTCATGTTCAACAGAGTGGCGATTTTCTAGGTAGTAAGCGATGAACTCCTTAACTTCGGCCTTATTTTTAGCCACTTTATAACGCTTACTGGTGGGCAGCCCCCATTTATCCAAACTCTCATAGGCCTGACTTTGTGTAGCAAACTCCATATTTGAAATCGCACCGACCCCATGAACAACCATGTCTAGAGGTCTGGCGGCGGTTACCTTCGGATCCTTTTGTCGCAATGATCCGGCCGCCGCGTTACGGGGATTTGCGAAGGCGGATTTTCCAGATTCCTCAAGTGAGTCATTTAACTCATTGAACTTATCTATTGGGAAAAATACCTCTCCCCTAATCTCAACTAGCTCGGGTATCGCATTTCCTTTGAGCTGTTGTGGAATGCTTTTAATGGTTTTTATATTAATCGTTACATCTTCGCCAGTTGTTCCATTGCCACGGGTTAAAGCCCTGGTTAATCGCCCTTTTTCATAAAGCAGATTAATTGCCAAACCATCAACCTTTACTTCGCAAAGCCAAGTATTTTTGGAACTTTCTTTTGCAACTCGATCAAACCACGCATCTAACTCGGAGTCACTAAAGACATTGTCCAAGCTCATCATTTTCTCTTTGTGATCAAACTGTTCGAAGTGGGTGGCAAAACCACCTCCGACATCCAAGGTTGGGGAATGCGGATCACGTAGTTCGGGATTTTCTCCCTCCAGCTTTACTAAACGCTGCCAAAGTTGATCGAACTCAGCATCAGAGATGATTGGTTTATCTTGAACGTAATATCGATATTGATGGTCTCTAATTTGCTCAGAGAGTTCAGACATCTCACGACGAACTTGATCTCTCGAACTTTGAGCGGTCATATTTATTTCGTACCTGTAATCGTGGCTGAACCAACTACGCGATCACCATCGTAAATAACCATTGCTTGACCGGGCGCTAACCCATAAATTGGTTCATCAACCACAGCAACCAAGTTCTCGATTCCAGATTCCACCCGTCGGAAATAGCTACAGGCATGTGGGGTGCCGTGTGCTCGAACTTGAACAAAGCCTCTATTTGGCTGGGTTTCTGTGGCCTCCGGGGTTGGCCCACACCAAATAGGTGCGGCTCCAAATATTTCGGAGATGGCTAAAGCATCTCGATTGCCAACCACGACCGTGTTGGTCACAGGCTCAATCTTCAATACATACCTTGGTTCGCCACCTTTGGCTGGAACGGTCAGCCCCAAACCTTTGCGCTGCCCGATCGTGTAAGTGTAAGCACCTTTGTGTTCACCTAATTTATTTCCCGCTTCATCAACGATTGGGCCGATCTCGCTACCTAATCTTTCACGCAACCAACCGGCATTATCTCCAGAAGGAACAAAGCAGATGTCATGGCTATCAGGCTTAAGCGCTACCGAAAGTCCACGTGCCTTGGCTTCGAGCCTTACATTTTCTTTTGTGGTGTCACCAAGTGGAAAGTATGCGCCTTGAATCTGACTGCGATTCAAAACCGCTAAAACATAAGATTGATCCTTTGCTGGATCAATGGCTCGGTAAAGCAATCTGCCGTCGATTGACTCTTTGGTCTGCGCATAGTGACCAGTGACTACTCCATCAAACCCCATGGCTTGGGCACGATCTAGCACCGCTGCAAATTTAATTTTCTCATTGCAACGTAAACAAGGGTTGGGGGTATTACCAGCTGCGTATTCCGACAAGAAATTTTCTACTACGCCTTCGTGAAACTCATCTGACATATCCCAGATATAGAAAGGAATGCCAATCACATCTGCCGCTCTTCTTGCATCATGGGAGTCTTCTATGGTGCAACAACCTCTTGCCCCAGATCGATACTTCTTGGGATTTTTAGAAAGCGCAAGATGAACACCGATGATGTCATGTCCTGCATCCTTTGCGCGTGCAGCGGCAACTGCAGAGTCGACCCCTCCGCTCATTGCTGCAATTAACTTCATCTGCTCGCTCTTCTATTTGGAGACGGAATTAGCAACTGAGTATGCGGCCCGGGCCCGTTCGATAACCCGCTTGATACAGGTGCGAAGATATTCGATATCGCTCTCTGTATTGGCAATTCCTAGCGAGAATCGCAGTGAAGATCGAGCCTCTGACTCAGTTTTTCCTAGTGCTAGCAAAACATGGCTCGCTTCTTGAACCCCTGCGCTACACGCAGATCCCGTCGAACAGGCGATGCCCTCAGCATCAAATAGCACCAGAAGTGAATCACTCTCTGTGTTTGGGAAAGTTATGTTGGCAATACCAGGCAAGGTTTGCCCTTCAAGCACACCATTTAGTGTCGCATCTGGAATTTGTTCTTGAACCGCAGAGATCAACTTTCTCCGCAACTCAGATACTCGTTTGTGGTTTGCCTCCAGGTCACGTACTGCGCTTTGAGCGGCGGCTACAAATGCAGAGATACCTGCCGCGTTCAACGTTCCACTTCTGATGTCACGCTCTTGGCCGCCACCATGCATTAATGGGGTGATATCGACACCCTTTTGCAGAACTAGCGCACCAACTCCAATCGGTCCACCAATTTTGTGTGCGCTTATTGTTAGGGCAAATACTCCGAGATCTTTGAAAGATACTGGAATCTTGCCAAAACTTTGCACCGCATCAGTGTGGACTGGGATATCAAATCTTTGTGCCAGCTTTGCTACCTCTTGAATCGGCTGAATGGTGCCAATTTCATTGTTGGCATGCATGATGCTGATAACGGCGACCTCTTTACCTCTTTGTTCTAAGAGAATTTCCAACTCTTCTATCTTTAGATATCCCTGTGCATCTACTGGAATCTGGACCAACTCGGCTCCATTGAATTCACTCAACCAGATAGCCGGATCCAAGATGGCATGATGTTCGAATGCAGATATAACAATTAACTTTCGATTTGAATCTTCCTGATTGCGCTGCCAGAAGATTCCTTTCAAAGCTAAATTATTGGCCTCGGTTCCAGAGCCGGTGAAAATTAACTCGGTGGAGTGTGCATCAATTAACTCAGCGAGTTTTTCCCGCGCCTCTTCTAGCTCGCGACGTGCATTGCGGCCAAAGGTATGAAGGCTGGAAGGGTTTCCCACCTCACGGGATTGTTTGATGAACGCCTGTAACGCGACCTCCGAAATAGGGGCGGTCGCGGCGTTATCAAAATAGACGCGTGGCATGAGCCAATTCTAATTGCTGAGCGGTCAGCTAATTAGCCGCGTTTTGATGCAATCGCCTCGCGCGCCTGAGGCAGTACCGCGAACAAATCCCCAACAACACCAAAATCCGCCAAATCAAAGATGGGAGCTTCGGGATCTTTATTGATTGCCACAATTGTCTTTGAGGTTTGCATGCCTGCACGATGTTGAATCGCTCCGGAAATTCCGCATGCGACATAAAGTTGTGGGCTAACGGTTTTTCCAGTTTGCCCTACTTGATGTGTATGCGGATACCAACCCGCATCGGTAGCCGCGCGAGATGCACCAACCGCCGCACCAAGCAGATCAGCCATTGCTTCTACCTGTGAAAAATCTCCATTGGTTCCACGACCTCCTGAGATAACAATCTTTGCCTCAGTTAGCTCTGGGCGGCCACCCTTTGCAGCTGGCTGTGTACCGGTGATGGTCACCAACTTTGCAGAATCGGCGATTGTAAGTGTGAGTTTTTCAATCGCAGGAGTTGCAGATGTAGCACTTGCCTCAATCGCACTTGGTCTAACTGTAATAACTGGAGTTCCGACCTTTACCTTTGATGACACTGTAAATGACCCACCGAAAACAGATTGAGTAGCGCCAAGATCAGAAGTTAGGTCAACCGCATCTGTGATTACTCCGCCACCAATACGAACCGCTAGACGACCCGCTATCTCTTTACCTCTTGCAGTAGATGGAATCAAAACCGCCTTGGGAGTTTGCTGATTAACAATCTGAGCTAACGCATCAACTAGAGCTGGAACTCCATGACGAGAAAAATCATCGCTCTCCACCAATACAACTTTTTCAATCTCTGTGTTGGATAGTTGAGCGGCCAGTGCATCGCCTTGACCAGATGGGGCTAGAACTACCGCGGTTACTGAACCCGCTCTTTTGCCTAGAGTCGCTAATTCGGCAGCGGTTTTTGAGATTTTGCCACCGTCATGATCAGCCAAAATCAATACATTACTCATAATCACACCAATCGCTTCTCTGCCAAGTAATCAGCCAACTTCGTTCCAGCATCGCCAGAATCCTCAATCTTTACACCTTTTTCTCTAGGTGGGCGAGCTTGAGCATTTTCTACAACGCTCCATGCTCCCGCACTGCCAACCTCATTTGCAGATAGAGAGATATCTGCCAGAGATTTACTTTCAATTGTTTTTTTCTTAGCCGCCATAATTCCCTTAAAGGATGGGTAACGTGGCTCATTAATCTTTTCAATAACGCTGATGACGCATGGAAAGTTAGCTGTCATATTCTCTACGCCGCTTTCAGTCATGCGGGCAATTTCGACATTCTTAGCTGTCGCATCGACTTTAACTGAGCCGGCAAAGGTGAGCTGTGCCCAACCCAAACGCTCCGCCAACATCGCAGGTACAACACTCATTCTGGCATCAGTTGATTCAGTGCCACAGAACACCAAATCAAAACCACCACTCTTGATTACCTCTGCTAGAACTTTTGAGGTTGCGATGGCATCAGAACCAGCTAGAGCCGGATCGGTTACCAAAACCGCATCATCGGCTCCCATTGATAAACCTTTACGGATCGCTTCAGATGCACGATCTGGTCCCATCGAGATCAAAGTTATGGTGTGTTCTGGCGACTCTTTGCCTTCATTTAGCGGCTCTACGATTCGCAGCGCCTCTTCGATTGCATATTCATCAAGATCATTTAGTACCGCATCGACACTCTCACGATCCAATACACCGTTGACCATTTTTTTCTCGGCCCAAGAATCAGGCACTTGCTTGACGCAGATAGCAATCTTCATGGCGGGTATGTTACTGGTCAGTAATCTAGCTCTCCACTCGGCCTTCCTCGAATAGTTAGGCGCTGATGCTTAGATAGCAAAGTGAAACCAGCCAATCCCCACATATTGGGAAGCCATGTTGTGACTGGCGGAACTGATTTCGCGATCTGGGCCCCAGCCGCAGATGCGGTCGAGTTATGCCTCTTTGACCGGCGTGAGTCTGAAAATGGAAGTTGGCAATGGGTTGAAACCAAATTCTCCTTGGCCCACCGCGAAGGTCCAATCTGGCATGGACACCTTTCTGGAATTGGCCCTGGTTGGACACCTTTCTGGAATTGGCCCTGGTCAAAATTACGGCTATCGCATCTATGGCCCTTGGCAACCTGAGCAAGGTTGGCGTTTCAACCCCGCCAAAGTTTTGCTAGACCCATACGCACATCAAATTAGTGGTGAACTTATCTATGCCCCAGAGATTTTTGGCCACCATGCAACGGATCATCTTGGTCATGGAGATTTGAGCCAGCGAGATAATCGAGACTCCTTAGGTTTTGTACCACTTTCGGTAGTAACCGCCACTGCTCCTCGAATTATTAATAGACCGCGGACTTCCTGGAAGAAGAGCTTTATTTATGAGGCGCATGTACGTGGATTAACCGCAGACAACACCGAGATTCCAATAAATGAACGTGGGAGTTACAAAGCGTTAGGTCATCCATCAACAATTCAACATTTGCAACGTTTGGGAGTTACCGCACTTGAGTTGTTGCCGATTCATCAATTTGTAACTGAAGTTCACACTAATGCCAGAGGTCGGCAAAATTATTGGGGCTACAACCCCTTAGCATTTAGCGCTCCGCATAACGCTTATGCATCTAGCGAAGATCCGATTGCGGAGTTACAAAGGGCTGTTGATGCACTTCATGATGCCGGCATAGAGGTAATTCTTGATGTGGTTTACAACCACACCGCCGAAGAAGGGGTTGGCGGACCCACATTCTGCTTCAAAGGCATCGACAACAAAGCCTTTTATCGCCATTCCGACTATGGAAATTACGAGGATGTAACCGGTTGCGGAAACACAATTGACTCGCGAAACCCTTTCGTCACCAGAATGATTATTGATTCCCTGCATTGGTGGAGCC